>LVCQ01000001.1 GCA_001644975.1 Piscirickettsiaceae bacterium NZ-RLO1
ATTATACATCTGTTGGCCAGTTTGATAGCTCAATAAACTAATAAATTCAGTTTGCCCTACATAGCTTTGCTGAGTCATCTGCATCGAAAAATGATTAGTTAAATTCACCGCTAAACAAGGCATGTAACTGTAATGATCACACTCAGCTTGCTCAAGGCTAGTTAACGGCTGATGGTAAAAAGACCATACAGGAAAGTAGTTAACGCTCTGCCAACTATACTTATAATCATTATCTTCGACTTTAATCACTTGATTAAGCATAGCTCGTAAGGTATCAAGACGATAAGTGCAGCGATGTGAAACATCAGCAGAATCCATTGCCATAACTCAATCCCTATATATTAACTCTATTGCTCTTTAATTGTTGACTGGTAAGATGAGTTCCCTGCATTTTTTACATCCTTTTTGCCAATTATTGCTATTTTTACAGCTTAATTTTCTATTTAAGATCTAATCAATCGGTAATTTACAAAAAATTGCTTATCATTGCGAGTATTATTAAATTTAAATTAAAATAAACCAGATAATAGCAGAAGGGGCTAATAAATAGCCCATGCTCATTTAGCAATTAACTAGGTTATAAATGAAATGAAATGCATTTCACTTATAAAGGTAAATGAATGTCGATGACTAAACCATGTGGCTTTTTATTATAAGCATGAATAGAGCCATGATGAACCTCAACCACCTGCTTAGCAATGGCTAGCCCTAAGCCATAGCCACTAGCCTGACTACGATTGGTCCGATAAAAAGGATCAAATAAAGTATCCAATTCAACTTCAAACACCCCGCTCCCACTATCTTCTACTGAGATAATCACACTGCTCTCATCATAACGGCTGGAGACTCTCACCTCAGTGCCAGGCTCAGTATGAAAAAGTGCATTGCGTAGAATATTTTCTACGGCTGCACTTAACCATCTAGCATTGGCATTGATTTTATCGACATTAAAGTCTGTCACAATACTGTTCTTGCGCTCACTTAACTCAAACTGAGCATCTTGTACAATGCTCGTTAATAATACCGTTAGATCACATGATTCTTTGACGAGCTCTGCACTTTTTAAGCGAGTTAAGAATAAAATCTCGCCAATTAAGTCATTTAAGCGCTCAGCTTCTAAACCGATACGGTCAAGCTCAGTATGGCTTTCCTCACTAGCACGGTGGCGAGCGAGCTCTAAAGCCACTTGCAAGCGCGCCAACGGTGAACGTAGCTCATGTGAGACATCACGTAGCATACGCTCTTGCGATGTCATCATATGCTCAATTTGCACAGCCATTCGGTCAAACTCACGACCGAGCTCAGCAAACTCATCATAGCCACTAAGTTCGGTACCCACACGATGCTGAAAGTTGCCACGACTAATTTCTTTCACAGCAAGTTGCAAATTGCGTAACGGCCGTGTTAAATAACGAGATAATAACCAGCATAAAAAGCCAATGGTAATTGCAGCAATTAACAACTGCGACCACATTTGTACCAGCTTTTCACCAAAACCCGCTCTGATCATTTCCGGTGGCAATAGCAATACTAAACGATAATTGCGGCCATCAACCTCGACAACAGCACTCAAGCGCAAATCACGGTTGACTTTAACAACCCGGCTAGGCGTTGCCTTTAATCCAACAATTAACGATTTTTTAATTTGATGAGGTAATGGCAAGCCTTCAATCAGGTCAGGACGATCAATATCGACTAAAAAAGTCCTCACACCTGTGGTATGAGTAACACGTCGCGACCACTGGTAAAAACGTTCTGGACCACCCTGACGCAATGCTGTTTCTGCAGCAGCGCGATAGCTATTAATAAAACGCTGCTGCCAAACTGGCACTTGACGCGCTTGATCAAAGTGTTCAGCAAGCCAAACTGACCCGAGCATCAACGCTACCATAGAAAGCCAAAACCAAATAAAAATACGCCAATAAAGATTCAGTTTTTTTTTCACAACACATTACAATCTATAATTTTATGGTCTTAGTTTAGTTAAACCAGTATTAATATATAAATTAACTAAACTAAACTTAGCTGTTAATAACATCACAACGATAGCCCATACCACGGACAGTGGTAATGCGTGCATCATTTAATCCTGCACTGCTAAGCTTTTTTCTTAAATTACTTAAGTGCACATCTAGGCTACGATCAAACACTTCAATCGGTCGCCCTAAGACCTGCTTACTTAACGCATCTTTTGAAACAACACGACCACAGGAGCGCAATAAAATCTCAAGAATACGGTACTCGGTTGCTGTAACAGTAACCTTTTCACCTAAACAAAATACCGAGCAAGAAGCCGCATCGAGCTCCAACTCACCCACTGTGATTTTGTCTTCATCTTTTTTATTATGATCGATTGGCTTAGCCGTTGTTCTTCTAAGCACCGCCCTTAAGCGCGCAACCAGCTCACGTGGATTGCAAGGCTTAGGCAAATAATCATCAGCACCTAATTCTAATCCCACAATACGATCGACTTCTTCACCACGTGCAGTTAACATCAACACAGGGGTTTCTATTTGCTGCTTACGCATTTCTTTTAGGACATCAAAACCACTTTGCCCAGGCAACATCACATCCAACACCGCAACATCATAATGCTGCGCTTGCAGTTGCGATAACGCTTCATCGCCATGGTGAACCGCTTTTACGTTGAATTCTTCCACCGTCAAATAACGAATCAATAGCTCACAAAGCTCCAAATCATCATCAATGAGCAGTACATTTGCATTTTTTGACATAACAGCCTCCTTCGAACATCTGGAAGATTATTACATAACCACCCAGATAAATAGTATCTTTTTTTTGTTTTACTGAATCTTTACCCAAGTTTTGCCAGCTGTTGACTCACAAAAAAAATCAATTTTTATATACTCAAAGTGGTCAGACCAAACTAAAGGAACCCCCTTATGAGAGTATTAAAAAAACAGCAATTAGCCTACTACTTGCGTCATCTTTCGTTTTACCTGTTGCAAGCTTTGCAGCAAATAATGGGAACGATGGTATCGTCGGCCCTACCTCTGTCAATCCCCCCCCTCCGGGAAAGCATAAAAAATTAAGGCACACGGCATGCCGCTCAAGCAGTTTTTTCAAAAGCTCAACCTCGACCCGGCTCAACAAAAAAATGTAATTTCAATTCTGAAGGATACACGCCAATCAAGTCAAGCCGAAATAAAGCAATTGCGTCAGTCACGAGATCAAGTCCGTCAACTGATTATTAACGAGACATACACCCCGAAAAAAGCCCAGGCTATTTTGCAAAAACGCAGTCAACTAATGGATAAAGTGATTGAAAATAAAGTCAACGCTGAAGCGCGCATCTACGCTGTATTAACACCAGCACAAAAAGATAAGCTTAAAAGCCACTTTGAAATGCTAGAACGCTTACGTGCCTTTTAATGATTAATTTTCAATTATTTTTCCACAACACTCAACCACAATAACACACATTATATAGATATATAAGTCAATCAGCTAACTGTCCTATATATCTATTATTTTAAGTTCTTAATATACATTTACCTAGGGCTTATCCAAGCAAGTCAATTGACCGAAATCACCTTTATTGCAATGATAGCCACACTTAATATCACTCATATTTTGTATACACTCTTGGTCTGATTTTTGTGCACATGTCCACTGCCCAGCGAAACTCTTGCAATCATAGCCACATACTTTTTGACCAAACTGTTTATGGCAACGATAAGGCTTACTAGCTTGTGTTTTTCCTTTGTCTGTATTGATATTAATATTCACTTCTGCTGGCTGATTTCTTAATTGATATTGATAGCCCTGGCGATACGCGGCATTCAGCTGGCTTTGGTTTGCAGGACAACCTGCAGCATAACTCATTTTCATATCCTCACCATGGCGTGCAGCATTCAACCCTTGGCTATAAGCTGCATCCGTCGTACAGTTTTGCGCAACCCAAGCCTGCATCATCTGCGTACAACCAGTTAACAATAATCCTCCTAAAATAACGCTCACGCTAATCAATAATTTTAAATAACGCATACAGCTTCCCCGTTTATGACTTTAACCACTTTAAAACATTAATCAAAATTGGCATTACTGTATAACAGACTCAGAAACTTTTCCATCAAAAGCAGACCAGCACCTTGATTTTTATTCTAAATTACTTTAGATATAGCTACTCGTACATTTACAGAGATACATAAATAAACATTTATAAACATAATATAAAAGGTAAATTACTATGCAAACACTTCCTCTAGTGAATATTATCGGTGCAGGGCGTGTCGGCCAAACACTTGCGCATTTGCTTTATAATAAAAAGCTTGCCACCATCCAAGATGTCTACTGTCGCACACAAGCACATGCGAAAGCCGCTTGCCACTTTATTGGCTCAGGCCAGGCCATTCATGACCTTGATCAAACACGCTCTGCTAACATTTACCTACTCACTGTCCCAGATGCTTACATCAAGACTACTTGTGAAAAACTAACTTTAAACCAACCTATTAGATTTAAAAACAGCACCATTATCCATTGCTCAGGTGCATTAAGCGCAGAAGAAACGCTTATGTCTGCTCAATTACGCGGAGCACATATTGCCAGCGCCCATCCAGTATTATCTTTTTCCTCACCAAAACAAGCACTACTCAACTACCCAGGCTCTCTTTGTGGCATCGAAGGCTCACCACTAGCAACTGAAAAATTAACCCAGCTATTTAGCGCATTAGGGGCCAGCCCTTTTGAAATTAGCAGTACAAATAAATCGCTCTATCATGCCGCATGTGTCCTTAGCAATAACTATACTTATGTGCTGTCCCACCTTGCTAGCCAGTTACTTGAACATGCGGGTCTTGCCACAGATTTCGCTGAACACATTTCTCTAACCATGATAGAAAGCGCAGTCAATAACTTACAAACCCTTTCACCACAACAAGCCTTAACCGGCCCAATTGCCCGCGCAGAGCATTCAACAATTAATAGTCACCAACAAGCGATTGCTGAGATAAAAAATACAGAGGTAGCAGCGCTGTACCAAAAACTCGGCGAATACTGTGTCAATCACCTTACTAGTCATACTTTGGATATCAAAACTGAGCTCATCAAACAACTAACGCCTAAAAAAATTAAATAACAAATTAGATGACTAATTTAATAAAAGCAGGATCAAGCTCGATGCTAATATAAACATCCCTTACTATAGATTCAATCAAATAACTCTCCTATAATGACGCTCCAAAGCGCAAGTTGATATAGTAGTTTTTCATGAGAAGTTTAAAAATGCACCTAGTCTTGGCCTCTTCATCCCCTTACCGAGCAAAGCTATTGCAACGTTTAGGACTAAAATTTAGCCAATACTCACCCAACATCGATGAAACTCCACATCACCACGAGGACATTTCTGACCTTGTCCTACGCCTAGCAAAAGAAAAAGCCCATGCCGTAGCTGAACATTATCAAAGTAACCAGCAGCTGATTATTGCCTCAGACCAGGCCGCTATACTGGATCAACATATTCTAAGCAAGCCATACACCCACGATAATGCAATCAAGCAACTTAGTACTTGTAGTGGTCGTGCGGTGACATTTTTTACCAGTCTATGTCTACTAAACACCACAACCGGCGAGTCTCAACTTACAGTAGAGCCCTTTAGTGTGTACTTTCGAAAACTCAGTGCGCAAGAAATCGAGACGTACTTAAAGCGTGAAAAGCCTTATCAATGCGCTGGTAGTTTTAAATCAGAAGGTTTAGGAATCAGCTTGTTTGAAAAAATGGTTGGTGATGACCCAAATAGTTTAATTGGCCTACCGTTAATCAAGCTCGTGCAATTTTTGAAAAACCAAGGGATTAACCCGCTGGCCTAAAGTCAAAGAGCCTGTTAAGTATCCAGTATAACTAACAGGCATAAAAATTAACAAGCATTAACTTAAATGGATATTAGCCGCCATAGTGTGCAATGCATGATTAAATATAGTACTAACACGCTGACTCAACTCACCCCACAATCCTGGTTTAACGGTATAGTCAACAATTTGAGGCGCTTTGATCACCTGGGCTGCAACCTGACGATAACCACCAAAATGATCGACTAAGCCAAGCTTCCGCGCTTGCAAACCAGTCCAAACTAACCCTGAAAAAATCTCTGGGTTATTTTTCAATCGGTTGCCCCGCCCTTGTTTGACATCAGCAATAAAAACCTCATGCACGCTTTTCAACATCGTTAAAGCGAATTCCTTTTGCTCTTCACTCATAGGGGAAAATGGATCTAAAAAGCCTTTATTTTTACCAGCAGTTAAAACTCGTGATTCTACTCCAAGCTTTTTCATCGCTTCAGTAAAGCCAAAGCCATTCATAATCACACCAATAGAGCCAATAAGGCTTGCAGGTTGTGCATAAATCTCATGCGCTGCTGATGCAATATAGTAAGCACCTGAAGCACATGCATCCTCACACACTGCATACACTTTTTTTTCGGGGTGTTTTTTTTCTAAGCGACGAACTTCATTATAAATTTCTTCAGACTGTACCGGAGATCCTCCAGGACTATTAATTCTCAAAATAACGCCTTTAACCTGTGAATTTTTAAATGCATTTTGTAGGCCCTGAATCACATGATCTGCACTTGTCTCAGTGCCTGCAGCAATCACTCCGGAGACATCAATTTCTGCCGTATGCGGTACGCTCACCAGCGACTCTTTTTTATTTACAAAAAAAGTTGCTGTTATAAATACAATATAAGCTATAAAAAGCAACTTAAAGAAGATACCCCAACGCCGTTTTGTTTTTTGCTCTTTGACAATCGAAAAAACCAAATCATTAATTACATCCTGCTCACCATGAGGTGGTTTATCTTTAAACATTTCTTCTCCAAATAATTTAATAAATTTTAAATTAAAATATTCAATGCCATTTTAATTCTTAACAAGCACTTGCTGAAGTATAGAGTTAAATCGTACCAACTCTTCCCAAAGGTGCTCCATGCTATGCAAAAAAGCATAAAGATGAATGTGGTGTTGAGCAGACTGCTTCGCTGCCTGCTGCTGGATCGTCTGGCGTAAACGAATCAATTTATTACCATCAAGCACAAATCCATCTTTAGTCACAGAATCAGGATAACACTTAAGCTGCTCCGACCAACAGTGCAATAATTCAATAACATGCTGAGCAAGCGCCTGTGTATCAGTATGGCCTCGTAACCACACGGTATCTTCCCTTGATAAACTTAAGCTATAGCGTGTTTCTAAAATCTGCCGAAAAACTCGCTTTAACTGAATCAAGCTATCTTTGCATAAAGCCAAATCAAAAGATAGCTTTTTACGCTCAAGCCAAGCCTTGCTTTCCTCAGCGAGTTTATTTTGCTCAGAAAAAGACTGACTAATTACAGCAATTTTGTCTATTTCGAATACGGAATTTTCAAGCTGACTGAACACTCTATGCTTAGAAAAACTATCCTCACACAGCAACACTAAGTCCCTTAATGTTGCCGATATAGAAAGTAACAGCTCTCGCCGTGCATAAATAGGCAAGCATATTTTTGAAATAACAAGACTAATTAATACCCCAATCAGAATATCCACAGCTCTTAACATGCCTTCAGCCACTCCAAGCTTGATAGAGCCTGTAAGTGCAATAATCGCAAATGTTACGGTTCCCAATACTCCAACATAAGAATAGCGCTTACTTCCTGCTAAATAAGCAAAGCCGAATGCGACGGTAAATAATACCAACATTTCAGCAATAAAGTTTCCACCCCAGCCGGTCAATAAAAATAAGCCAGCAGCAACTGCCCCGATCACAGTTGCAGCGCTACGCGCAATTGATTTATCTTCTGCAGCACCAACAGTAATCTGTGCTCCCATAACGACAGCCACAGTAATAATCACCCATTGACCATGATCTAAATTAAAAGCACGAAAGACAATCAAAGCAATCAAACAGGCAAGCGCTGTTTTAAATGCATGGATCATCCGGTAAGAGACTAAGAGGTCAACCCACCACTTTACTTTCATTAGCACTTTTATCTCCTTTTATAATTTGCTATAAACTATAACAAAATAAGAGGTTAAAAGCCTATTGATATACGCTAGGCCTAATTTAAACTTTCAACAATCAATCATTAATTAAGGTGACTGTATGTTAAGTCGTCAAATACGAAAATTCCAAGACACTTTCGAACTTTTCTTAAGCAACCAGGCCAGTGGTGGTATATTACTCATACTCTGCACTATAATTGCCTTAATCGCTGCAAATTTACCATTAACACAACCTATTTATACCCTATTACATGATTTGCCCTTAGGCATTCAAATTGGCCAATACACACTGATTAAGCCAACCTACCATTGGGTAAATGATGGCTTAATGGCCATTTTCTTTCTTCTTGCCGGCCTTGAAATTAAACGTGAGATTATGGCAGGAGAGCTTAGCCAATTTAATAAAGCGCTGTTACCGGTCAGTGCTGCAATCGGCGGTATGATTGTTCCCGCACTTATTTTCATCAGTTTAAACTCAACAGGTGTTGCAGCCAAAGGCTGGGCAATCCCCATGGCAACAGATATCGCTTTCGCCATAGGCGTCCTGTCCTTACTGGGTAACCGTATCCCCCGCAGCTTGATTATCCTACTCACCGCAATTGCCATTGTCGATGATTTAGGTGCAGTTACGGTTATTGCTCTTTTTTATACAAAAAAAATTGCAGTAAACTACCTAATTTATGCTACCTTTTCCTTTGTTATTTTGCTATTAATAAACTTAGCGGGCATTCGAAAACTCTCTATTTATCTGATAATCGGCACTATTTTATGGCTCTTTTTATTAAAATCTGGTATTCACGCTACAGTTGCCGGAGTCTTGCTTGCGTTTACGATTCCTGGGAAAAATAAGCCTTTGCCAAAAAACTTTACCAAATTATCCCAAAATACACTGGATGAAGTTAAAAGTAATGCGTTGAGAAACCAAGGACAAAACAATGAGCATATAAAAGCATTAATACACTACCTAGAAGACCTTATTCACCATGCAAAAACACCATTACAACGCTTAGAGCATGCTCTACATAAGCCTGTTATGTTCATTATTGTTCCTATTTTTGTATTAATTAATGCAGGGATTTCTTTTAACCACTTAAATATGAAGTATGCTTTAACTTCACCTTTGACAATAGGAATTATTCTCGGGCTTATTTTAGGAAAAGTCATCGGCATATTTGGCACTGTATTTTGCCTAGTAAAAGCAAAACAAATAAAGCTTCCTCAGGGCATCCAGTTACAACATATGTTTGCCTTAAGTCTACTTGCAGGCATTGGTTTTACCATGTCTATATTTATTGCTGACCTCGCTTTAAGTAATCAACCAATATTATTAAACTCTGCCAAACTTGGTATTTTAATCGCATCAATTATTGCTGGCAGCTTAGGTTACCTTCTATTACGCCAAATAAGTAAAAAATAAGCGCTAGAACTAGCGCTTAAATATATCAAGTAAGTTAAAATATAAAAGCAGGTGTTAATTGGAGCCTGCTTCATCCTCCAATTCAAGCTGTGATTGTGATGTTGACTGCGAGATATCAATCAATTCACGCATCGCGACAAAAAACATAACGAAGTCACGAACATTGCTCGCACGCAAATCACTCACCATGCTATTCCAGCGATCAATCATATGCTCATATTCAGCAATCCAGCCATCTAAGCGCTCATTAATATCATCAGAGCCTTCTTCAAAACTCATCACACCGATAGTCAAGCCACGTTGTTGCCAATCCAGATCATCACGCAAGGCAGCTCGAGCAAGTGCTTCCCAATAGTTTTGCACCAAATGTTCACCGAGAATAAAGCGGAACCAGCCCAGACTTAAACGATGGTTCAAAATAAAGTAAACTCGTGCTACTTCCTCTACAGTAAAATTATGGATATTAGCCGCTTCAACAATATCCAGTGCAGAATACATAAAACGTAACCCAGCCATCTTCATAGCCAAGTGTTCAGGTACGCCCTCGTCAATAAAGCTTGCCAGCTTATTATTAAAGTACTGCGCGTCCTCACCATCTAATAAGGTTGGCAATGCGGTAAACAAGCCTTCAACTTCAGAATAAAACTGTGTTGATGCTTTAACAATATCCAAGTTCTTGCGGCGATTACGCAAAAACCAACGAGTACCCCGACGAATCACTCGAGTAACCTCGCGCATCATTTCCATCTGCAGTTTCGGATCCACTTGACCATCAAGCTCTTCAATAGCTGCCCACGTACCATCAACATCAAATACACGTGCCGCCACCATGTAAGCCCGCGTAATTTCAGAAATCTGACTACCTGTCTCATCACGTAAACGACTGACAAATGTCACACCCATATAATTAGTCATTGAATTGGCCAATTGTGTGGCGACAATCTCACGGGCCAAACGATGCTCGCGCATTTGTTTACTGTAAGATTTGCATAACACTTGAGGAAAAGCCGCTTCTAAACATTTAAAAAATGCGGGGTCGTCAACAACATCAGATGCAACTAGATCTTGTTTGAGCACATTTTTACTATATGCCAAAACAACCGCAAACTCAGCAAAGGTTAAGCCTTTTTGCTCTGCTTTACGCTCTTGTAAGGCTTCATCATCCGGTAAAAATTCAATTTCCCGATTCAAATGCCCTTGACGTTCTAAGTCACGAATCTGACGAGTATATAAATCTAAAGCCTCAATGCCTTGCCTTACTGCTACATTAATCGCTTGCGTTTGACGATAATTATTATGCAAACACAGCTCACCCACTTCATCTGTCATCTGAGCTAACAGTTCATTACGTTGCTTTTCTGTCATATCACCATTGGCAACAATCTCATTTAGCAAAATTTTGATATTAACTTCATGGTCAGAGCAATCAACACCGGCAGAGTTATCAATAAAGTCGGTATAACACGCACCACCGTTTAAACCAAACTCAATGCGAGCGCGTTGAGTTAACCCTAAATTACCTCCTTCACCGACCACTTTACAATTTAAATCACTGGCATTAACCCGCACACTATCATTTGCACGATCACCAACATCACCATCATTTTCTTTAGTCGATTTAACATATGTGCCAATCCCTCCATTCCAAACCAAATCAACCTTTGCCTTTAACAAAGCTTTAATCACATCATTTGGAATCATCACATCATCATCAACTCCAAGTAATTCTTTAATTTCAGGAGTCAGGCGAATGAATTTTGCCGAGCGTTTAAAGACACCCCCACCTTTTGAAATTAACTTAGAGTTATAATCTGCCCAAGTCGACCCAGACAATTCAAATAACCGCTGACGTTCAGCATAGCTCGTCGCTGAGTCTGGAGTCGGGTCAATAAAAATATGCATATGATTAAATGCACCTACTAAGCGAATATGGCGACTTAGCAGCATACCATTGCCAAATACGTCCCCTGCCATATCTCCAATACCAACGACAGTAAAGTCTGTCGTTTGACAGTCGATACTTAAGTGTTCACGGAAATGACGCTTAACTGACTCCCACGCTCCCCGTGCAGTAATGCCCATTTTTTTATGGTCATAGCCAACACTTCCTCCAGAAGCAAAGGCATCATCTAACCAAAAACCATAATCACGCGCAACTCCATTGGCAATATCAGAAAATGTCGCCGTGCCCTTATCAGCCGCAACAACTAAATAAGGGTCATCTTCATCATAGCGTACAACATCAACAGGCTTAACAATATCACCACTATTTAAATTATCTGTGATATCTAATAAGCCACTGATAAAGATTTTATAACAAGCAATGGCTTCTTTAAGCACTTCATCGCGGCTCCCTTCTGGCAGGTTTTTCGGAACAAAACCTCCTTTTGCCCCCTGTGGAACAATCACTGAGTTTTTCACCTGCTGTGCTTTCATTAGACCTAAAATTTCTGTGCGGAAATCTTCACGACGATCAGACCAACGTAAGCCACCCCGTGCAACCTTCGCTCCACGCAAGTGCACCCCTTCAACACGCGGTGAATAAACAAATACTTCATATGCTGGTCGAGGTAAGGGTAAATCAGGAATTAAATCAGGTGAAAATTTATAAGAAACATAATCTTTCATCTGACTATCATTTGTTTTTTGATAAAAATTCGTTCTTAGCGTCGCTTTCATTAAATCTAAAAAACGCCGTAAAATTGTATCTTTATCTAAATTAGTCACTTCATCATCTAATAATTTTAAAATTTTTTGTTCTATTTTATTAAAATTATCTGAATTATTTTTTTGTGGGTGAAAGCGCGCTTCAAATGCTGAAGCAATCAGCTTGGCAATTTTCGGATGCTCATTAAAGGTATCTTCCATGTAGGGCTGACTGAATTTAAAGCCCGTTTGCAATAAATACTTAGCATAAGCACGAATCGACGTAATTTCTCGCCAAGAAAGACCAGCATTCACAACTAAGCGATTAAAGCTATCGTTTTCAACCTTGCCATACCAAAGCTGCAAGAACATTTCATGAAAAGACTCACGTAGGCGATCAACATCAAGCTCACCAGCGGTGTCCTGCTCTAGAGTAAAGTCAGAGATCCATACCGTCGCGCCTTTTTGCATTTTAAGCTCATAAGGGCGCTCACCTAATACACGCAAGCCCATATTTTCCAACATAGGCAACACAATAGAGAGTTCAACTGGTTCATCTTGAATAAATACTTTAAACCGTAACCGTGAAGAAGACTCTTCAAGACGGCGATAAAAGCTCATGGCAATTTCTTTGCCTTTAATAATGTCCTCAACATTTTCGACATCAACAACGGCAGTACGTGCCATAAAGTCTTCTTGATAAGCCAGAGGAAAAGCTTCACTGTATTTCCTTGCAAGTAAAGCACCTTTACTTTCCCCAAAACGCTCAACAAGCACATCATGCAAATCATCAGACCACTCACGTGCTGCACCGATCAGTTTTTGCTCAAGTTCTTTTAAATTAATATCAAGCGCACCATCTGTGGGTTTTACCCGAATAATAATATGAATGCGGGCAAGAACTGATTCTGAAAATAATGTTGTAAATTCAGAAGACTGACCATTGAGCTCTTCTATTAAAATATTTTGCATTTTATGGCGTAAACGTGAATTAAAACGATCACGTGGCAAATAAACCAAACACGAGTAAAAACGCCCATAAGTATCACGACGCATAAATAAACGAATACGTTGACGTTCTTGCAAGTGTAAAATACCGGAGGCCATCTCAAACAACTCATCATCCGGCGCCTGCAATAAGTCATCTCGCGGAAAAGTCTCTAGAATATTGAGTAATGCTTTACCTGCATGGCCTTGAGCAGGAAAACCGGCGCGCTCCAAAATTCGCTCAACTTTTAAGCGTAACAATGGAATCGTTCTTGGATTACTGTTATAGGCCGTTGAAGTATATAAACCGATAAAGCGACGTTCACCAATCAATTTACCGTTGTCACTATAGCGTTTCACACCAATAAAATCGGTATAGGCTGGGCGATGAACTGTCGCCCGTGAGCTGGTTTTAGCAACAATTAAAGGCGGTGAAACGGATAAAGAAATCTCACGCGCTTCGGGCGGCAGGGCTGAAATATCACGTTTGTCCGCAGACGAACGGTCCCGTAACACCCCTAAGCCGGTCCCCTCAATAGCGCGAAGTACTTCCTCACCAGGCTTACCAGATAGCTCATAATCACAACAGCCCAAAAAAGTAAAATGATTGTTATACACCCACCTTAAAAACTCGATCGACTCTTTTAATTCATCTGTATCAATCGCCTTAGCATTTTTGTTAAGCTCTTCGACCATACCAGAACACGCTTCACGCATTTTTGGCCAGTCTTCAACAGAAACAGAAACATCATGTAAGACTTGTAATAGTTCTTTTTTCAAAGACTCAAGGACTTCATCATCGATCTGACGGTCAATTTCAATATAAATCGGTGCCTCGGTTGTCACATCCTTGACACGATTATTTTTTGTCCAAGGCAGTACTTTGGTAATTTGGTGTTTATCATTGCGTTGGAACTTCATCCCACCAACATGAATGACTAAGTGGATAGTCACTCCGCGACGATTTAGCACCATGCTTAATGAGTCAACTAAAAACGGCATGTCATCATAACCGACTTCAATCACAGTATGCGTTGACTGCCAGCCGTGTTGCTCAAAATTTGGGTTATAAACCCGCACTTTTGCTTCTTTGGCTTTACGCTGATAAATAAAATTCCAATGTGACATTGCCGCACCATATAAATCAACAATGTCTCTTGAGGCTAAGTCTTCATAGGAAACGACATTATAAAGCTGCCGCACAAACTCAGCGACTATGGGTGCTTGTTTTTCTGCAACCTTTTCATTAACAAGTGTTACAACATTCTCAACTATATCTGTTACATTATCAGTGACCAACCGAGTCATGTTTCACCCTTATGTTTTTAATATCTAATTCTATTTGTTCTAATAGCTGAATCATACGCCTCCCACCAGCGTTTTAAAACCTTTTATAAACAATTATGGTGTTATTTTTTTTACTGCAATGCACTTACCATCCACTGAGTATTCTATTTCAAATAAGCCATAGACCCCTTGGCGATTAACAAGCTGTCGCAATAGATTCGCAGGGAACTGTACGCGACGCCCATAAATATCTTGCACATAAACAATCTCTGCTTGGCCCTGGTAATAACGCATCACTTGTTCGTATGAAAGATTCAAATAAAAGCGAGTCGTTGGCATTCAGCCTCCTAAGTTATCTTTCTTACTTTCATTTTTAGCTAACTTGATTACATTGAGTGGAAAAAAACCTTGCTTCATCATCCGTCGTATACGAATATTGTAATAGATAGGATTAGTTTAACCACTCATTTTGCATCAACATTAAAAACAGCAATGTTGGTCAAGAAGGGAGCTGCGAGGAAGCGCATATGGATATTTTTAGCCAATTCTCCGATCGTTATGAATCTCAACGTCAAGAAGAAATCACTATCGAGCAATACTTACAACTTTGCAAAGAAGACCCTCTTGCTTACGCGAATGCTTCAGAGCGGATGCTTATGGCAATTGGAGAGCCAGAATTTATTGATACACGTAACGACCCGACATTAAGCCGTATTTTTGCGAATAAAGTAATTAAACGTTACCCTGCTTTTAAAGACTTTTATGGCATGGAAGAAGTCATTGAGCAAATCGCCGCCTATTTTCGTCATGCAGCTCAAGGCTTAGAAGAACAAAAGCAAATCCTTTACTTATTAGGTCCTGTCGGTGGTGGCAAATCATCTCTTGCTGAAAAATTAAAATCACTCATCGAGAAAGTGCCATTTTATGCCATTAAGGACTCGCCTATTAATGAGTCACCTCTAGGCTTATTTTCAGCAGAAGAAGACGGTGAGCTGCTCGAAGAAAAATATGGTATTCCTCAACGCTATCTTGGCAAAAGCATGTCTCCTTGGGCAAGTAAACGCCTACATGAGTACAATGGCGATATCCGTAAATTTAAAGTAGTTAAAATATGGCCATCCGTGCGTGACCAAATCGCTGTGACTAAAACTGAACCTGGCGATGAGAATAACCAAGATATATCATCACTCGTTGGGAAAGTAGACATTCGCATGCTTGAGCGATATTCACAAAACGATCCAGATGCCTATAGCTATTCCGGTGGTTTATGCTTAGCTAACCGCGGCCTACTCGAATTCGTTGAGATGTTCAAAGCCCCTATTAAAGTCTTGCATCCTTTATTAACGGCAACACAGGAAGGTAATTATAATGGCACCGAAGGCATCGCCGCTATTCCTTTTGACGGCATCATCATGGCCCATTCGAATGAGTCAGAGTGGCAATCTTTTAAAGGCAATCGTAATAATGAAGCATTCTTAGATCGTATTTTTATTGTCAAAGTCCCTTATTGCCTAAGGCTATCGGAAGAAAAGCAAATTTATGAAAAGCTCGTTAACTCAAGCTCTTTAAGAGGTGCTCAATGTGCACCTGGGACCTTGGAGATGATGGCACAGTTTTCTGTACTCTCTCGTCTTAAAGAGCCAGATAACTCAAGTATTTATTCAAAAATGAAAGTCTATAATGGTGAAAATCTAAAAGATACGGACCCTAAGGCTAAATCGTACCAGGAATATCGTGATTACGCTGGCGTGGATGAAGGAATGACCGGACTTTCAACACGTTTCGCCTTTAAAATTATCTCCAAAGTCTTTAATTTTGACCATACTGAAGTTGCTGCTAACCCAGTGCACTTATTCTACGTCTTAGAAACTCAAATCGAACAGGAACAATTCCCTTCAGAAATTGCCGAGCGCTATCTATCTTATATTAAAGGTTACCTAGTTCCTCAATATATCGAATTTATTGGCAAAGAAATCCAAACTGCATATCTTGAATCGTATTCTGAATACGGACAAAATATTTTTGATCGCTATGTCACTTATGCTGACTATTGGATTCAAGATCAAGAGTTCCGTGACCCAGATACCGGAGAAATTCTAGACCGCCAATCTTTAAATGAAGAGCTAGAAAAAATTGAAAAACCTGCAGGTATTAGCAATCCAAAAGATTTCAGAAATGAAATTGTTAATTTTGTCTTGCGTGCCCGTGCAAACAATAAAGGCAAAAACCCAGACTGGACAAGTTATGAAAAATTGCGAGCTGTTATCGAGAAAAAAATCTTCTCAAATACTGAAGAGCTACTACCTGTTATCTCGTTTAATGCAAAATCTTCTGTTGAAGATAAGAAGAAACATAAGGACTTTGTCAACCGCATGACTGAAAAAGGCTATACAGAAAAGCAAGTCCGCTTACTGTGTGAATGGTACTTACGCGTCCGTAAATCTTCATAAACAACAGAACAAGGAGCGTCTATGTCACAATTTATTGACCGACGTTTAAATGGCAAGAATAAAAGTGCGGTAAACCGCCAGCGCTTTATTCGCCGTTTTAAACAACAGATAAAGCGTGCTGTTGCTGATGCAGTATCAGGGCGCTCCATCACAGACCTTGAAAGTGGTGAAAAAGTATCTATCCCAGCAAAAGACCTCTCTGAGCCGCATTTTCATCATGGTGAAGGTGGCCAGCGTGAAATAGTTCATCCAGGCAATGACCAGTTTATTGCTGGCGACCGCGTCAAACGTCCACAAGGCGGGGCGGGCGGGCGAGGCAGCAATGCCAGTGATAGCGGTGAAGGCGAAGATGACTTTGGCTTCGAAATTTCTCGTGATGAATTTCTTGAGTTATTTTTTGAAGACTTAGAACTGCCTAATTTAACCAAACAAAAAGTTGGCAAAACAGAAGTCTTTGACTCTGTTCGTGCCGGCTTTAGCGTCACAGGAACTCCTCCTAGTATCAGCATTGTGCGCTCCTTTAGAAATGCGCTTGCTCGTCGTATTGCCTTAGCCGGCCCCTATCGAGAAGAGATTGACCTGCTCGAAGAAAAGTTACAGCAAGAAAACCAAAATGATAATAAAAATGAAAGGACTAAGGACGAACGCACTGGCGATAATAACAATAACGTTATTCAAATAAAACAAGATATCCAATTCCTTAAAAAAAGAATTAAAAGCATCCCCTTTATCGATAGTTTTGATCTGCGCTACCATTCTCGTATCAAGCAACCAAAACCCACCACACAGGCGGTTATGTTTTGCTTAATGGATGTCTCAGGGTCCATGGACCAAGCAAAAAAAGACATCGCCAAACGTTTTTTTATTTTACTGTATTTATTTTTAAATCGGACATATGAGCATATTGATGTTGTATTTATTCGACATCACACCTCAGCAAAAGAAGTCGATGAAGAAGAGTTTTTCTATTCACGAGAAACTGGGGGCACTGTTGTTTCAAGTGCACTTGAATTAATGAAAGATGTGATGGCTGACCGTTATCCTACTTCTGAGTGGAATATTTATGGTGCTCAAGCCTCAGATGGTGATAACTGGAATAGTGATTCACCTCGCTGTCGTGACTTGTTGCTCACCCACATTATGCCTCATGTTCAATACTTTGCTTACACTGAAATTATGTCTCGTCACCATCAAAGCTTGTGGGATGCCTATTTAGAGGTGAGTGAAGCCTGTCCGCATTTTTCCATGCAAAATATTGATAGTGTAAAAGACATTTATCCTGTCTTTAGAAAACTTTTTAAAAGGCAAGCGGCATGACAATTACAAAAGCAGAAGACAAAAAAACTCAAAAAAAATCACCAAGCAAGGCAGGCAAAAAAGCAGCCACATCGAAAACAGCACGCAAAAAAGAAAATTACCTCTCTGAATCATCAGAATGGACCTTTGAACTTTTAGAAAAATACGATCGCGAAATCAAGCGTATTGCTCATGAAAAGTTTAAACTCGACACTTATCCTAATCAAATCGAAATTATCTCTGCTGAACAAATGATGGATGCGTATGCCTCATCGGGCATGCCTATTCACTATAATCATTGGTCTTATGGCAAACACTTTCTTTCAACAGAAAAAACGTATCGCCGTGGCCAAATGGGGTTAGCCTATGAGATTGTTATTAACTCTGACCCCTGCATTTCCTATCTGATGGAAGAAAACACCATTGCTATGCAAGCCCTCGTTATTGCTCACGCCTGCTATGGCCATAATTCTTTTTTTAAAAATAATTATCTTTTTAAAACCTGGACAAATGCAGATGCAATCATAGACTATCTTGTTTTCGCAAAAAAATATATCCGCGAATGTGAAGAAAAACATGGCATTAATGCTGTTGAAGAAATTCTCGACTCCTGTCACGCCTTAATGAATTATGGTATTGACCGCTATCGCCGCCCTAACAAACTGTCTATCGCTGAAGAGCGAGAGCGCCAAATTAAACGTGAAGAACACCTGCAATACCAAATCAATGAGCTTTGGCGAACAATTCCAAAGAAAGATGAAGAAGCACAAGATAATAAAAAGAAGCGCTTTCCTGAAGAACCTGAGGATAATTTACTCTATTTCTTTGAAAAAAATGCACCTTTGCTGGAACCTTGGCAGCGTGAACTCGTACGCATTGTCCGCAAAATGGCACAATATTTCTATCCACAACGCTTAACCAAAGCGATGAATGAAGGCTGGGCATGTTTTTGGCATTACACTATTCTTAATGAAATGTATGCTGAAGGACTGGTTAACGATGGCTTTATGCTTGAGTTTCTTACCTCACATACCAGTGTTATTTATCAGCCCCCCTATAACAGCCCTTATTATAGTGGCATTAATCCATACTCCATTGGCTTTAATATCATGAGTGATATCCGCCGTATCTGCGAAGAGCCAACTGATGAAGATTATTATTGGTTCCCAAATATTGCAGGAAAGGACTGGCGAGAATCTATTGAGTTCGCTATGCGTAATTTTAAAGATGAAAGCTTTATTGCGCAATATCTTTCACCAAAAGTCATGCGAGATATGAAGCTATTTTGCATCCTAGACGATGATGAAGATAATGAGCTTGAAATTACGGCGATTCATAACGAACAAGGCTATCGCAAAGTGCGTCAGACCATCTCTGAACAATATAACCCAGGCAATCTAGAGCCGCGCATTCAAGTCTATAATGTTGATTTCCGCGGCAATCGCTCATTAGTCTTAAGGCATCTAATGAATAATCGACGACCACTCGATAATAAAAGTGCACACGAGATGCTCAAACATGTCTACCGCCTGTGGAATTTTCCAATTATTCTTGAAGCCATCACACCAGAAGGTAAAGTCATTAAAACATATCACTGCCCACCCAGAGAGCCTGCGCCAGAAAGCTAAAAGTTAAGCGACTTATAAGGGGTAATTCATTCATACCCCTTTTTTACACCATCACTCTTAAATCTTATAAATCTCTATACAGTCCTTATACTGATAAAAGCCAGCGCTAAGCTTTGTTGTTTTTCACTGGCAGTTTACCGATATTATCAACAAAAGCCTCTAACTTTTCACGTGGATAACCAGGCAACACCTGACTTTCACCCTGTTTGTTCTTATAAATCACCACAGGTGTGCCTTGCATACCATTTTTCTCAAAAATGCCATATTCTTTTTAAAGCCATCTTTACAGCTACAGAAATATCATTTTCAGCCAAAGGTACTATTCCACCGCTTTCTGTTTTTAGGTCAAATGTTTTTTCATCTTGCTCCAATAAAGCCACTGGGTTCTTAGCGGATAAAATTGCCGCCGCTTTCCCCTCACTATTCTGTTTTAAAAAAGCAACCATAATCCAACGAATCGATAACTGGCCGCGCTGTATGTAAGGCTGTAAATTTTTATAAAGCATATGACAAATCGAACAATTAGGCTCAGCAACCAAATAAATTTGGTGAGGCGCATCTTCTTTACCCTCTAAGAACCAGTGTGTCTTAGCTGCCTCTTGAAGTAATTTACTTACAACCTTAGGCTGAATATTTTTATTAACATAGCTTGCCGTTAAATTATTAGCATCTTGATCAAATAGGGTACCAAAAAAAGCGAATTGACCCGAGTCATTTGCATAGATGACTAATGGCTGTCCCTCATGTTTTGGCTTAATCACAAAACCTTTAATATTAAAGCCTGCATCAAACTCATTACTTACATCAAATTGATTCTGAGTAATTTTCATCACCAAATCTTTTGCCATCACTGAGCTGGCTGCAGCGATAGTCGACTGCGGTTTCTCAATTTCTGTCTTTTCTATCGCCCTGTTATTTGTATCTGTTGCATGCATCACCGCCGCACCCACTCCAATACCAATTACAGCAGTAATCACTAAACTAAATACTTGCTTCATCAAACTGACCTTATTTTTAAATGCACCTATTCATACACAAGCATGCCTGAAAAGTGCTATCTTAGCTATGTGTTTGGCCCTCAAACTAACGGATACAGATTAACAAAATATGATAGAACACTTAAGTACAGCCCTTATTCTAATTATTCCCATCCTAACTGCAATTATCTTCCATGAAATCGGCCATGGCTATATGGCAAAACTCTTGGGTGATCCAACGGCTGCTCAACAAGGGCGTTTAAGCTTGAATCCTCTTGCTCACATCGACCCTGTCGGCACCATATTAGTTCCAGTGCTACTTTACCTAGCCGGAGGCTTTATTTTTGGTTGGGCAAAACCTGTACCAGTCAATTACAACCAGCTATATTCCCCACGGCGTGACAGTGCCTTAGTCGCCATCGCAGGTCCTGCCATAAATCTTATCTTTCTTTTTATCTGGTCTGCTTTATTTGCAATAACAAGAGCACACTCCCCTGTACTCTACACAATGAGCCTTGTGGGTATTCAAATTAATATTATCTTAATCGCTTTAAATATATTACCAATCCCACCTTTGGATGGCAGTCGTATTATCAGCAGCCTTCTACCGACTCAACTTGCTTACTATTATGAACGCCTTTCCTTTCTTGGCTTTATTTTCATCATTTTGCTCGTTGCTTCAGGAGTTTTTGGCCGTTACCTTCAGCCATTATTAATCGATGGCACTCAATTTTTCTCCCAACTCTTTATATAAAGTTATATAAAAAATATGATCTTTTATATATTACCGACCAGATTCTCACCATCACACCCTACAGAATTAAGATATTAAGCATACAAATCGACACGAACAAGCTGGCTCACGCCGTGCTCTTGCTCTTTTTCTTTATTAGATACACACTGTTGATATGCTGCGACAGCACGCTCTGAATGAAGGTTAGGCTGAACTTGCCAATATTGATAATTTGCATAGTTCTCATGTTGTTGATGACTATCTTGTCTTTGCTTTTGAACCGAAGTAACTACCACTCCACGCACCTGGGTAGCAGAAGTCTGCACTACTGGAAGATAAGATGAGTGAGCAAGCCCAAGCACAGACATAAACATCCCTTTTTAGCTTCTTAACTTTAAGCGAAGTACAATAAAATATTAAAGTCAAACTTTAATATTTTAAAACAAGCATTTCGTTGATTTTTTAGCAATATTATCACGTAAGTAAACAGGCAGAGCCTCTTCTAATGCCGTCGTTTTTCCCTGTACCCATAAACTAGATGCTATTGGCAAAATATCTATCGCATTGGGCAGTGCATCATTAACCACGCTTATCAAAATATGGCCTAATCGTTCATTAAGTACTTGCGAGTAGCTTGCAAAGCCAGTACCAGCGCCATACCATTGCCTTGTTTCACCTATAGGCAATTCAACATGACCAGGCACACACACTCTCTCTATAATCAATTCTTGAGCACACTGCTTCTGATCAATTTCAAATCCAGCATAATACACCTCACCCATGCGTGCATCAATTGCAGTGATCACCTTCCTCGAACCATATTGACGATAAACTCCTTGCGCCAGAATCTGTAATGTCGACACTGAAATAAGCGGCACCTCTGCACCTAATGCTAAGCCTTGCGCAAGACCACATGCAATACGCACACCCGTAAAGGCGCCTGGACCACGACCAAAAGCAATCGCATCTAACTCTTTGGCTTCAATACCTACCTGCGCTAGAATCGCTTTGATCATAGGTAATACCAACTCAGTATGTTGGCGCGGGGCGATGCGGTGATCTACGATCACCTCATTATCTATTTGTAAAGCAACGGAACATGCCTCAGTTGCTGTTTCTAAGGCTAAGATTTTCATTATTCTTCCACCCGACTTTGCTACTCAATATCAAAATAACCGCCCTTATTCTAGCGTATAAAAAAAAGCCTGCAACTGCAGGCCATTTCATTCTCTAAGATCTACAAATAAACAATACATAATGTACAAGTTACTACAATCAGCATTTAGAATGTATATTTAACTCCAGCAAATACACTATCAATGCTAGGCACACCTTGAGTTGTCCCATTATCCATATCTTCACCAAAGACATGCTGATACGTTAAGTTCACCTGCAAGGCCGGTGTTAGATTATAGCCTGCACCTAAGCCTGCCAATACTTTAGTACCCGTATCACCGATTGCGTCACCGGAAAGCTTTTGACGCATCAAACCTGCTTTTGCAAATACATCAAACTGTGAGTTAATATGCCACGTTGGCACAACAACAACATCTATTCCTGTTGACGTGTAATCTTTATCAACTCCGCCAACCTTAAAGCTAGTCTTGCCATAATAGCCATAACCTAGCTCTGCACCCAGACCAAACATATCGTTAATATCGTAGTTATAACCAACAGCAACACGGCCACCGATTTTATTACGGTCTTTATCTGTACTACCAGATAAGCCTAATTTACGCTGTAAGGTATAACCTGCTTGACCTTCAACATACACACCCGTTTGCGCAAAAGCGACTGCAGTTGCACCCATGCAACCGATAACAGCAGCAGCAAGCAATGTTTTTTTTATCATAACCACTCTCTCTTAACTAGATTGTTTTTTTAATCGTAAGGTCATGATGAAAGGTTTGAAAAATAAAGTCAACTACCCAGCATTAAGCCTGACGTTATAAGCTTTTAGAAAAAAAATATAAGGTCTTTTCCATTAAGATAAGATTAATGCACCCACACTAACTATAGAAAATATAATTAAAAAACAAGTCACCTCAAGTCATCTATTTTACATTTTTATAGAATCTCAAGCATACCAGTGATTAATCAAGATACATTATCTTTACTCACAAAAAAGCCTACAATATGCAGGCTTTTAATTTAAAAAATAAGACTAAATTATCCTAGAATGTATAACGCAAGCCTAATAAGACAGAGTTTAGCTCAGGTGGATCAAGTGTTACCGACCCAGTATCAAAACTATCACCAAAAACGTGAGTATAAGTTAAGTTCACTTGTAAATGTGGGTTAAAGTTATAACCTGCACCGATTCCTAACAAAGGCTGCCATTTTGTTTCATCAACATGACCAGTACCCACAGAAACGGCAAGATCATTATAAGCCATACCCGCTTTTGCAAAGACATTAAATTGTGGAGCAATATGCCAAGTACCCACAGCTGATACATCCCATGCAGAAGACTTCATATCACCGATACCATAGTCAGTTTCACCATACATGCCATAACCAATCTCACCACCAATGCCCCACATTGGATCAATATCATACATGTAACCAACTGCCACACGACCACCAAAATTAGACTCATCTGCCTTAGTGCTACTAAGTTGCGACTGACTTGGTAAACCCGACTGACTCACCCAACCCAAAGCACCTTCTAAATAAACACCATGACCTGCTGGCATACCTAACGGACCACCACCAGCGATTGCCGTTCCAGATAGACCCAAAGCAGCTGTGACACTTGCAGCAATTAATATCTTTTTCATCATGAAAACTCTCTCCGTAAAGATTCTTAGAATTTTTATTCTAACGCTGGCTTACTTTAACAAAGCTTATTAAGCTAAGTCAAACGACTAAATAATAAAGTTATTATAATATAATCAAAGTGATATTTATAACGTGCATCAACGCCGTGCCTGCTAATCCTGAGCTAAAATCTTAACTCCTTATTCAAGCAGCTATACTCTATTTATTAATAACCTGTATAGACTGCCGAATTACTGATTCTCCCTGCAGTGCCTTATTAAAAAGATTATTCATTTTTATATGGCTATTTTCTCTTCCAATACTCGCTATTTTCAAACTATAGGAAGTTGCAACAATTGGGCACACAGATTCAGTTTCAAACATATAATCTCGAGTATCAGCAAATTTTCGGCTTATTTTCATATAATCTATAGAACACAACTTACTGCTTTGATTTCTACCCTTTTCTAAAATAGTAACTTTTTTAATTTTTCTTTGGCTAAAGTCATATTTAAGCTCATCATAAATAGCTTTATTGACTAAATTTTCGCCAAAGTGAATATCAGAATTTGCTACTAGCATAATATAACTTCTAAACTGATAAGTGCCCGTGCCTCCACTATTTTTTACGACAATGCCTGGAATTTGTTTATTATTTTTTAATCGCTTTTTATCAAGTTGGCCACTTACCAGCGGTAGGTAATCACTGATATCAAAAAAATGAATATTTGTCACAGTAAAATTTTTTGGTGAATTAGCCAAATAGATCTCTGGCACAGTAAACTCAATATGCCTATTATCTAAATCAGCCTGGTAACATGTCTTTTTACCGCATGGATATAAACCTAAACTTCGACTTTGACCAGCCTGACCTTTCAACCCAAGCATCACGGCCCTATCTGCACAACCCGTTAATGTTACTGCCACACTTATACTTATAATAATTTTATAAAGAGCCATTTTAAACCCGCTATTGTCGTGCCATACGCAGATTATCAGCTTTAAACAGTTTTTCAGTACTACGCACCGGATTAATGTCCAGGCCACCACGACGCGTATAACGCGCATGTACTGTTAAGCGCTCAGGTTGACACTGCTGCATTATATCCATAAAAATCCGCTCTACACATTGCTCATGAAATTCATTATGGTTACGAAATGAAACAATATATTGAAGTAAGCCTTCTCGATTAATTCTAGGGCCATAATAAGAAATTTCTACAGAACCCCAGTCAGGCTGCCCAGTGACCAAACAATTAGACTTTAACAAATTAGAAATTAACGTCTCTTCTAATACGCACCCTGGATCTGCTCTTAAATAAGTGGGATTAACGTGATACTCATGACATGCCACATCCAAATGGTCAATTGATTCACCATTAAAATCAAGAATCGGCTGATTAATAACGTCAGTTAATAACATCACCTTCACTTTAGCAGCACCATCCACAGCATGCTGAATGTCTTTTGCTAACAACGCCTGGACCTCAGTCACACTGTCAAATTTGGTATTATTCAATGAGTTTAAATATAACTTAAATGACTTCGATTCAATGATATTAGTGCTTGCACAATCAATTTCAAAATAAGCTAACGCCACACAAGGCTTACCTTTAGCATTAAGCCAAGAAAGCTCAAACGCATTCCAAACATCACAGCCATAAAACGGCAACACTTGTGGCACATTGATTTCATCACGCTTTTGCTTTCTTGCAATAGGAAACAGCAAATCTGGAGAATATATTGAAATATAATTACTTTTTTGCCCCAACGGCGCACTTGCTAACTCCAACTCAACTCCTACCGGCATTCGATAACTCCAAAAAATGCTGTAACACTGTATTAAATATTATTTACTAATCTATTCTTAATTTTAAGATTTTAAGCTCGACCATAACGATCTTCAAAGCGAACGATATCATCTTCACCTAAATAATCACCTATTTGCACTTCAATAAATTCCACATCACTTTCGCCAACATTTTTAATCCGGTGCTTACATTCTACTGGTAAATAAATGTGGCCATCTCGCTCCAAACGAATAACTTCATCATCACGCGTCACATCTGCAACCCCAGCAACCACAACCCAATGTTCAGCGCGCCGATGATGCAGCTGTAAAGAAAGCTCAGCACCTGGTTTAACAACAATACGTTTAATTTGATAATTATCTGCCATACGCAGACTTTCATAAAAACCCCAAGGGCGATCTTCACGTGTTACACTCATCTCTTACTCCTACTATAACCAGCCACAATTAACATCTTGATGTTTAGCTAAAACAAAATTTAACCGAAATTATACTGTGACAATAACTAAGCGGCTAGTACTGATTCACATTTCCAGGTAATATCCGTAACATCAAAATAACATTAAGTTAAACACACAAGTAAATACAGAAAAGGAGTGGGGTTCAATCATGCAGTTATACGGCGGCATAGAGGCAGGTGGCACTAAAATTATTTGCGCAATTGGTAATAAGAATTTTGATATCATTGAAAAAATTTCAATTCCAACGGCAACGCCAACGGAGTCCATCCCAAAAATCATCGAGTTTTTCAAAGCATTTGACATTGCCGCATTAGGCGTTGGTAGTTTCGGACCGATAGACCCCAACCCAAACTCTGCAACCTATGGCTATATCACCAACACACCCAAACTCGCTTGGTGTAACTTTAACCTCATTGGCACTTTTAAAGAAGCTTTTACCCTTCCCATCAAATTCGATACCGATGTCAATGGTGCAGTACTTGCAGAACATCATTTAGGTCACGGCCGCGGCTTAAATAACTTATTATACGTTACTGTCGGTACCGGTATCGGTGTTGGCGCATTAATTCATGGCCAGCCCGTCCACGGCTTAACCCACCCAGAAATGGGTCATATTTGCATACAGACTCACCCTGATGATACCCAGTTTAAAAGTCACTGTCCCTACCATGACCACTGTTGGGAAGGCTACACTGCTGGCCCTGCCATTAAAGCACGCTGGCAGATGTCTACTCATAGTATCCCTAAAGACCACCCAGCTTGGGAGCTCACTGCGCATTACATCAGTGTCGGCTTAAGTAGCTTAATTGTCACTTACTCACCTGAACGTATTATCTTAGGTGGTGGTGTTATGCAACAAGAAGGTTTATTTCAGAAAATTCATAACAAAATACCAACGTTGCTCAATGGCTATGTCCAGCACCCAGCCATTCTAGAAAACATCCAAGACTATATTGTCTATCCAAAGCTTGAACAGCTTGCTGGCACGTATGGTGCTCTCTTACTTGCAGAGCATGCCCTTACCGAAAGCAAATAACCAGCTCATCCCTTACCTCCCATTCTAAAACACAATAAAATAATATAAAACAAGACTTAAGAATAAGGGAGTTAAGGGCCTAAACGAACCCAGATCACAAATCATTAGATCAAGGCGAATATCTCTAATTGATCGCGCAACTGCTCTGGCGATGTAAATAAAATCCCTTTCATACCCAATGTCAACGCTGTATCTATATTTTCTTGACGATCATCAATAAACAAAGACGCATTGGCATTGATATGATTACGATCTAGTAAAATTTGGTACAACTTTGCATCAGGCTTGACACAAGCTTCCTCTCCCGAGACTACAATGTCAATAAAATCACTTAAAAAACGATAATTTCCCTTTGCATACACAAAGGTCTCAGCAGACCAATTCGTTAACGCATAAAGATTAAAACCACTTTGTTTTAATTCAGATAAAATCGCAACAGTTCCTGCAATCTCGCCTTTTAAGGTTTTTGGCCAATCACTATAATAATGGCGAATCAATTCTGCATGTTCTGGGTATTTCTCAATTAAAACCCGTGTTCCCTCTGCTAAAGAGCGACCGGCATCTTGCTCTTTATTCCACTCATTCGTGCAAATATTTGCTAAAAAGTAATTCACTTCTGCCGCTGTCGGCAATAACTCTTGGTAAAGGTAGCGAGGGTCCCAGTCAAATAAGACCCCACCCAAATCAAAAATAACATTTTTTATCATGACCGATCCCCCTGGCCTTTATTTGTCCCTATTGCTGCCGCCATACGTTCAGCTAAACGTGAAAATGGCAGACTTTGCACATAAACCTTGCCAGGGCCAACCAGCTCTGCCATAAACAGGCCTTCTTTGCCAAATAAAACATTTTTAAAACCACCGACAAAACGAATATCATAGCTCACTGTTTTTTCAAAAGCAGCCAAGCAGCCAGTATCCACACGCAAAGATTCACCTGGCGCTAATTCTAAACAATGCACTGCACCCCCAGCATGAATAAAAGCCATGCCATCACCACTTAGGCGCTGCAAAATAAAACCTTCACCACCAAAGAATCCAGCAGACAAGCGCTTAGTAAACGCAATGTCAATATTAATGCCCTGCGCACAGCATAAAAAAGCATCCTTCTGCGCTAAAATTTCCCCCGAATGCATAGCCAAATCAATCGGGACAATCGACCCTGGATAAGGTGCAGAAAAAGCCACCTGCGCTTTACCAGAATGTCCGGCATGACTAAATTGGGTGATAAAAAAACCTGCACCTGTCAACATGCGCTTAAAGCCTGAAAATAAACCACCGCCTGTTGATGTCTGCATTTCTATGCCTTGGCGCATATACACCATTGCTCCCGCCTCTGCTTGCACACCCTCACCTGGGTCTAGCTCTATTTCAACAATCTGCAAATCATGACCAATAAGCTTATAGTCAATTACATCTACCATTTTCTTTACTCCTCTCACTTTATTTTCAAATAACCTAACCGCTCACACCGAATCAGGTAACTAAATCTCTATTCAGGGTTAGGCTGAAATACCACTTCCTCATCATGGTAATCGGCAACACTCTCACGATGTGCCACACTAACAATTGAGCAACTTGGTAGTTTTTCTTTCAGTAAACGATAAAGTGTACGCTCATTATCACGATCAAGCGAAGACGTACTCTCATCTAAAAATACCCAATCAGGAGCCGCTAAAATCACACGAATAAAAGCTACTTTTTGCTGCTCACCTAAAGATAAAATCTCACTCCAATTTTTAATCTCATCAAGCCCATATTTTAACCTTGGTAAACCGACTTCATCAAGCAAACTACACAGTTGGCGATCATCCGCGGCTATGTTCCCAGGATACAGTAACACCTCTCTTAACGATCCTAGCGGAAAGTACGAACGCTGCGGCAAATACATAATTTTCTTACCGGCTGGCAGTTTCACTCCCCCCGAAGCAAAAGGCCAAATCCCAGCCAATGCCTTAATAAAAGTACTTTTACCCACACCCGAGGGTCCTTTGATTAAATAATCTTCACCCGGCTTAAATACTACATTTAAATCCGTGAGTAACCTATGGCCTGTTTGTGTATACACCGTTAAATCATCGGTCATCACTGTTAGTGCTGCATGCTCAGCACGCTCTAGCTTTTTAACATCTGCATATTTATGCTCAACAACTTGCATTTTATTCATAAACGTGGTCAAACGCAGCACAACTGCGCGCCATTGAGCAATGCTAGTATAAGAATTAACAAAGAATGACAATGAGTTTTCAACCTGACTAAACGCCGATGAAATTTGCTGAATGCCACCAATTTGAATTAATTTAGCAAAATACATCGGCAATGCTGCAAGCAAGGGGATAATAATCGATATTTGATTAAAACCCGCGGTAAAATACAGTAATTTTTTCTCCCGATTAATCACCTGTAAAGTAATCTCAATCACTTTACCAAAAGATTTAAAAATACCTGCCTTTTCCTGCTCTTCTGCTTGATAAAGCGCAATATTTTCAGCATTTGAGCGAATTCTCACCGCATTAAAACGAAAGTCTGCTTCTTTTTTTGCTGCCTAAAATTTAAAGAAATTAAATTTTTACCAATTTTATGGGTCAAATAGGTTCCAATAAGGCTATAAATTAAGGCAATCCACACCAGATAGCCCGGAATGGAAATCGGCCCCCAACTGCCTAAATTAAACACTAAAGGCCCGGATAATATCCATAATAACGTAATAAAAGAAAATAAAGTAACAATCGCATCCACCACCCCTAAAAATAGTGATGTGGTTAAAGCCACAAATTGATTGACATCTTCTTGAATACGTTGATCTGGATTATCTGTATACTCATCAAAATTCTCAATGTAATAATAACTTTGGCCTTGCAGCCAAATATCGATCACATGACAAGTCAACCACTCTCGCCAACGCACACCAAAGCTGGCTTGCACATAAAACTTATAAACCGCTGTAATAACAAAAACAGCCGCAATGCCGATAAATACAAACACAAGTTCAAACACAAGACTCTTATTATAATCTTGAATTGCATTCCAAAAGTGCTTATACCAATACGTAATTGCAACACTCATTGCCACTAAAAATAAGGTTAATACAAGTAAAGTAATTAAATAAAAATAGGCCGTTTTTTTCTGATCTGACTGCCAGTAGAGCTTGACTAGTTGCCAGGTTGTCACAGGGTTTTCAATATGTTCTTTCTTATTCATCATACCTTGAAGCCTTAAGGTCACTTGAAATCATTACCTTCGAGTGTACGTTGATCTAAAATACGTGCCAAGGGCAGATTTCCCTTAGCCTCTGAACTGTATTAAAATCAAGGCATAATAATCTCTGAAATCTGCAAGGCAAACTAAAGCATGCTTCGATTGATTAAACTGTTCGCCGGTTGCTTAGGATTACTCCTTGCTCTTTTTATTTTATTTATAATATTTATCAACCAGCTACTACCTAAAGATAAGATCAAAGCATTACTTTCAGAGCAAGTGCTAAAACAAACCGGCCGCAACTTCACCATACAAGGTCAACTGGATTTATCGATTATTCCCTGGATCGGTATCGAAGCCCATAATATCACTTTCAGCAGCCAAAAAAAATTTAACAAGCCACTCATGCATATTCAAAGTATGAAGTTTAAACTCGATGTTCTGGCCTTATTCAAAAAACAAATTAAAGTGGACACACTCACCCTGAATGGTGCTGACATTTACCTTGCCCAAAAAGCCAATGGCCAAAACAACTGGACATTCGATGCATCAAAACAAGCCAGCTCAACTCAGACTGTTTCTAAAATAGCATTAACACCAACAAACCAAGATGACGCACCTTCACACCAACACAACATACAGTCTGAGCAACTTGATTTACCTTTATTTAAAGCAGACAACATTCACATTCAAGACAGTCGTTTAAGCTTTATCACACCTCATACTAACTATCATTTAGAACATATCAACCTCAAACTAAGCCATGCCAGCCTACGACAAGCCTTTCCGCTAGCGCTTAGTTTTCAGCTGGTCACACCACAATACACCCTACAGCAAACCTTAAACAGCCAAGTACGAGTTAAACTTCCTCAGGGCCAGATCAATCAAGCTGAGCTTACTCTTTCAGACCTGCAAATAAACAGCAATTTAAAACGTCCAAACCAACCAGACCTTACATTTAAACTCCAGGGGCAAACTGAGCTTAACCTAGCCAAAGACCAGCTCGCTATTGATTTAAAGCAGGCCAAACTTGCCAATGCCAATTTAATCGGTGCGCTCACCATTCAACCATTAAGCACATTATTACAAGGCCGGGCTTTAAACATTACCGGACAATTAGCAACGAACCACTTTAACCTTAACCCACTCTTACACGCGCTTGGACTTGCAATTAACCCCAAGTTCGCACTGAACAATGCACAAACAACACTAAAATTTAAACCGGCTAATAATAATCAGACCCAAACTATTCAATTAACAGGCCAACTCAATGATTCTAAATTTAATGGCCAGGTTCAATTAACAGACCTCGCTGCACCGAAACTCATCGCAACTATCAACTTAGATCAAATAAATGCAACACCTTACATAAACACTTATATACTTTTACCCAACAATACAACCCTCCAAACTAAAGATATCAAGGTAACCGCTAACTTCAGATTACCTAATCATTGGCAACAACAGGGTTTTATTACAAACTTGCAAGGCACACTCAATGCAACTATTCAACACACTCAACTTAACGGTGTAAATTTGATCCAAATGACTAATAGTGCAGGTAATACCTTTAATCAGGTTAAATCAAAGTCAACACTTCAACACGCATTTAAACAAGTTCAAGCAATAACAAAAGCCAGTCAGGGACCTCACAAACAGACGAATTTAAGCCCAACAACACTGAATATAACCATAAAACAAAGTCAAGCTCAATTTCACTATCAATCCACAGCGCTACCGAATAATCAACTCGACGGCCAAGGCCATATGAACCTGCAACAACCAAAAGACTACTTTAGCCGAGTTTTGCTCTACCGTTACAACCTTCAGCAAGGTGAAGACTCAGTAATTGGCGTGCGCTTGCCATTTTTTGCAAAAGGCACTCTCTCACAGGGCTTAATCAGCAAAGGCTTTGATACTCGATGGTTCATGCAAAATGAAGCTCCTCGCCTTATCAAACAAGAACTAAAAAAGCCATTCAACAACAAATTCAACAACACCTTCCAAAAAGCAGGAATAAGCCCTTAAATAATATTCTCGAACAGTTCTTTAATTAAAGATGCCTAAAGTAATGCTATACTCAGCTTCTTTAACAATAGACACTGACAACTGACGTTAGTATCCAAAATTAATAATATAGCAATGCTTAAGTTAACTTAATAAACATGATAACTTCTTTCACCCAAGATGTTCTTACTTGGTTTAAGCAACACGGTCGTAAAACCTTGCCTTGGCAATTGCAGATTACGCCGTATAAAGTCTGGCTTTCTGAAATTATGCTACAACAAACCCAAGTAACAACGGTTATTCCTTATTTTGAACGGTTCTTAGCACAATTTCCAACAATAAGCGCTTTAGCTGCTGCCGATGAAGATGATGTGCTTGCTCTATGGACAGGCTTAGGCTATTACGCACGCGCACGCAATTTGCATAAGGCCGCCAAGCAAATTCAAACAACGTTCAACGGCCAATTCCCAAAGAATTTTGACAATGCACTCGCGCTACCTGGCATCGGCCGATCAACAGCAGGAGCAATTTTATCGCTTGCTTACAAGCACCCCTTGCCCATTTTGGATGGTAATGTAAAGCGAGTACTGGCACGCTGCCATGCCATTGCCGCTTGGCCAGGAAAAGCACAAGTCGAGCGCACACTCTGGCAGATTGCCGAACAATATGTTCCAGACACGCAATGCAACCACTATACCCAAGCGATGATGGATCTTGGTGCACTCATTTGTACGCCCAAAAATCCAAGTTGCAGCCGATGCCCACTCACACAGCACTGTCAAGCTTACGAGCGAGGCAATCCTGAGGATTATCCTGGCAAAAAACCAAAAAAAACTTACCAACGAAACAAACCCATATGCTACTTTTACAGCGCACAGATGGGCATGTACTATTGCAAAAACGACCAAACTCAGTCATCTGGGGAGGATTGTGGAGCTTACCTGAATATACCCAAGCAGATAAAAAAGCCTGGGCACATGAATGGCAACTAAAAACACAGACTCTTAAACACATTAAAGAACTGGCTGCCATTAAACATACCTTTAGTCATTATCACTTAAACATTCACCCTCACTATCTTGAAGTTGATGATATAATCACACCAACAAAATCAATGTGGTATAACATAGACTCATCACAAACCAAGGGATTAGCTGCCCCAATTAAAAAGCTACTAGAACAACTAAGCAAACAAAGGAGCTTATTTTAATGAGCCGTACAGTCCACTGCCAAAAACTAAATAAAAACGCCGAAGGTCTTGACCGCCCGACTTATCCAGGTGAACTGGGTCAGCGTATTTTCGATAATATCTCGAAAGAAGCCTGGGATATGTGGTTAACTCACCAGACGATGTTAATCAATGAGTATCGCTTAAGCATGATCGATCCCAAAGCACGCAGCATGCTTGTAGAAGAGATGGAAAAGTTTTTATTCAGCAATAATGAGACTGAAAAACCTGCTGGATATACTACTCCAGAAAAATAGCTCAAACCTAATCTTAATTTTAACCTTAATCAACTCCAGATAAGCTAACAAATAAGATTAAAACAACACAGGAAGCCGCAATGAAATGTTATCTAACGCGAGTATGTTCAATCATTATACCGCTAATTACCAGCCTATCTAGCTACGCTGCTTCCTCAGCAACCCCAGTTGGTTATTGGCAGACCATCAATAACGATACCAATCGCCCAAGCTCTATTATCGAGATTTATACTGCTAAGAGTAAGGTTAACGGTAAAACGATCGATGTCCTCGATGGCAAAATATATGGGACCTATCTCTATGGAAAAAAGCGTCATCAACCAGCACCACGCTGCAAAAAGTGTGATGGCAAACTGGCAAATGCTGCTATTGTCGGCCTCCCCATTATCAGTCACTTTAGAAAAACAGCGAACAACCGTTGGCAAGCAGGCATGCTCCTATCACCTCGCACCGGTTCTACTTATGAAAATGTTACCCTAAGCCTAGCAAACAACAATCAACTGCTTAACGTTCATGTAAAAGTTGGCTTTTTTAGTAAAACACAAGTATGGCACCGTATTTTGCCTTCGTTGATCAAAGAGATAAAACAAAGCCAACAACACGCTGACTTTAAGTTACTAACACAGTAAATAACTTAAATATTAATCCAGTAGCCTTTAGCTTGACTTAAATAACAAGCCTCAATCAACTGAATAGTTACGAGCGCACTTTCAGCACTTACTGAATTTTCTCCACCATTGCGAATGCAATGCTCTAGCACCTGATAAAATTTTAGCCTTGACCGGAGGCTTTTCTATCACCACACGGTAGCCCCGATAATGAGGCTACTTCTACAAATAGTGACGCCATCTTGCATATTTCATTTTGATAAATATACCAAGCCCCTTTAAATAAAGAGACTCATCATTGATAAACTATTGACTATAATTTCGACCATAATAAGATGTGACTAAAACTTCTTTAATTTCTTTGATTAAAGGATAACGTGGATTCGCACCAGTGCATTGATCATCAAATGCTTCAACTGCGATTTTATCAACTTTATCTAAAAATTCCTGCTCACTCACTCCTGCGGCCTGAATCGATTTTGGAATATCCAACACCTCTTTTAAGCCCTCAAGCCAAGCAATTAAACCTTGAACACAATCCATATTTGTCTCACCATAAATACCTAAATGGCGAGCAATTTCAGCATAACGACAAAGCGCTTTAGGGCGATCATATTGCGAAAAGGCCGTTTGTTTAGTCGGCACATCGGTTGCATTATAACGTATGACATTGGTAATTAATAACGCATTCGCCAACCCATGAGCAAGGTGAAATTCCGCCCCTAATTTATGCGCCATAGAATGACAAACACCTAAAAATGCATTAGCAAAGGCAATTCCTGCAATCGTTGCCGCATTATGTACTTTTTCGCGAGCTGCGGGCACAGCCTTACCATGCTCGTAACAAGCCGGTAAATAGTCTTTAAGTAACTTTAGTGCATGTAAAGCCTGCCCATCAGAAAACTCATTCGCCATGACTGACACATACGCTTCAATAGCATGAGTCACCGCATCTATCCCACCAAAAGCGGTCAAAGACTTTGGTAAGTCCATCACTAGATCAGCATCAACAATAGCCATATCCGGTGTAATTTCATAATCAGCTAACGGGTATTTTTCACCACTTTGATTATCAGTTACCACAGCAAATGGCGTCACTTCAGAGCCTGTTCCTGAGGTTGTTGGAATCGCAACAAAGTTTGCTTTCTCACGCATACGAGGAAAGGTATAAATACGCTTCCTAATATCCATAAACCGCATCGCTAAGTCTTGAAAGTCAACGTCAGGATGCTCATACATCACCCACATAATTTTAGCCGCATCCATCGGCGAACCTCCACCGATCGCAATGACTAAATCCGGCTGAAATGCACTCATCGCTTTAGCGCCTTGCATAGCCGTTGCCAGGCTTGGATCAGCATCGACTTCAAAGAAAACCTCAAAATCTACATTTAAAACTTTTAACTGTTCTAATAAGTGGTTTATCATACCTGAATTAAATAAAAAGCGGTCAGTGACAACAAAAGCACGTTTTTTATCTTGATATTCTTCTAAAGCCATTGGTAAGCAGCCACGGCGAAAATAAATTTTCGGTGGCAACTTATGCCACAACATATTTTCCGCTCGTTTAGCAACGGTTTTAATATTTAACAAGTGCTTAGGCCCCACATTTTCTGAAATCGAATTCCCTCCCCAAGAACCACAGCCTAATGTCAAAGAAGGTGCTAACTTAAAGTTATATAAATCACCAATAGCACCTTGCGATGCAGGTGTATTGATTAATATACGCGATGTTTTTAGCTTTTCTCCAAACCAGCGAACGCGTTCTCCCTGTAAATCCTGATCTGTATAAAGCACTGAGGTATGACCAATACCACCAATTTCAACAATCGCCTCTGCAAGATCAACCGCACGGTCAAAGTCTTTTGCTCGAAACAATCCAAGAACAGGAGAGAGTTTCTCATGAGCAAAAGGCTCACTTATAGATAATTTCTCACATTCACCAATCATCACTTCCGCATGATCCGGTATACTGATACCCGCCATCATCGCAATTTTACTAGCAGACTGACCAACAATCTCAGTATTCAAATGGCCATCTTTAAAAATATAGCCTCTAATTTTTTCAGCTTCTTCTATAGATAAAATATAACCTCCATGGCTAGCAAAGCGTGCTTTTACCTCATCATATATTTCATCAACAACAATCACCGCTTGCTCGGAAGCACAGACCACTCCATGATCAAAACTTTTTGACATAATAATAGAAGCTATAGCTCGCTTAATGTCTGCGGTTTCATCAATAACAACAGGTGTATTTCCAGCCCCCACACCAATCGCAGGTTTACCAGACGAGTAAGCTGCTTTTACCATACCTGGACCACCCGTCGCCAAGATAAGGTTAATATCACGATGGTGCATTAACTGGTCAGATAGAGCAACACTAGGCTCATCAATCCAACTGATAATATTTTCAGGAGCACCTGCTTTCACAGCAGCATCCAAAATTATTTTTGTGGCTCTACTTGTACAGCGTTTAGCTCGCGGATGAGGTGAAAAAATAATACCATTACGTGTTTTAAGCGCGATTAACGCCTTAAAAATTGCTGTTGATGTTGGATTAGTCGTCGGTATAACCGCGGCGATTAACCCCACGGGTTCAGCAATACTAATTATTCCAGACTCACTATCCTCAGATAAAATCCCACATGTTTTCTCATCTTTATATTTATGATAAATATACTCACAGGCAAAGTGATTTTTAATGACTTTATCCTCAACAATGCCCATTCGAGTTTCATCTACAGCGTCTTGAGCCAGTGAAATACGTGCACGATTGACAGCAAGCGCAGCAGCACGAAATATTTCATCAACTTGTTGCTGAGTAAAATCCGCAAACACCTTTTGCGCTTGCTTTGTCTTAATTATTAATTGATCAAGGTCATCTGCTCTGCTCATACTTTCTACTCATAATATTACGATAAAACGATAATAATAGGCGCATGATAAACAGGTTTATTAATCGAGTAATTGATTTATATCAAACCTTAGGCGGGTAAATAAGACCTAACTTACTTCAGCTGATATTACGGTGAAAAAAATTGCTAAATCACTTTATCTTTAGCTGTGCTGCCATAGCATCTAAGTTTTGCCCAATCATATCAACTTTCTTCATCGAATTTGTATCAAAAAACAAACTCACATAGCCTCTGGTTGCCATAGAGTGAATAGCTTTTACCCCTAACGCTAAAATTCCCACTCCAGTCAATGCCACTAATAGATTGCCTATCAGGCCTTTGTGACCTCGATGAATAGACAGCTCTTGTGCTTCTTCAGAAGAACTAATAAACTCTCTTATCTGGCTCCGATAGCTTTCTATACAAAGAGCGCTCTTATAACCTTCACTGTCAATAAATACCTTTAGATCTGTTGTTAATTTTTCTGCTAAAGACCCTGTTGCCCACTTGACTGCTTGACTTTCATGCTCACTCCCCCAATTAATAAGCTCAGAAATACACGCGTGACTTTCCTGAATAAATGTAGCGATGGTAACATCTATAACCTGCTGTGGCATTACTGGGACAATTTCCTCTATAACTGATTCACAAAAACCAGCACGCTCTGCTTGGTTAATCTGATCTACACACTCAAGTTCCCAGTCATTCATAAATTCATCATGACGATCTTCAAAAAGAGTTGCAGAAGCGAATGGCTTTGCAGCAACTTTTGTAAATAAGCCTGACATTTTCTCTAATTTTTCAGACTTTCTCAATAGCTCTTGTTCATCGCTCCGTCCTTGCTCAAGCTCAAGCTCTTGCCGCCTTTGATGGCGCAACACCGATTCAGAAGTCCGCCATGCCTCTTGACTCCGGCTAAGCTCAGCTTCTGCTGCGGTCAGCACAAAAGGGATATTAAGCTTTCTTACCTCCACTTTACCGAGATTTAGCTTATCAACAACAGATCCAATCTCTCCTTCTAGTTCATGATTACCTTGCAAATCGCTTTCAATCAATATAGCCAACTCTTCAGCTATAATCGATTCAACTTTTGTATTAGGCAATGCAAATACACCAGAATTAGAGTCAAAGTAACAAATTTTTCCAGCAACCTTAAATGCAACCACTGCGTGCTTTAACTGTGAGAACCCAAGGAAATAGGCATTGGAGTCTGTATCCATTATCAGTTCATCAATAATATCCCTTAACGCCAATCGTGCTAAAAATGAAGGTCCTGTCGAAACTGTTTGTTTATGTCCTAAATACCACTCTGTATTGAGCAAGAAATCCATATGCTGCTCTATAGGTCGAGCCGTTAAATCGCCTTGATTACTCTTTTGATTTTCTTCTTTTTGCTGAACCATCGCCAAACCAACACGCCCAGCAATATCAGGTTGCGTCAAGTAAGCAGGAAACTCTCTAATACGTGCAATGCCACCTTTTTCAGCATCCGCCAAAAAATTAAGCAGCTCTATATTAATCGCTGCACATGCTCCACGCCATACTACAGAAATTAACTCCGCTCCACCAGTGAGCCCTATAAGTGACCCAGGATGTGCTTTTGCACACTGCCTCACTTTCCTATTCATCAAAATATAGCTTTCTTGATCAAAATCTAATATTTTTTCTCCATTCATTTTCTCTAGCAGTTGATGTCTCGGCATATACGCTTTACCTGTATTATTTATATAAAAATCAACAAGTTCTTATTATTATATTTATAGCACAACCATTAACTTATCAATAATAAACAAAGTAAAATATAAATTTATAAAACATAAAGTTACAAAAATATATTGTAGCTTTACTTCAATTAAGGTAAAGTTTATGAGCTTGGATTTTAAGGTTAGCTTTAATTTAAAAGCATTATTATAACAACACTAAAAATAGTGTAAAATGAGTTTATTAAAGTGGACTTATCCGGTTATTTGCCTAAAAAATACTACAAGCATATATCAAATTTTATTGATAATAACCAATTAATAAGAGTAAAATTAAGCTGTTCTGGCAATATAGAAGACTATAATTCTCTTTTTCTTGATATATTTAAAATTAAATATCCAGGTAATATTTCAGCTAAAAATTTTTTTGAACTATGTCAAGAACATGATATAGAAAACCCCATACCCCAGACCATCACTGATATCACAGCAATAAAAAGCACAACTTTCATAGAGCATGGGTCAATCCATTGGCAGCTCAATGGGTTGATCTGTGACAGCCAAAAAATCAGTAGCTGGCTGCTTTCTGGACGACACATTAACCATCAAAATAATAAAGAAACTATCAATATTAATAAATTATTCAAAGGAAAACCCTACCCTGTATATATTAAAAATTTATCAGGTTACTTTATCTACGCGAACAAAGTCACAAATCAACTTGCTGGAAAAAATATTATAGGCTCTACCGATTATGATTTAATTTGGTCAAATGATGCAGGCTATTTTGCAAAAAATGATGCAATAGCAAGAGAAAATTCCTACTTGGTAGTAACAGAATCTACCTTATGTGTAAGTCAGTTAGTCAATATCTTTATCAGTACAAAGCTCGCGTTAAAAGATCAATCTAATAAAGTTATTGGCACACTTAACTTTTCTATACCAACAAAAATAATACCACCATCGAGATCACTTAAACTAAGCTCTCGTGAGTTAGAGTGTATTCACTGGCTTACACTCGGAAAATCTCCTGAAAAAATAGCAACCACTATAGGAATATCTAAGCGTACAGTTGAGAATCATATTGCTATGATTAAAGCAAAGTTTAAATGCCGAACTCAAGTTGAACTAGGCTATGCCTTAGGCAAGCTCCATCACTGTTCTTTGATTTAGATCAAATTTAAAAATGCTGCAATTAAATACTACTATCTATCAACATCTAGTACAATATACCAAACAAATGGATCTGGCACTATTTCATTTAACACTAGATGGCTATATTCTTGATATTAGCCCAAGTAGCTCAGCACTATTTAACAACAGTCACTACTATCATCTAATTAATAAAAACATTATTGATGTTCTACTATATTTTGGTATAGAAAATAATTTATCTATAAAAAAAGGAAAGTTAAAAATAGCTAAAAAAAATTCATTCTTAAATTTAACACTTATTCATAACTCAAAGAGCCAAAGTCCATCTTTTATCCTTAGTATCGATATTCACGCTATATTTAAAAGTACTCTAAACATTTATACTATAATCGATAGTATCCCTTACCCTGTTTATTGCAAAGATGAAAATAGCCAATATATTTTCGCTAATCCAGCGCTTAATAATTATGCAGGAAAAAGCATTATTGGCCTAACAGATTTCGACTCACCCTGGGCATCAACCGCAAAGCCTTTAATAAGCAACGATCAATTAGTAATGAATAGTAACCAAACAATCATGGTAATAGAAAAATTAGCTAACTATAAAAGTAATAAACAGATTGCTTATTCAATTAAATCTCCCATTTATAATAAAGAACGCGATAAAGTCGTTGGAATTTTTGGTATCTCTATTTTCAATTGCTACCAAACAATGACAAATATTAATGGAGAAGTGCCATTATCTACAGGCTTAGACTTGTCAGTAAGAGAAGTAGAGTGTGTTAATTTACTCATACAAGGCTTTAGTTCAACTGAGATATCAAAAAAGCTAAATATTTCAAACCGCACTGCGCAAGATCATATTAAAAACATTAAACACAAAATAAATTGTCCTAACTTATTTAAGCTAGGCTATACACTTGGCAAACATTTTTCTCATTTGCTCCATTATTAATATTATAGAAATCTATATTTATCTTCATGGAAATATCACTAAAAAATTGACTCTTTTCTAATTCTTGAATTACGGACTGTCCTTTAAAACTAAAAATATTTGCTTTTGATTTAATATTCATACAATACGTATACACCGTACTTCCGGACACTTTAAGTAAGGACTCAATATGGCGACACTTTATTCCTTTCATTACCACTTTTAAAAAAAGTATCTTGCTTTCTATTAAAGATAGTTTTGGATGTTTTTTAACCGACTTTAAAATATGAATAATATCCTCATCTGACATTGATTTATAATCGTATATCATCACATTAAGAGAGCTTGCAACAACAACTCCGAGTTCATTTTTTACTTGATGAAACACACCAGAACAGACTGATAAAGCATCTTTTACATCAATAATAAGACAGGGTCGATAACGCACCTCACTCACCCTATTACTAAATAGCAGTTTATTATCATTTAAGATACGCTGATTCTCAATCTTTACTTTTTCGCCATAATTTGAAAAAAAACTCATCATGTGTGAGTAACTTGTCATCACTTCACCATGATTATTCATTATCAACATTATGCCACCGGGCTGATGATTAATTTTCATAAATTTACGCAGTATTTTTATTAATTATTTAGAGCCAATTAATTAACAAACAGCTCCACACTCGACTCGAGTATAATAGTAAAAATATCTCTCCACTTAATCAATAAAACTAATATAAATCAAATTAATACTTGACAGTTTACACATAAAACAAAAGCTTAAATATCCGTACAATTACGCAATTATAAACCGTTACATAAATACAGAATAACTTTAATAAATTTTCACCTAACTCACATAATTTATTAATCTTAAGGTATATTTAAAATAAAACAATTAATTTAACTCACGGGAGATCACTATGTGCCGCTGGCTGGCTTATCAAGGTCCTGAAATTTATTTAGATACACTCATTACTAAACCAATCAACTCTCTTATCAACCAAAGTATTTCAAGTGGCGGTAATATTACAACCCATGGCGATGGCTTTGGCATTGGTTGGTATAGCCAACATAAGCAACCTGGCCTTTACCGCGACCTCTACCCCGCTTGGAATGATACGAACTTACAAGAAATTGCGCACCATATTTCTTCACCTCTTTTTTTTTCACATGTACGTGCTTCAACAGGCAATGCATCCGCTTCTCGTCAAAATAGCCACCCCTTTCGCTACCAAAATTGGCTATTTATGCATAATGGCGATATCGGAGGATTTCCTATCATTCGCAAAGACTTAGAGTCTCTCATCAACAGTGATTACTACATGTACAAAGAAGGCAATACCGATAGCGAGGCCTTATTTTATTTAATGCTAAGCAATGGCTTGGCAAGTAATCCAATTGCAGCAATTCAAACATCTATTAACCAATTACATTCTTTACTCAAACAACATAGCGTTCATTTACCTGCACGAATGACAATTTGCATTACCGATGGTGCAACACTCTACGCATTACGCCATTCAAATGATCAACAATCACCTACTTTATTTTATCGAAGCGGTGAATCTGTTTATGTCGATGAGCTAGGAATATGTCAATTCATTCAAGGCAAAGGCGCGACTCTCATCCTATCAGAGCCTCTAGATGACCAAGAGCATTGGATCAGCATAGAAGAAGATAGCCTGCTCACCATCCACCAAGGTGATATTCAACGCACCCCCTTCTCACTACTTCCACGACTTAAATAAGGTACACAGATGATTATTTTCTAGCCAGATGAATATCGTTTTATTAAAAAATAGAGCCAATAAAACCCAGAAAACACTGCTTACTTAGTTTATTCTAGATTCTAGTCTGCTACAATCTTTAGCAATGCGATCAAAATATAAGAAATACCACATGAAGCAATCTATAAAAAACATTCTCAACAATGTTAATTCACTTGGCAAAGACGCTAAAATTGCTTTAGCAAAAATCCAAACAGCATTAAGTCATGAGACAAAAGAGAACAGACAAATGCTGGAAACATATGCACTTTATCTTACCGGCAAAGCCACCAAAGAAGAAATGAAGCATGCCAATGAACAGTTTCGTCAACTCCTAAAAACACTTGGTCTAGGAACTTTTTTAGTGTTGCCTGGCAGCGTGATTACTTTACCATTAATTATTATGCTAGGTAAAAAATTTGGTATTCACTTACTCCCTGAATTTTTCCATAAACAGTTCCCAGAGATAAAACCTGAAGATATTGATAAATATAATCAAAAATAAAAAATTTACTGAAAATTAACAAAAAAATAACTTTTCTGCAGCTACTTAACTAGGCTATAATCGCCATTCAAAAGCAACAACACCTAAAAAATCATAAAAAAATTTACTTAAAATTTAATAATATTTAATTCAAACCATTTATCTAATATATTTCATATAAAAACAGGAAAGTAAAATTGCCAGATTATAAAATATCAGCATTGACTTGGAATATGGGCAACAACCAAATTCATGGCTCATGTATTCAACAATTATCAGATCAAATTGATAAAGAAAAAGCTGATATTATCTTAATCAGCGCCCAAGAAGCGAAAGAGTCAAATCTAGAAGGTGAAACACTTTCTGAGCGCCTCACCAAAAGGCAAGGTCATCGCTTGCTCTATCAAACCTCTTTTTCAGTTTTCACCAAAGTTAACCCCTTACCTGTGAAATTAGGCGGTGATGGTGTAGATGGCATATCAAATATTTTAAATCCTGCTAAAACCCACCTTGGTATTTTGGTCAAGCCAGGTATTGAAGCATCAATCGATCACGTCACCCCTCCAGGCCAAGAAAAAGATGGTCTCAATAAAGGCGGCCAATACGCTGTACTTAAAATTGGTGACCAAAAGATCGGTATCATTGGTGCTCATTTAGATTCCAATAGCGCTGAAAAAAGACAAAGAGAAATAGATTCTCTCATGAATGCAATTGGTGAAAAAGCATTAGATACTATTATTTTTATGGGCGATCTTAATGAACGTTTAAGCCCTGATATTCATAGAAGCAACCTACGTAGACATAGTAATGATAGAGTGGGCCAAGCACAATTAGAAGGTCAATTGATTAAAGAAAGAGACCCACTCACTGCAGGAAGAACCCCTCTAACAAGCCAATATAATATTGAATTTCAGTCCCCCGGCTGCTTTAGCTATCACCAACAATCAGAAGAAGGCACAACCAAATACAAAACAATCCGTGGCAACTCCCCTGATGCTGGTGTTTTGGATAATATTGGCTTACGCGACACAAAAGGACTCATCAAAAATTCAATCGTTCAACCAAAGATACTTCGCGTTACTAATAAAGATGGCTTTAGCCCAAGTGATCATCGCCCAGTGCTTAGAACCTTTGAAATAAAGGTAACTCCCTCCCTAACACCCAGCGATCAGCTCATACAAACGATTGAGCATGAGTTAAATCACCTTTTTTTAATCGAGAACAATAAAACTAAAGTCCAAACACTGGCAAAACAGTTAAAGCAACTAGATTTAAAGAATCCTGAACAATATAGAGAAAAAATCAAACAGATTTATTGTTCTTCCTCTCTATCATTCGAAGGTCTCATAAAATTTAATCGCCTAGTGACCAAACAAGAAACCCGTCACTCCCTGTCCAAAGAAAGTTTTGACGCAATAGTTAAAACAGGATACAAAAATAGCATCGGCAAATCCGAGGTCTGGTGGGGGACAACGAAAACAATGGCAGATATGTACAAATTAGCTGATTCGCAGCAATTAGACACAATTTACCCTTGCGATATTCGACTCATACTAGAACTGCGTGATGAAAGAAACTCGCTATTACGTACTAAAGGGTCACAAGAGTCGAGTATCAGCTTATTTAATCAATTCCATCAACAATCTAAACGCTATACAAAAACAGAAAATACTATTATTCAGATTGGCCATTGCATGAAGGTACAAAACCCCAGCCCAACCATAAATTAAATGAAAAACTGGCCTCGGCGAATCTATGAGGCCAAGTAATGCTACTATTTATATTGATCACACTATCTTTGAAACGAATAAATAGCACCTAAATTTAAAATTTCCGTTAATTCATTAAGCGCAACATATGACTCTTCAAGCAACTTTACCTCTTGTAAGTTATCAGTGACTAATTCATCACGATAGTGGCGCTCTACCCACTGAACCAATGTCTGATAAAGCTCGTCTGTTAACAGCACAGATGAGTTCATTGCAGCAAGCTCTTGCTCTGTTAACACAACACGCAGGCGCAAACACGCTGGCCCACCGCCATTTTTCATACTTTGTTTTAAGTCAAAAAATTTCACATCACGAATGGGGTTATCCGCTTCAACTGCACGCATCAACCATTGATGCACTGCTTTATTTTCATAGCACTCTTGTGGGGCAATAATAATCATTTGATCATGACTCACACTCACCAGCTGGCTATTAAATAAATAACTTTTAACCGCATCATTCACACTAACTTCATTATTTTTAACTTTAACTGAGTAAAATTTTTCACCTAAGAATTTACTTTTTAAGGCTTCAATCACTAGATCTGTATCTACAAAGGCATTTTCATGGTACAAAATGACATTTTTATTGCCAACGGAAATAACGTCGTTATGAAAAACTCCAGCATCAATCATATCAGGGTGTTGCTGAGCAAAAACAACTTTATCCGCATTTAACTGGTGCAAACGACTAATTGCCGCTGACGCTTCATAGCTTTGGCGCGCGGGAAATTTTGCTGCTGTGAATGAGCTTTGTTTAAAACCATAACGACCAAAGACAAAAAATTGCACCCCGGGATCATTATAATCTTGACAAAAACGCGTATGGTTCGCCGCTCCTTCATCACCGAAATAATCATTCAATGGTAAGGCATCATGATGGTGAAAATAACGTGCATCACTAAAAATTGCTTTCAAAGCACGCCCAGTTGTTGAATGCTCAATAGAACGATGAAACTTATTGCTTAAATTCGCCGGAGTAAAGTGCACTTTTGCGTCTAAACTATCTGCACTTGGCGACACTGTTGCCGCATTTGCCGTCCACATACTCGAGGCTGAGCAGCAAGCTGCAAATACTTCAGGCGCTACTGTCGCCGCCTGTACTAATACCTCCCCATCAGAGCCTGTAAACCCTAATTGTCTTAATGTCGAAATATGAGGGCGATCATGCGGGGGGAGTACCGCCTGCTTCAGCCCCAAATCATGCAGTGCTTTCATTTTTTTTAAGCCTTGCAATGCTGCCTGCTTTGGCTGCGATACACCACTGCCGCTTGCAATCGATGCTACATTACCAAAAGATAAGGCACCATAGTTATGTGACGGACCGACAATACCGTCAAAATTCACTTCAAATGCTTGCATACTATCCTCACACAACAAGATAAAAACAACACAAATTAATAATAAAATATAAAACAATGAAATAAAAAAAATCGGCTGCATCTAACAGCCGATCATATACATTCATTTAACCTACTTAACCTATTTAACCTTAATATAGATCATCTCAATTTAGCATGACTTAATTGTCAAGCCGGGGCTCAGCGCTGTAGGTAACACTAAAGTTTCAGCCTCTAAACTAGCAACAGGATAAGCACAATAATCTGCCGCATAATATGCACTGGCACGATGGTTGCCACTATCACCGACACCACCAAATGGCGAGGCAGAGCTTGCTCCTGTTAATGGCCGATTCCAATTAACAATACCCGCACGACTTAAACTCAAGAACCTTTCATATAACGCCTTATTATCTGACAAAATACCCGCGGAAAGGCCAAACGCAGTATCATTCGCAACATCAACAGCCTCATCAAAATTCTTCACGCGAATCACCTTTAACAATGGCCCAAAATGCTCTTCGTCAGCTAACTCTAATCCAGTGACATCTATCAAACCAGGGCTAACTAAGCCGCTATTTTCTTTTAATAATTTCATTTCAACAAGCGGCTTTGCCCCTTGCTTAATCAAATGCTCTTGTACTGATAATAACTGCTGTGCCGCCTGCTGCGAGATCATTGATCCCATAAATGGCTGATCTTCTGCATCATACTCAGCCACTTTAATAGCGGCAACTGAAACAGCAAGCGTATTAATAAACTCATCACCTTCACGACCGGCCGGCACAATCAAACGCCGTGCGCAAGTACAGCGCTGCCCTGCTGAAATATAAGCGGATTGAATGGTGTGATACACAGCTGCCTGTGGATTTTTAGCCTCAGTGACAATCAATGGATTATTCCCACCCATTTCTAATGCTAATATTTTTCCTGGCTGCCCACCGTATTGCTCATGCAGTATGCGCCCAGTCGTCGAACTACCCGTAAAAAATAAGCCATCAATTTGTGCATGACAGGCTAAGGCTTGACCGGTTACTTTTAAGCCTTGCACCAAATTTAATACACCTGCAGGTAACCCGGCTTGTTGCCACAACTTAACCATTTCTTCTGCTGTTTTCGGCGTTAGCTCACTGGGTTTAAATACAAGGGTATTGCCAGCAAGTAGTGCTGGAATAATATGCCCATTCGGCAAATGACCAGGAAAATTATAAGGACCAAACACCGCAACCACACCGTGAGGTTTGTGACGTAACATCGCTCGAGCACCTGCAACCTCAGACTCTTTTAGCCCTGTACGCTCTTCATAAGCCTGTAAAGAAATCGCTAACTTGCCTGCCATCGCACCCGCTTCTGTCAGTGTTTCCCATAGTGGCTTGCCCGTTTCCTCAGCAATCGTCTTAGCTAACAATTCTTGGTTTGCTTTTACTAACTCAGTAAATGCTTGCAACACTTTTAAACGCGCGCTAAACCCTGTTGCTGACCACTCAATAAACGCAATTCTAGCCGCTTGCACCGCTTGATCAACCTCACCCGCAGTCGCCGCTTTGCCTTGCCAAACCTCTTTATTATAGCTTGGGTCAATTGACTGAAATAGCTCACCTGCACCTGGGTACCATTCCCCATTAATATAGTGACTCATGACTCCTCCTCTTTTTTTACATCTAATAAAATATAACGTAACTGATCACCTGGCCGAAACTGCAATACGTCAACAGCCTCATCAGATAAATATGCCTGATCGTGCTTTATCAGCATACGTGTTACACATGATCTAAAGCCTAATGAGCAATTACTGACAATAACAAGCTCTCCAGACTCTTCGTCAGTATGACCTTTAAATACCGCCGCCATGCTTTTACGAACCGAACGAATGTACTTTAACTGAGCTTCAACAGTTGGGCCTGCATCAAAAATATCAACATAGCCCTTATAAACAAATCCTTCTTTTTGCAGTAACGTTAAGGCTGGGGCAGTATCTTGATGAACCTGACCAATTACGTCACGTGCACTTTCAGGCAGCAATTCAGTATAAATAGGGTGACGCGGCACCATATCAGAAATAAACTGTTTATTACCTATGCCTGTTAGATAATCAGCTTGTTTAAACTCTAGGTCAAAAAAATTAGCACCGAGACCTTCCCAAAATGGTGAATAGCCATCCGTGCTGGATACACCACGCATCTCGGCGATCACAGTATCATCAAAACGATCTGGAAATTGCGCCATAAATAAAAACCGCGAACGTGAGAGCAAATGCCCATTTTTATGCGCACGGAAATCTGGATGTAAAAATAGTGTGCCTATCTCAGAGGCACCATGATAATCATTAGACAATGATAGTGCTTTTAGCTCTTTATACAGCCCCAATGCCTCACACGATTTAGCTAATGTCGTCAAACGATAGTGATAACATGGCAAACCATGCCCCACACATGAATAAATGCCACTGGTACCAACAATCTGTTGAGACTCCAGGTCTTCCAAAACAAATAAGTAATCCCCTTCACGATAATTAGGCTCTTTATTATTTAAGCTTTGTACCGAGCTTGCAATCCGTTGTTGTAGTAATTCCTCATTAACCGGTAAGGTCGTTAAGCCAACGCCTGAGACTTCTGCCAAATGGCAGAGTTTGGGTAAGTCACGCATCTCAACAGGACGAACGACGGCATGAATACTTCTTATCATACATTTTCCCTAAATTTCCACGCCGAAATCATGCAGCGCAAAATTAAAAATAAAATAACTCTAATTTTTTTAAGCTGTTCCATCTTAGCTTGCGAACTAAAAGATCACAAGAAGAAAAAAACCACTACATTAATGCTGCATCGCTTTTATTCGACAACCAGCGTTCTTTTGCAGCGCGCAACTCTTTTGTCTTAATAATCTTTGAAAAGTCAATATCATGACCCTTAATAAACCGCACCAAATAGTCATCACGTCTTAAATCAACAAAGCGAAAGGCAAGGTCTCCTGTTTGCCTCGCCCCTAATAAATCACCCGGACCTCGTAATAATAGATCCTGCTCAGCAATATAAAAGCCATCGCTGCTCTCACGCAATACATCCAAACGCTGATAACCTTGCTCTGAAAGTGGCGCTTGGTACATAAGCACACAATAACTTTGCACCGAACCACGCCCAACACGTCCACGCAACTGATGTAACTGAGCCAAGCCCAAACGCTCAGGGTTTTCAATCACCATCAAACTGGCATTCGGCACATCCACCCCCACTTCAATCACTGTGGTTGCAACTAGCACATCTAGTTTATGTTCTTTAAAATCAGTAAGCAGCTGATTTTTCTCATTCGCGCTCAGCCGCCCATGCACCAAGCCCACTTTTAATCCTGGCAATTCTTTATCTAATATTTTTTTTAGCGCTTGTGCAGCCTGTCCTGGCAACCGAGGACTTTCTAAGCCTAGAGAGTTTTCAGACGCTTCAATTAAAGTACAGACCCAATACGCCTGCTGCCCATTCATACAATTTTCTCTAACGCGTGCAATCACTTCATGACGACGTTGATTAGCAAGAGCAATGGTTTTTATCGGACGGCGGCCTTTTGGCACTTCATCTAATAACGACACATCCAAATCAGCATAAAGAGTCATCGCCAACGTTCGCGGAATCGGGGTTGCTGTCATAAAAAGCTGATGCGGCATTTTCCCTTTTTTACTCGCCTGCTGGCTTAATAAGCTGCGCTGTTCGACACCAAAACGATGTTGTTCATCAATAATCACTAAACTAAGGCCCGCATACTGCACATCATCTTGTAATAGTGCATGCGTTCCCACAATGACTTGACTCTCTCCACTCTTAATATCACGCAATACTTGCTCACGCGCTTGCTTTTTTAAGCGACCAGATAACAAAACAGTGCTTATTCCAAAAGGCATCAACCAACACTGCAATGTCTGATAGTGCTGGGTTGCCAGCACCTCCAAAGGCGCTAACACTGCCACTTGACCATACTTTACCGCCGCTAAAGCCGCCAATACGGCAATCACTGTTTTACCTGCCCCCACATCCCCTTGGACAAGGCGTTGCATCGGCCGAGACCGTGCAAGGTCATCATAGATTTCCTGGCTCACTCGAGACTGCGCTTGCGTTAAGTTAAAAGGTAAATTCTCTAAAAACTGTTGCTCTTGCTGCTTACAGTAGGCAATAACTTGAGCCTGCTGCTGATCCAACTCACAACGCGCATGATGCAAACTTAATTGATGCGTAAGTAACTCATCAACCAACAGCGCTTGCCAAGCAGGATGATAACGCTCTTCCAACGCTTTTTTATCACAGTGAGCATCTGGCCTATGTAAATATAAAATTGCATCAACTAAATCAGGCAAGCATATGCTTAGTTTTTCACTATATAAAGAATATAAGCCTGAGCAATGAATATGACCTTGTTGCAACAACATCAGTCCTTGGATCATGATGCGACGCAGACTTGCCTGAGAAAGACCTTCACAACTACGATAGACAGGTCGTAAGTGGGTTTCTAGCGCCGGCAACTGACCATTATTTGCACTTTTCCATTCCGGGTGCACCAGTTCATAACCAAAGTCATTTTCTCTTAAAATACCCGCACACAATACCCATTGCCCTTGGCTAAATACACTGTGTACACGACCAAATGCCTTAAAAAAGCAAATAGCAATTTCACTTGTACTCTGCTCAGTTACTAACTGTGCAACCAGCCCACCTTTTCTTAAAGCCTGACTAGAACTCACTTGACCAAAGACGACAACAAACTCACCCGGAATCATATCTGCCGCAGAAGTTAGGCGTGTATGATCTTCATAACGAAAAGGTAGGTGTAAGAACAAATCAGTGAGTGAGTCAATTCCAAGTTGCTGAAGTTTCCCTAATAGTTTAGGCCCCACTCCTTTTAAACACGTTAAATGCAATGCGTGATTGATCAAAAAAACACCTACCTCTATATTCTATACTCTCTAAATATATTCCAAGTATATTTCTAATAGTTATATCGCTAATATTATATCTTTCTTTTAGATGCTAACCCCTCCATAATAACACTAAAATAAGCCTAAATTTTACAAAAAACAGTCAAACTTCAGGAGCTAATCATGGGTGAAACAAGCTTAGTTAAATCTCAAGGCGCGCTCGTTATGCGCACCATCGCCATGCCTGCAGATACGAATGCAAATGGCGATATTTTTGGCGGCTGGATTCTCTCACAAATGGACTTAGGTGGCGGTATTATTGCTAAAAAAACAGCGAACACACGCACAACAACCATCGCGATTGATTCACTGACTTTCTTAAACCCGGTGCATGTCGGTGATACCGTCTCTTGCTATGCACAGGTCGCCCATATTGGTCGCACATCCATGAAAATCAATGTCGAAGTCTGGGTCTATCGTCATTTAAGCGATGAAGACTTATTGGTGACTAAGGGAGTTTTTACTTATGTCTCTATTGATGAGAACGGGCGCCCCACTCCAGTGAAACGCACACAAAGCGAAAGTTAATAAAGTTAATAGTTAACAATCTATCTAGCACATTAAATGTCGTATTAAATTGAATTAAGCTTAAGAAACGTAAGCGTCGCTACCTCGGTAGGTATTTTGCACCTCCAATGATGCAAAATCGCCGAGCAAAACGCGACGACTATAAACCCTCGGCTGCCCTCGTCACAGGGCATTACGTGCCTTGAATCGGCCACTACATACCCTGCTCTCAAATGGCGCTACGGCTCGTAAAGATTTTTAGACACTCGTTACGCTTGCTACAGACCTTACGGTCTTCCGCAACTCCGCTCTGCTAAAAATCCTCACCTACCTCGGCCTACTCACCTCGTGCTTTGCACTCCTTGGCTCGCAGCGTAGGTAGATCCAAGGCTTTTTTCTGCATACTAATTAACTGCTCAATGCCATGCTGACCTAATTTAAGCATAGACTGCAATTCATCCGCACTAAAGGCAGCACCTTCTGCTGTCCCCTGTACTTCAATAAAATGATTCTCATCATTCATAATGATATTCATATCCGTTTCAGCATTAGAGTCCTCAGCATAGTCCAGATCTAATACTGGCTCTCCCTTATAAATACCAACGGAGACAGAGGCGACAAGATTTTTTAATGGATTTGATTTCAAACGATTACGCTCATACAAATGACGAATTGCATCGGCCATCGCGACACAGGCACCAGTAATGGAGGCCGTGCGCGTACCGCCATCTGCTTGAATCACATCACAATCAATATGAATAGTATTCTCACCCAATGCTTTCATATCCACTGCCGCACGCAACGAGCGACCAATTAAACGTTGAATTTCTTGAGTCCGCCCCGTTTGCTTACCACGTGCTGCCTCACGATCAGTACGCTGAGTTGTCGCACGTGGAAGCATACCATACTCTGCTGTCACCCAACCTTGACCCTGACCTTTCAAAAAGCGTGGCACACCATTCACCGCACTGGCATTACATAACACTTTTGTCTCACCATACTCAACTAACACTGACCCTTCAGCATGCTTGGTATAATTACGGGTAATGCGGATTTCCCGCAATTCATCTTGCTTTCGACCACTCGGACGCATAACTACCTTTCCTAAAAAAAATGAAAGAGGTATTATAACCCATTTAACGCCAGGGTAAGAAGGGCAAGAGAGGATTAATAGAATAATGACTAAAATTTATAGCATGACCGCCTTTGCACGTTATGAACACAAAACGGCACCCTGCCAACTAACCTGGGAAGTCCGCGCCGTCAATCATCGCTATTTGGAAATCCAACCCAAGCTTCCCGATGCTTTTCGTGACCTCGAGCCAGCTTTACGCGACATAGTTAAAAAGCAAGTGGCACGTGGCAAACTTGAAGTTAGTTTACGCTATCAGGTGGACAACCCATCAAATAATGCCGCATTTACCATTAACCAAACACTCACGACTTCTTTACTCTCAGCCCTAAGCCAACTCAATGCGATAACCGACGCTAAGCAAGAGCAAACGACGTTTGCCCCTGCCAACCCACTCGAATTGCTCGCGTGGCCAGGTGTACTTGAACAGCAACAAGATGACCTTAACCAGATCAAGCCCGCCGCACTTCTTGCATTAGAAAATGCCCTCACAGAATTTAACGCCTGTCGCAAACGCGAAGGCGCTGAATTAAAAACATTCTTGCTCGACCACCTAGACTCTATGACACCATTAATTAAGCAAGTAGCAGAAGCAGCACCAGAAAACCTAATCCACCTACGCACAAAAATGAATGAACGTTTAGCGGAAATTAATCAATCAACAAACTCAGAACGCCTAGAGCAAGAGCTACTCTTCTGGGCACAAAAACTTGATATCAGCGAAGAAGTTGAACGCTTACACACACATATAAAAGAAACACGACGCGTATTAAATCAAGGCGGCACCACGGGTCGACGCTTAGACTTTCTGATGCAAGAGCTTAATCGTGAATGTAATACCCTCGGCTCAAAATCGCAGCACAGTCTAGCAACTCAAGCGGTTGTTGAGCTTAAAGTCATTGTCGAGAAAATGCGCGAACAAATTCAAAATATCGAATAAAAATTAAATTACATTAAATAAAGTCAGGTAATCTAACTCAATGAGCACAACTAAAGGTACACTGTACATATTCTCCGCCCCGTCAGGAGCAGGTAAAACCAGCTTAGTAAAAGCACTCACAAATACACTAACAAGGATTAACGTCTCTGTATCACATACGACACGCCCAATGCGTCACGGTGAAATTAACGGCTCTCATTATCATTTTGTAAGCAAAGAGCAATTTCAGTCGCTTATTCAAAAAGGCCAGTTTCTAGAACATGCCAGTGTTTTTGGTAATGATTACGGTACTAGCCACGCCCATATTCAAGAGCAGCTTGATCGAGGCCTCGATATTATTCTTGAAATCGACTGGCAAGGCGGTGCACAAGTACGCAAACTAATGCCTGAAAGCATCAGCATTTTTATCCTGCCACCATCCCGCCAAGCGCTACAAGAACGCCTTACTGGCCGTGGCCAAGACAGCGCTGAAGTCATTAATAAACGCCTGCATGAAGCCCATGAAGAAATGCGACACTTTAGTGAATATGATTACTTAATTATCAATGATGACTTTGACCAAGCACTGAAAGAACTGACTGCAATTGTTCAGGCTAAACGTTTAAAAGTTGAAAAACAAAAAATAACCTACCACCTCCTCATCGAAGAGCTCTTGGCTTAAGATAAAGAAGTAGGTACAATCTATACACTTTACCAGTGAATTTGTTATTGAGGTATTTTTATGGCCCGCGTTACCGTTGAAGATTGTTTAACTCGAGTTGATAACCGCTTCCAACTTGTTTTAGTCGCTGCCAAACGAGCTCGTCAATTGTCTTATGGCTCAGAGGCAACATTAACATGGGAAAATGACAAGCCAACCGTCATGGCCTTACGTGAAATTGCCGAGGGCAAGGTCACTCGCGACATCCTGAACGAAGACGAGTAATAAATCAGCTAGAAAGAGTTAAAGATGTTCCTTTTTACTGATTTACGTGATGAAATCAAAGCCTACCTTGAGCATGACGATGTCATTCAAGTCTGTCAGGCCTTTTTGGTTGCTTTTCGCGCCCATGACGGCCAAGTGCGTCGCTCTGGTGAGCCTTATATCTGTCATCCCATTGAAGTTGCCCGTATTCTCGCTTCAATGAAAATGGACGCCCAAACTATTATGGCCGCCCTGATGCATGATGTCATCGAAGACACTGAGGTCACTAAAGAAGATATTGCTAAGCTGTTTGGTGATGAAGTGGCCAATCTCATTGATGGCGTCACTAAGCTCAAACAAATTAGCTTTCGCAGTAAAATTGAACAACAAGCGGAAAACTTCCGTAAAATGATGCTAGCGATGGTCAAGGACGTCCGGGTAATTCTCGTTAAGCTTGCTGATCGGTTACATAATATGCGCACCTTAGGCGCCTTACCCCCCAGCAAAAAACGCCGCATCGCTCGGGAAACTCTCGATATCTATGCCCCTATCGCTCATCGTTTAGGTATGCACAATATCCGCCTTGAGTTCGAGGACTTAGGCTTCCAATCAATGTACCCAATGCGCTATCGCACCATTCGCGACTCAGTGCACAAGGCACGCGGCAACCGCCACAAAATTATTGAGAAAATCGAAGAAGAGCTCAAAGAACATCTCAAAAAACATCAAATCGATTACATTAAGCTCTCTGGCCGCGAAAAACACTATTACAGCATTTACAAAAAAATGCTGAACAAGGGTCTCTCATTTAATGAAGTCATGGATGTTTATGCCTTCCGTATCTTACTTAATAACCGTGATAACTGTTACCGCACCCTTGGCTCTGCCCATGCTTTATATAAACCCGTCCCCGGGCGCTTTAAAGACTATATCGCCATCCCGAAGGCCAATGGCTATCAGTCCTTGCATACAACCTTATTCGGCCCTTACGGTGTACCCATAGAAATTCAAATTCGTACCAAGAAAATGCATCAAGTTGCCGAGGTTGGCATCGCCGCGCACTGGCTCTATAAAGAAGGCAATACCAAAATCGAAGCCAGCACAGCGCGTTGGCTCAAAGGCGTTGAAGAAATTCAAGAGCATTCGGGCTCTTCTCTCGAATTTATTGAAGATATGAAAGGGGATTTATTCCCAGGTGAGGTGTATATCTTCTCACCCAAAGGCAAAATTTTTGCCCTGCCTAATGGCTCTACTGCGGTTGATTTTGCCTATGCTGTGCATACCCATATTGGCAACGCCTGCATTGCCAGCAAAATTGATAACCGCTTAATGCCACTTAGCACACCACTGATGACAGGACAAACGGTAGAAATTATTACCGCCCCTGCCGCCCGCCCTAACCCGGCCTGGCTAAGTTTTGTTGTCACCGGTAAAGCCCGTGGTAATATTCGCCATCACTTAAAGAACCAGCAACTACTCGATGCCATTGAATTAGGCAAAGCATTACTTGAACGTGCGCTCACTCATGCCAGTATAGACCTGGATGCTTTGTCACAAAGCACACTATCGCAAAGCTTGCTGCGGAAAATGGAATACGAAAGCTTAGATAAACTCTATGCAGATATCGGTATTGGTCATCGCACTGCGAATATGGTTGCACAGAACATTCATTGCTTACACTCACCCTCTGCTGATCTACAGCAAACAGACAATACAGATACTGCTCTTGCAACCGCTCAACCTGCGGCCCCCTTATTGATCAAGGGTACAGAGGGGATGGTCGTCAGCTTTGCAAAGTGCTGCTATCCAATTCCTGGTGATGAAGTCATCGGTTGTCTCAATGCTGGGCGCGGTATTATCGTACACAGAACGCACTGTAAAAATGCCTTGCTAACCTTAAAGCGCAATCCTGAGCATTGCATTCAAATTGATTGGTCACCCAGCACCGCAGCTGACTTTAGTGCACGTGTTCGTGTGGAAATGTCCAACTTCCGCGGTGCTTTAGGACGTATTACCACAGAGATTGCCGATGCAGATTCAAATATCGAACATATTCACAGTGATGAGTCAGATGAGCGCTATTTTATCGTCACCCTCACACTATCCGTTAGAAATCGTGTACACCTCGCTCGGGTGATGCGCCGCTTAAAAGGCCTGCGCACCACACTCAGGATCTATCGATTAAAGTAGGTACTCTATCGATTCATTACAGAAAGCGCCTGACACTGTTCTTGCATTGCTAATTTTTCAAACCCAACTTGCATGATTAATGCTTCTCTTGCAGATTCGACTTTTACTACTTGATCATACTCTGCAAGAACTGCGGCATTCAGCGCTTCTCCCAATCTAATACTCTCTGCCACCTCAGCTATCTCAAGCGTCTCAATAGCTTCAATGACCTCGCTCTCTAGTAGTGCCAACCTTACCCTAAAGGGTCCACCCATGTCAGCCAGACTAAGATCAACTTGCTTTTCTAGTGTACACACTTTCTCTAAGAGATCTTTCGCATCCTTAGAGGTAGCTACACCTACAAGCTCCCTTTGTAGATCAGCCTCTACTCCTTTAAACTTCGCTTCACATTCAAATTCAAGCTGTTCAGAGATTTTTGCCTCTAAAAATACTAACCTTGTACTCAACGAACTATTGCCACTAAAATCTTCTGAACTATGAATCTGTGAGTGTAATGCTCGTACTGCTTGTAATAAACGCCACTTATCTGCAGATGTTAGCTGACCTTTACCAAGAAGGTCACCATGTTCTTGTAAAAAATGCTGCCCTTCCTTCTTAAAATGAGATCGCCAACGCCAACGTCCCGTTGCATAATCACCAATAACTGCACATGCGAGCTTAGCAAGATTA
>LVCQ01000002.1 GCA_001644975.1 Piscirickettsiaceae bacterium NZ-RLO1
TGTATACGTTTGATCGAATTAAAGATATTTTTTCAGAGTTAGATATTAAACTGCATCCTGAAAACTACGTTCATCAAAAAAATATTAAAAAATCAATTTCACGCGATCAATCCTTAATGCTATTTGACAGTACAGCGGAATATGCGCCAACAAGCTCGACCCTTTTTACTTCAGTCTATCGATATCGGCCTTTTCCAACACTAGTGTATGATAATACACAACAATGCCATATTGATATTGCTGAAGAGCAAGACGCTGATACCGACTGTTTTTTTGATGCCACAGAAGAGTTTTATGAAAATTTAGAAGAGAGCCTTGAAGAAGTAGCAGCCTGCACAGCTCATCAAGCAGAGGCGGCTGATTCTACCTTATTTTTACTACAGGTGAAAGCACCCCTTCTACAGACCCACAAGCCTTATCAATAGCCTCTCCTGCCAGCAAACAATAACGCACAAAAAAAGCCGCATAAGTGCGGCTTTCTATCACGTTATTATCTTAATTATTACAAATTATAACACTTCCTCAGCCACTGCTGTCGACGTTGTCGCGGTAACCGCTTCATGACCACGACGCTGCACCGCACCATGACTATGAATCTCGACCGCCACCTCATTTTGACCGGTTTCTGGCTGCACAGAATGTGGGCCAAGATTCATCATCGCGCCAAAAGTCTGCGTTGCTGAAATAAAACAAATAAATGCAAATAGTTCAGCGATTTCAGGCTCTGAGAAATACTCACTTAATTCAAGAAAATTATCATCATTAATTGTGCGATGATCATAAGCGACCTGACGCGCCAGCTCAACGGCCATCTTTACCTTTGGATCATCATGCTCATCACTTGGCAACCCGCGTGCCATACCCAGCTCATAACCATGATCATGTGCAAGCACACGACGCACTTCCTCTTTTAAAGATTCGCTCAAGCGGCCTTCTTTAACAATTTCCTTTTGTAATCTCAACCACTTCTCTTTGATTCGCGGATTATGCCCCAACAATCGTTGCAAAGGGCTATTTCCTACTGCGGAAAAAGAAATACGGGCCATACCCACCTCCATCCATTATAAATAAACCATCCTGAACCTACAGCCTACAAAGGCAAGTGCTAAAGGTCAACAGTCTTAATCGCTGCTATCTGGCGTATTTAGTTAAACTCACCAATAATTTTTTCAAGAATCGACACCATCAAATCCGCTTCAGCTTTAGTTAAAATCAACGGTGGTGCTAAACGAATCGTATTTCCTGCCGTGACATTAAAGACCAAACCCTCTGCCATCGCCGCCGCACGCAATGCTGCACAAGGTTTATGCATTTCAATGCCTATCAATAACCCTTGGCCACGTACATCAACGACCTTATCATTACCAGCAAATTTAGCACGCAGCTGTTCTTGCAAGTAATGCCCGACTTCAGCCCCGTTCTCGATAACTTTATCGCTGATCATCGTCTCCAATACCATCGATGCAACACGACAAGCCAAGGGGTTGCCGCCATAGGTGGTACCATGCGTACCGACTGTCAATAAATCAGCGGCTTTACCACGCGCCAAACATGCTCCAACCGGAAAACCATTGCCTAAGGCCTTTGCTAGAGTCATCACATCCGGCACACTGTTTGAGTGCTGAAAGCCAAACATCTTGCCCGTACGGCCCACTCCACTTTGAATTTCATCCAATATCATCAGTAAGTCATTGTCATCACAAATACGACGAATTTGATCAAGAAAATCAGCAGGCGGCACATGCACCCCGCCTTCACCTTGCACCGGCTCTGCCATAATCGCGACAACATTCGCATTCGCCTTAACGATTTTTTCAAGGACGTCACTGTCACCAAACGGCGCATAGATAAATCCTGGCATCAATGGCTGAAAGCCTTTTTGAATATTAATATTCCCAGATGCCGTAATACAGGCCATCGTCCGCCCATGAAAGCTTTTTTGCATGGTAATGATAACAGGGTTGTCAATGCCCTTTTTCTGGCCAAAAAGCCGCGCAATCTTAATTGCCGCTTCGTTCGCCTCTGCTCCAGAATTTGCAAAAAAAGCTTGATCTAAACCTGAAAGCTCAGCAAGCTGCCCTGCCAATTGCTCTTGTTCTGGAATTTGAAAACCATTCGAAACATGCATTAATTGAGCTGCCTGCTGTTGTAGCACCGCTGTTATTTTCGGGTGGCTATGCCCTAAACTACACACTGCAATCCCCGCCAGGCCATCTAAATATTTCTTCCCTTGCTCATCCCACAACCAAACACCTTCACCTTTAGTAAAAGCAACCGGCTGACGATTATACGCTGGCATTAAATGTGACATACATCTTCTCTCCCTAACCTAAATCTATTCAATCAAAAACCAAGATCAATAATTTTTAAAATACCGATCCATGCTAACTTGAATAAAATATCTAGGCAACGCTGCTTCGCAGCATAATTTTTTTTTACTCTGTCAAGACTTTTTTTTTCTTAAAAAGGCGATTAGAATCCTTGTCTATATTTTGACTATGTCAGCACAAAAATACCAGATATAGTGGATAGACAATTTTAAAAGCACAATATATTCTTAAATATAGAGAAACACACAACCAAACATCAAACCTACTAAAACTTAAAAGGAACCCGAATGCAAAGCCACCTGACAGACAGCCCAGAGATGCCTGATTTTCGTGTGATTCGCCGCAATGGCAACATTGTTGGCTATAATCCGGATAAAATCAAAGTTGCCGTGACTAAAACATTCCTTGCTGTAGAAGGTGAAGAAGCAAGTGGCTCCAGCCGCATCCACGATATTACTCAACAACTGACTGATGTTATTACCGAGACCTTTATTCGCCGTATGCCTCAAGGCGGCACGATTCATATTGAAGATATCCAAGACCAAGTCGAACTCACTTTAATGAGAACAGGTGAGCATAAAGTTGCACGTGCTTATGTCCTCTATCGTGAAGAACATCGCAAAGCCCGTCAAAGTGCCGAAGCCATCAACCAATCAACGCCACCTAAAAGCACACTGAATGTCACCTTAAAAGATGGCACACAAGCCCCTCTAGACCTCGCTCGCTTACACACACTAGTCACTGAAGCCTGTGCTGACCTTGCCCATGTTGATGCGAACCTCATTTTAAATGACATAGAAAGAAATTTATTTGATGGTGTGCCTCTTCATGAGGTCACACATGCTTTAGTCATGACTGCACGGCCCTTAGTTGAACAAGAGCCTAATTACTCTTATGTTACCGCTCGCCTCCTTATGGACCAACTCCGTACTGAGGCACTGTCTTTTACCGGCATTGCAGAAAATGCCACCCATACTGAAGTCACCGAGCTCTACCCAAACTATTTTAGAGCCTATATCGAGCAAGGCATCGAGCATCACTTATTAGATGAAAAATTACATCAGTTTGATTTAAATCGCTTAGGCCAAGCCCTACAAGCCGATCGTGATTTACAGTTTACTTATTTAAGCTTACAGACTTTATATGACCGTTACTTTTTACATGTTAAGCAAACACGCTTTGAATTACCCCAAGCGTTTTTTATGCGGGTTGCCATGGGTCTGGCCTTAAATGAAGATGACCCTAACACACGCGCTATTGAGTTTTATAATTTACTGTCCTCATTTGATTACATGAGCTCAACACCGACGTTATTTAACTCAGGAACCTTACGCTCACAATTATCAAGCTGTTATTTAACTTATGTACCCGACGATTTAGAGAATATTTATGGGGCCATCAAAGATAACGCCCTACTGTCTAAATGGGCCGGCGGCCTGGGCAATGACTGGACCTCAGTCCGTGCAATGGGTGCGCATATTAAAGGCACCAATGGTAAATCGCAAGGTGTAGTGCCTTTTTTAAAGGTCGTCAATGATACTGCCGTTGCAGTGAATCAAGGCGGTAAGCGCAAAGGCGCAGTATGTGCTTACCTTGAAACCTGGCACTTGGACATCGAAGAGTTTGTCGAATTACGTAAAAACACCGGTGATGAGCGTCGTCGTACCCATGATATGAACAGTGCCAACTGGGTGCCTGACTTATTCTTAAAACGAGTATCTGAAGATAAAGAATGGACCTTATTCTCCCCAGATGAAGTCCCTAACTTACATGATCTGTATGGCCGTGCCTTCGAAGAAGCCTATGAGGCGTATGAAGAAAAAGCCAAACGCGGCGAGATTCGCAGTAAAACGCTTTCAGCTACGGGGCTCTGGCGTAAAATGCTCGGCATGCTCTTTGAAACCGGTCACCCTTGGATTACCTTTAAAGATGCATGTAACCTGCGCTCACCGCAGCAACATGCCGGTGTTGTTCACAGCTCTAATTTATGCACAGAAATCACCTTGAACACCTCGGTCGATGAAATCGCCGTCTGTAATCTTGGCAGTATTAACTTAATCGCCCATATTGACGAGCATGGCTTAAACCTTGCTAAGCTCAAACACACTGTGACGACTGCTGTGCGTATGCTCGACAACGTCATTGATATTAATTATTACGCCGTGCCACAAGCACGCAACTCGAACCTTAAGCACCGTCCAGTTGGCCTTGGTATGATGGGCTTTCAAGATGCCTTGTATCAGCTAGGCTACTCATATAGTTCAGAACAAGCAGTAGAATTTGCCGACAGCTCGATGGAAGCGATCAGCTACTTTGCCATTGAAGCCTCGTGCAACTTGGCTAAAGAACGCGGTCATTATGAATCTTACCCTGGCTCACTGTGGGATCAGGGGATTTTACCAATTGATTCGATTGCGTTATTGCAAGAAGCCCGCGGTGAATATTTACAGCAAAATACCCAAACACGGATGAACTGGGACGAGCTACGCCAAAAACTCAAACAGCATGGCATGCGTAACTCCAATGTGCTGGCCATCGCACCCACAGCAACGATTTCAAATATCTGTGGTGTTTCACAATCGATAGAGCCAACTTACCAAAACCTCTTCGTTAAATCTAATTTATCGGGTGAGTTTACCGTCGTAAATCCATATCTGGTACGTGAACTAAAAACACGGGGATTATGGGACAAAGTCATGGTCAATGACTTAAAATACTTTGATGGCAGCATTCAGCGCATTGAACGTATTCCAGCAGAACTTAAAGAGCGTTATCAAACCGCCTTTGAAATTGAGCCACGCTGGTTGATCGATGCGGCATCACGCCGCCAAAAGTGGATTGATCAATCACAATCCTTAAATTTATATATTGCTGAAGCATCAGGTAAGAAGCTTGATATCATGTATCGCATGGCCTGGTTGCGTGGTCTAAAAACAACCTATTACCTACGTTCTTTAGGTGCGACTGATACAGAAAAATCAACAATTCATGATGCCAAATTAAATGCAGTCCAAAAACAAAATGACGCAACACCCTTAGCTCAAGTCTGCGCCATTGATGACCCAGACTGTGAGGCCTGCCAATAGGCAGCCTCATGATATATAACACAGATAGATTAACTTTAAATCAAGATCAGGGGGCCTTATGTCTTTAATCAATTGGGACGACTTTAGCACCGAGAATAATAACGACAGTACTGTTGCAAAAAAATCAGCGATTACAGCATCAGAACCTGCTGTTGCAGCCGCCGTAGTGCCTGTTACCGCCAAAGAAGAAGAGCTCACACAAGAAACCAATACCAGCGAGCATGAGGCTAACACGGGTCTAGAGGCTCTAGAAATGGGCGCAGCACGCGTCACAGTTGATGCGAAACAAATGATCAACTGCCGCGCTGATTTAAACCAGCTCGTGCCCTTTAAGTACAAATGGGCATGGCAAAAGTATTTAGATGCCTGTGCCAACCATTGGATGCCAAATGAAATTAATATGGCTGCAGATGTTGCCTTATGGAAAGACCCCAATGGCTTAACCGATGATGAGCGGACTATTTTCAAACGTAGTCTTGGCTTTTTCTCAACGGCAGATTCCTTGGTTGCTAATAATTTGGTCCTCGCTGTCTATCGCCATATTACCAACCCTGAGTGCCGTCAATATTTATTACGTCAAGCCTTTGAAGAAGCACTACATACACATGCATATCAATATATCGTTGAAAGTCTAGGTCTTGATGAAGGCGAGATTTTCAACATGTACCGCGAAACACCCGTGGTTGCTAATAAATCTGCCTGGGTACTCAAACATACTCGGCACCTATCGAACCCTGACTTTAAAACCGGTACAACAGAAGCGGATCAACAACTATTAAGTAATTTAATTGCCTTTTATGCAGTGACTGAAGGCATTTTCTTTTATGTTGGCTTTGTGCAAATGCTCTCTTTTGGCCGCCGCAACAAACTCACCGGTTCTGCCGAGCAAATCCAATATATTCTCCGCGATGAATCCATGCACTTGAACTTTGGTATCGATATGATCAATCAGATTAAGCAGGAGAACCCACACCTGTGGAGCAATGAATTTCAGGAGAAAATGCAAGCGCTCATCCTTGAGGGAGTCGAGCTTGAAATCCAATATGCTCGTGATACCATGCCTCGCGGTGTCCTAGGACTTAATGCCGCAATGTTTGAAGACTATTTAAAATACATCGCCAATCGCCGCCTAGCACAGCTTGGCCTCAAAGAACAGTTTGATGGCATTACCAATCCTTTCCCATGGATGAGTGAAATTATTGACCTTAAAAAAGAGAAAAATTTCTTTGAAACACGTGTGACCGAATATAAAACCGGTGGCGCACTCAACTGGGACTAAACACTAAAAACCACATACGCTTTAACCCTAGAGGCTATTTACTTATGCACGGTTAAAGCGCATGCCATGATAACCAAAGTTTTTTGCATTAGCACGAGCAAGCTTCACAGACATAAAGCCCACAGGAGAGACATAACACTTTCCTGTTGAGCTAATCCGCAACCAGCGCCATTTACCCTCTCCAGTGAAACCCACTCTCCCCGCGGCCTGTCGAGCGCTTTCTTCACTGGCAAAGCCTGCTTTCGCCACTTGGCAGCACATCATCTGCTCGAAAAAAATACCACTGCTCTGCTTTATCTGCCCCAATAACGGCACTATCCTCTGCTACTTCACCCTCATAGCCAAACTGCTTTGCATGCTTTTAGCGGCCGTTTCTACTACAAAGCCTATTGGTGAAATTGACCGTTGCCCTGCTGTATCAATATGCAGCCAACGCCAACGCCCTGATTCGTCTTGAAAAAAGCTCCACTCTATCGCAGATGATGTCACCCTGATAACACCCTTAAAAATATTCGATTTTATTTTATTAAAATTTTAAAAAACAAATACTTTATTCGCTCGCATCGCTGTATAAATTTTTAATCAACATCAATTTAAGCGTTCAGCTTTCTCTTAAAGATAGCTTAAGAATAATTGATGTTTAATTTTTTTCTCACTTTACTTGATAAAATCATGTATTTTCGCCAAAATAGTTGAGTTTAAAAATTAGAATAGATAGCAAGCATCAATGACCCCATTTCAAAAACAATTCGGCGAATTTCTAGAAGCAGCACGGCAACAAAAAATCAGCGCACGCAAGCTCGCGGCTCAAAAAGCTAAGCCCCAGCCCAAAGCCGCTTCCAACGCACAGCTAGAGAGTCTTTTAGGACGTTTTAATAAAATTCCTTAGCTACGCTTCTCCAAGGAAAATAAAGGAAAAACACATGAAACTAAACCAAGAGCAGACTCAGACAGCACTAGCAAAGTTACCCAATTGGCAGCAAGAGAATGATAAAATTACTCGAACCATCCGTTTTCCGTTCTACCTTGATGGTATTCGCTTTGTAACTCAACTTGCCGAGCATGCTGAGCAGGTGCAACACCACCCTGACTTTGCTATTCATTGGTGCAATATTAAAATTGATCTTAGCACCCATGATGCTGGTGGTATCAGCCAAAAAGACATTGATATGGCTAAATACATTGAATCTATCTTGGCCAAATTTTTATAAGCATAAAAAAGACACTCATTATTTATCATGAATTTTTGCTTTTTTATGAGCGGCTGCTATAAAACATAATAATAAATCATCGAAATCACAAAGCAGTGATTCCCACACGGATGATACCAAGGATGGGATGCTTTTAATTATCTTGAGGCTAGCAGCATGACACGATCTGAGCTTATTGAATACATTGCAAAACGACAAAATCAGTTTGATGATATAAAAATAGAGCAAATAGTCAGATTGATTCTGGACCAAATGGCTCAGTCACTTATTAAAAACCAACGCATTGAAATACGTGGGTTTGGTAGTTTTTCTCTACACAAGCGAGACCCACGCAAAGCGCGCAACCCTAAAACAGGCGAATCTGTCATCACTGAACCTAAGCATGCAATTCACTTTAAACCTGGAAAGTCCATGCGTGAACGTGTTGATCAATCTAAACATATCTATCCAATTCAAGAAGATAAAGATGATGATCATGACGATTGATTCAAAAACAAGAAAACTGTTTTAACAAGCAGCGTTAATTCACCCCTGCGCGCAATAAGTCACTATATAGTTTTAGTAGCTCCTTATAGCGCGCCAGCCGCTTGGCATCTGTTGCTTTAATGTCTTTAGCTTGATCAAGATAACGGCCACAGCGCTGAAATAATATCTTTGTCCGCTTACCGCCCTGAGACATAAACGTAATAAGCGCTTGCGCAGCATTCAAGCTAATCGCAACATTATCGGGTAACTCTGTCGCTGCCAATTCAAATAATTCCACCGCCTCTGCATATTGCTGACTTCTAAACATTTCAACCGCTAAATGGTTAGCCTCATCGGGCGTAATTTTTGGACCATAATAAAATTCCCTAATTTTATCAGTAACATCAGCTTCATCTCGATGACGACAGAGCAAAATCCTGATCATCAATTCACCTTTGTGACCTAACTCACTATAAAAGAAATCACGCGCCACACTCACCTGATCCATCGGTTTCATTGAAGGATGATTTTTATCATATAAATCAACAGCCTTTCTTAAATGATCCTGAGCCTTACCTTTTTCTTTTAAATGATTAAAAATAGCGCCTTTTAATAAATGTAAACGAATCATTAAGTCTTCACGCTCGCTATATGTCTCTTCCATCCCTTCCAAAAGATGCAAAGCTTCTTTACAAGGACGCATATCATCCAAACCATCTGCAGTCTTTTGATTTTGCTTTTGCAATTGGTTGGCTAAACGTAGAATATCATCAGGATCTTTTTGAGGAGAAAATTTACTTAATCTCAATACATTGCGTCGCGCAGCCTCTGCAACTTCCACATCTTCATTTTGCTCAGCAATGTCTGCCAATTTACGCTGTCTTGCTAAAGAATTAGGTGAAATCGCCACCGCTTTCTCTAGTACAGATTGAGCTCGCTTCATCTCTCCTTGCTTAATTAAAGCCTTCGCTAACCAGTCACGCGCAACTAAATGCTCTTTATGCTCAGCAAGAATATACTTAAACTGAGTCGTCGACTCTTCATATTTTTCACTTAAATAATATATCTTACCTAAGCCAACCCGTGCCCATAATGCTTCTCGTTTCTCTAAAATGGCCATAAATGCCTCGCTGGCTTCAGGAAATTTATTTAAACGAAATAAAGTGTCAGCTTGTATTCTTTCACATTCATGCACAATATCACGAGAATCTGCCTGAGCAATTCTTATTTGGCATAAACGCAACACTTGATCATGATCAGCGGCATCCAGAGCATCATTAATTGCCGACATGATTTCACGCCGTTCCAAAATCACAGTCAGCCGATCAATAAACTCAGCCACATTAAAAGGCTTAATCATATACGCATCAGGTAAATGCTCTAAAGCCCCCATCACCATACCGGGGTTAGCCACTGCCGTCACCATCATAAACACGGCCGAGTGCTTCAAATCTCCCCCATCACGCAGCTCACCCAGTACGTCCATACCGTTTGGGCCATCCCCCATGTTATAATCACACAAGATGATGTCATACTGAGTCACCTTCGCCTGAGCGATCGCCTCATAGCCATCCACTGCTTGATCTATATTGCTTGCACCGACCTTTTGCAGCATCGACTTTAATACCGTACGCATCGATTTAAAATCATCAACGACTAAGATTTTTTTGTCTGCTAAGTCAATTTTCGGCATTAACAATCACAATCGTCTCAATACTCCTCTAACCGTCAATTATAGAATAAGAACGCAATGAACAAGCGACACGCTACACTTTAAATTAAGTAAAGAATGAAATGAGAGATAAAGTGAGCTTGAAGCGGGCCTACTACATACTCGTTACATTGATTAAAAACATAAAATACATACTCGGGTTAGCACCTAGTGTACTACTGCTCGCATGCTCACCGTCCGAGCAACAGAAAACCTGGCAACTTGGCCGAAATGTCAGTCAACAAGCACATATTAGTAAAAGTATCAGATACATCCTCACCACTCCGGCGAATGCACCCGTTGAGCTATGGCAACTCGGTCGCTCTGCTCAAGGAAAGTTTGCTTGGCGCTTCCCAAACAATATTACCACCGGCTATACTCTCACTGATTTAGCCACCCCTCAATCCTACGCGGTCATGGCAAATGGTCCTTATATTATCGTCTGGAGTACCCGCACCGGCAAAAGTTTAGCCTTCTGGAAGCTTCCTTTTAACATTAAAGAGATTAAAACATCACAAACCAACCAGCTTAGCCTAGTTCGCACTGAATACGGTAAGGTCAAAATGGTTAATCTACGCACAGGACAGATTGATTTTTCTATCCCAACCGCAAAAACAGACCAAGCCACGTACATTAGCCTCGCTGAAAATTCACATTATTTTGCAGTAGGCACGCAATCCGGCCGTGTTCACCTTTGGAACATGAAAAGCAAAAAATTACTACATACTCTAAAATTGGGAAAAAAAGTATCTTTCTTAAAGTTTTCCAGTCACGGCAATAAAATACTCACCTCAACCTATACGGGTCTATCACAAATTTGGTACACACGTTCAGGCAAACTCATTTCAACATTAAAGGCCAATGGTGACTTATATAAAATACGCCAAGTCCCTGCACCAGTAACTGCTGCACGTTTTTCAACAACAGATCATTTGCTTGCAACCGGCTCACCCGGCGGTATTGTCAGAGTTTGGACAGTCACATCCGGCTATATTCACCGACATTGGCAAACCCCATCACCCAGTTTTTGGGCACGTAAACACCCAACCGTACTTGACCTTGCCTTCACCTCAAAAGCAAAGTCAGTCATCACTGTCACCAGTGAAAATAAAGCGGCACTTTGGCAACTTAATTAATTTCACCATCATGGCACACGCCTTGCAGAAAAACACTAATAAGCATTTAAAAACAAGGTCATTGTGATACCAATGAAAGCGACTATACCTAAAGACAGCAACAGCGAGACAAACATAAAGGATCAAATTTCTGCAAAGGCGAATGAACTGACACCGACTGAAGAAAATAAAGTGCGTGCTGCCGCATATGCAGAACAGATTCTATCAGGACACAGCTCGAATAAACTTGCTGAGCTTAACTACTTAGAGGACTTATTTCAGCGTAAAGAAGCCATCGCAAAACGCGCCGAAGAAAACCACCGTCAAGCACAACAGCTTTTTAATGAAAAAATGACTGATAACCAATACGTTAGACAAAAAATTCAACACACCGAGCAGGCACATCAGCGAGAGATGGGACATTTAAGCACAGTACAACATAAGCTTGCCCTGGCCGCACATGCTGCAATTAGTCTAGCAGCACAAAAAAAACGCGATGAACAACGCGCCCAAGAAAATATCGACAAGTCCATTTCATCCTATCAAAATCTAATATCAAATCTACAAACACTGAAAAAAGTCAACGATTTAGAATTAAGCAAGGCGGAAAAACTCGTTAGAAAAACTGAAAAAGAAGCCCTCATTCAGCGTGAAGCTTCTAAGAAAGCTAAAAACAGTTCATTAGTACTACGCCAACAGCTAGGAATAATAACGGGCAAGAGTATCAATAAACGTTAAACTCCCTCTAACACGGGCTGCAATACCTGAGGCAGAGTCACCTGACGCCCTAACGCCCGCTTGATTAACTGACATTTAATAAAATCTGTTTGATCTGCGTATTTTAATCCCAAAGTTCTAAGCCAAACAATCGGCGCAGCACGCGTTGCGAACAATTCTTTAAACCCAGTCATCACCGCACTCGTAAGCAAATTATCCCCATAGCGCGCACGCTCATACTTTTGCAAAGTCATCATATGGCCAATATCACGCTTTTTTTGTCTGGCTGTTACCAAAACATCGACTAAACTCATCACATCCAGAAATCCCAAATTAACACCCTGGCCTGCTAATGGGTGAATGCGGTGTGCTGCATCACCAACCAGCGCGACACGTGGGCGTGCATAGCCACAGGCATGCGCTGCACTCAAAGGAAAAGCAAAGCGTTTAGCAACCTCATTGATCTGACCCAGCCGACCAGAAAACGCATGCATAAGCTCTTGCTTAAAAGCACTATCCGTTAAATTCAAAACACGCTCGATCTGATCTTGGTCAAGTGACCACACAATCGAGGAATAATACTCATCATCCAAAGGTAAGAATGCCAAGGGTCCTGTTGGCAAGAAGCGCTGCCACGCTGTTCTTTGGTGTGACTTTTCAGTCACAACGGTAGTCACTAAGGCAGATTGTTGATAGTCACGTGTACTAACAGGCCATACTAACTGCTCACGCACCCAGGAGTGCACACCATCCGCACCAATAATAACCACGCTTTGTAAACACTCACCTGAGTTTAATGTCAAGCTCACGTGATCTTCTTGTATATTTAAAGCCTCAGCGCAACAATCATCATATAAGGTGATATCAAAGCATTCACGCTTGAGCTCTAATGCAGTTAACAATCCCTTAACAATCACATCATTCTCAATGATATGACCTAATACCGCCTCACCGGCCTCTGCCGCATTAAAGTCAATGCAGCCATAGCCCAAGCTATCCCAAACACTCATCGCCTGATATGGTGCACAGCGCTGCTTAGCAATATGCGGCCAAGCGCCTATATGCTCTAAAAAGGTTTGACTACATGGCGTAATGGCACTCACGCGCGGCGCATATGCGCCTTTTTGAGGTGAATATTGGTGATATTGAGCACGTAACGAGCTTTTTTCAATCACAGCGACACGAAAGCCTTGCATAGCAGCAAATAACGCCGCTGCTAGCCCCGTCATGCCTCCTCCCATCACCACAATATCAAATGATTTCATCATCATTACCTTATAGCTCTTACCTATTGATCTAATCCAGAGTGATCACAAATACCCGCAATGGTCAACAAACCCGGCAGCTGATAGCCTACGGTTTTTTTCACACGCGCTTGGCGCAGCAAACTAACAAGTTCAAGACTCGATAACCAAGTCCGACGCAGCTGACTGACTATCCCCAGTGGGTTAGCAAACCCAGCCAATAAGCAATCCACATCATGCATAATATGCTGATTACGACGCTGCTTGCTCTGGCTATAACGCGCTAACATTGCCGCTGAGCCTAGTACATCCTGATCAATATCAATAAAACTATCAACTAAACAGGCTAAGTCATATAAACCTAAGTTCAGCCCCTGGCCGCTTAATGGATGCAATGTATGCTCAGCATTCCCCAACAACACACAACGCTCACGCCACGCGCTCTTAACTACCATCTTTTTCAATGGAAAAACCATACGTCGCCCAATGGCCGTGCAACGACCTAATGAATAACCAATCACTTCATACAAGCGCTCAATAAAGTCTTGCTCAGATATGGCCAATAAACTCGTAATCTCATTGGTCGGTGCTGCCCAAAATAGTGCCAGCCGTCGCTCTGTTAATGGCAAGAGCCCCAAGGAACCTGATTGAGTAAACCGCTCAAACGAGCGTCCTCGATGACCATGCTTAAGCTGTAAATTAACAACGAGGGCCTGCTGCTGGTAATCATATTGCTCGATTGGCATACCAGCCAAACGGCGTACCGTCGATGACGTTCCATCAGCACCAACCACAAGTTTGGCCGCTAACTGCGTTTTCTGTTGATCCGCTTGCAAAGTCAATACAGCGCGATCTGCCTGATTAAAATCCAGCTGACATAATCTCATGCCTTGTTGGTGTATCAATGCACTGTGATAAGAATCACGACTAGATTGAGAGTGTATTTTCTCATTTAAGATTTGTTGGATTTGATCTAAAGGTATGACATAACCAAAAGCACGGTATCCTAATGCCTGTGCATCAAGGCGTGTCTTCGACCACGCACCCTGCTCAGAGACTTCAATATGCTCAATCGGCTGTGCGCTCATCTGTAAGCATGACCACAACCCCAAATGCTTAAATAAACGGCAGCTGGCGAGGGATAGAGCGATCGATCGTTGATCTAAGGCACTTAATTGCACCTGATGCTCAGCAGGTAAAGCTTCGATCAATGCGACCTTAAAGTCAGTGAACTGCGTCAATGCCAATGCTAAACTCGCGCCAATGACGCCGCCACCAACAATGGCAATATCCACCTCTTGCATACAATAATCTCAATGCTTAATTATTTAATGAACAGTCATCTGAGTCGCTTGACCAGAACCGGCTAGTTCACTATGAACAAAAAGCGCCGCCATACGTACATATTCAGCAATTTCAGTGTATGCCGCTTCATTTTCATTGCTATCTTCAATTGCTAAATCCAACTGTGCAACTTCAGCTAAATCTTTTAAGGTCGTCGCTAATTCACCTTCTTTATATTTAGCAATATTAACACCCGATAAATGCAGACCGGTTAAAAAGCCTTGAGTCCAGGCACATAATAAACTCGCACGCTCAGTTAACGCAGCATTATCATCAGGTAACAGCAGAGCAAAAGTAAAATCACCAGCCGAGAGCTGCTCCCAGCTTATTTTAAACAATACCTCTAACTGTTTTAACTGCTCTTTGACCATGACATTACTAAAAAGGTCACTTTCAGCATCAAGGTGAGCCCCCGTAAATATCGCTTTTTCTAACCATGATTTACAGGTTAAATTACTTTGACTCGCCAACATACCAATCAGCAAGCCATGCACATCCGCTGCAGTCATCCCTTCAACACCTAAGGCTTGCAGCACATGATCTACCGTTTTAAATTCAACTAATGCTTGACTCATTTTAGCTTATCTCCTCGCCACTCACGCCAATATCCTACCACCAGCTCAAATCGGTATCCAATAATTCATCACCTAGCCCTTACATTGACCTAGCAATCAACAGCTTCTACCCTAGAGATATAGGGAATAATAAAGGGTATCTATATGGATGAGCTCAAGCTTGCGGCCTTAACACGTGATATTAGCAAGATAATTGAGCTTTGTGAGCAGCTCAAAAAAGAAAACCTCGCTTTAAAAACACAGAAAAATGCCCTCATTAAAGAACGCTCACAGCTACTTGATAAAAACCAAGTAGCCAAAACACGTATTGAATCTATGCTGCTTAGGCTAGAAGAGTTGGAAAAAGCAAATGCCAAAGCAAGCACCTAAATACCCCGCCATTGTCAAAGCAATCAAAGTCCTTGATAAGTACTATCAGGTTAATTGCCCCCCAGATCAATATCGTGCACTGGAAGAAGCGGCGCTACTACTCGACGATAAAATGCGTCATATCCGCGACAGTGGCAAAGTCATCGGTGTCGAACGCATTGCCATTATGGCAGCCTTGAATCTCGCCCATGATTACCTTAAAAATATGAACCACCGTGACGATTATATTGATGATGTAAATCAACAACTTGAACAATTAGAGCATAAAGTAAAACAAGCCCTTCGCTTTTCTAGTGAAAAAGAGATATAATACTAATCAGTCCTACTGTCGTGTACGAGATAGGGTAAACATCTTGAGCCGATATCGCACATGCCGGGAGTTGAATAAAGTGCTGTGAGCCTGCTTGCCAAGAAGCAAGACGCCTGATGCACTAAAGGAGACACCCACCTAGTTTTACTGGGTTCAATGCTGCGCACCTTAACGGCACGATGGAGGACTTTTACCTCTCTTCTAATTTAATAACAATACAAAATGATCACTAAACAACAGCTACGCCTCAAAATGCGTAAGATACGCCAATCGTTCTCTCTCACTGTTCAGCATCAAGCTGCAGAGTTATTTAAAAAGCAATTAATTAATAGTAAAGCTTTAAACTCAGCCAAACATATTGCACTATATCTACCCCATGATGGCGAAATTAATCTCACACCAACCTTACATTGGTTATGGCAACAGCATAAACAATGCTATCTCCCTATTGTGCCAACTACAGGCAAAGTACTTACTTTTGGTCATTATGAAAAAAATACGACTCTAACCCCAAACCGTTACGGCATTAATGAGCCAGCCACAGAGCATATTTTAAGGCCATCACAGCTGGATGCAGCCCTCCTTCCACTGGTTGCCTTTGATAACGCTGGCAATCGCTTAGGCATGGGCGGTGGGTATTATGATACCAGCTTTGCCAAACTCACCGATAAAGTTACCTTAATCGGCTGCGCGCACCACGCCCAACAATTAGAGGCTCTGCCTATTGACAGCTGGGATCTTCCTGTCCATGCGATTGTCACTGACCAATGTTTTTATATATATTAGTGAATCAATATAAATTAATATTTAGGTATATATAATAATGAAATATTGGCTTATGAAATCTGAACCCGATGCCTTTAGTATCGATAATTTACAAGCGCTGCCCAAACAAACGGACAGTTGGGATGGCATTCGCAACTATCAAGCGCGCAATATGATGCGTGATGAGATGAGTGTCGGTGACTTAATCTTCTTTTATCATTCAAATTGTAAGACACCTGGCATCGTTGGCATCATGAAGGTCGCCAGTCCACCCTATCCAGATCACACCCAATTTGATCCTGAATCTAAATACTACGACCCCAAAGCAACCACCGACAAACCACGCTGGATCATGGTCGATGTTACCTTCGTTGAAAAGTTTAACCACACCATCTCACTGAACACACTCAAGCACGCCCCTGAACTAAGTGAGATGGCTGTCGCTAGAAAAGGCAATCGACTCTCTATCACTCCTGTTACCACCGATCAATGGGAATTTATTCTTTCCCTGCAAAAATAACTTTAAATCACTCAATTATCACCTAGACTGAAAAGTAAAGGACCCTTTTTTTAGTTCTAGCGTGGTTTAACATGAGAATGTCTGCTTCTAGTCTTAATAGCTTAACCGTCAAGCTACTTGGCATTTCTAGCATTGCTGCATTTTTAATTGTCAGCGCAGGGTTTTATGGCCTGAGTAGCTCATGGTCTTCAATGAATGAACTTAGCCGTATTATTGAAGTTGATCAAGCCCATGAGCGTTCGGTATTAAAAATCAGTGTAAAATTTAAAGAACAAGTTCAAGAATGGAAAAACATTTTACTGCGCGGCTATGACAGAAAAAAATTTAACAAATATCTAGAAAAATTTAAAGATAAAGAAAAACAAGTCGCGGAAGAATCAACCACACTACTCCAAGAACTTCAAGGCCCATCGAATAAAGCCGCACATCAATTACTCGCAACCTTTATCAAAAATCATAAAGTACTTGCAGAAAAATACCGGCAAGGTCTAAGACAATTTGAAGCCAGCGGTTATGACAGTAAAACCGGGGATAAGGCAGTCTCCGGTATAGACAGAGTTCCTCTTCACACCCTAACAACAGCCGCAGAAACCATTTCTAAGCAGCTAGCAACAACATCACAAGCGGCGCTTAAAAAGAAACAGCAAGTGGTTTTATTCACCCTGGTTTTAATTATTGTTGCTATCATTGCAGGCGCTGCCACCTATGCTATTTTAGTTCGTCACTTAATCATTCGTCGTGTTCACCTTTTAGTGAACGATCTTGAGCATATTACCGAAGGTGATTTCACTCATCAGTGTCAGCCCTTAGGTGAAGATGAAATCGGCAAAATCGGCACAGCAATAGAAACGCTGAAAAACAAAATGGGCGCCCTAATTTCCGAAATTAACCTGATGACCCAGCAAGTCAATAACTCTTCTGCAACCATGTCCAATATGATGCGAGAAGCACAAGTTCAGCTCACCGAACAAGCCAGTGAAGCAGAGCATATTCAAAGCTCAATGACAGCAATGAATGATACGATGAAAACGGTTGTTTCAAAAGCAGAAGAAGTTGCAAAATCAGCCAGAAATGCCGATCAAAAGTCTCACGAAGGCCAAAAGGTCGTCAATGCTACACGAGAAACCATCGACAGTTTAGCAAAAGAAGTAGAAACCACGGCGCAAGTTATTACCTCACTCAACGAAGCCAGTAATAATGTCGGTAGTATCCTTGATGTCATTAAAGGCATTTCTGAGCAAACAAATATGCTCGCCTTAAACGCTGCCATTGAAGCGGCGCGGGCGGGTGAACAAGGCCGTGGCTTTGCGGTTGTAGCCGATGAAGTCCGCGGCTTAGCACAACGCACTGGAGATTCTGCAGAGCAAATCTATGATCTAATCGAGCAGTTACGCTCTCATGCCCACAACGCGGTTGAGGCTATGGATAAAGGAAAAGAGCGTGCCGATGCCAGCGTACAACAATCAGAAAAAATGTCAGAGCTACTTACCTCAATTATCACCATTGTTTCTGAAATTTCAGCCACCAATGCACAGATCGAATCATTGATCAAAGAGCAAAGCAACTCCTTTAGCGTCGTGACTCAACAAGTCAGCAAAATCAATACATTATCCCAAAATACCACAGCGAAGACAGGCGAAACCACCGTCCATAGCCAAGAACTCTCAGAACTTAGTGAAAGCCTATCCACATTGCTCAAACAGTTTAAACTCACAAGCACAAGCTTAACTGATACCTCTTCAAGCGAAAACCAACCTGCTAATAAGCAATAAGCCGTAATTACGGCTTATTGCTTGAACCATCATTAACAATTAAAAGTACTGGTGCCAGTTATGGCTAACATCACCCATAGCAATTAAATAGGGATTATGTAAGTCTTCTTTTTGATTATATTTTAGGGTTTTAAACTGGAAGTCAGTAATATCGCCACCCGCCTCAGATAAAATAATGTGAGCTGCTGCCATATCCCATTCACTGCTTGGCACTAATCTTAAACAAAGATCAGCCCGCCCTTCAGCAATTAAACATAACTTTAAAGCACTGCCCATTTTTTCAATCGAATACTGTGGAAATTGGCGAGTAAATTTAGCCAAACGCTCAAGATCATGCCAATGACCAGCCACCAAACGAATTTTCTCACCCTGTTGATAAGGCTGGCTACAAATACGCACAGCAGACTGATCACCCTGCTGAACAAAAGCTCCCTTGCCTACACAAGCAAAATAGCATTGACCTGTCACCGGCACATATACCACCCCTAAAGTCGGCTGGCCATTTTCAATCAGAGCTACATTAATCGTAAATTCATCATTGCCACGAATAAACTCTCGAGTGCCATCCAAAGGATCAACGAGCCAATAACAAGACCAATGCTCGCGCTCTGAAAAAGGAACATTCGCACGCTCTTCAGAAAGAATAGGGTAGCGCGGCGCAAGTTCTGATAAACCTTTCATTAAAATTTCATGTGACTCTAAATCTGCTGAAACCACCGGTGTTGCATCCGCCTTGATTGCAATTTCCACAGAATCTAGATTTTTATAGACACCAAGTACACGGCAGCCTGCTTTTTTGCTTAAAGCAATCACACCATCAAGTAAAACTTGTTTTTCCACTCTTTCTCCACTCTTTCTCCAAACCACTATTGACTTAAAAAGTCTTTTGCCATATATAAAGCAGCAACACTGCGTGCTTCATGAAAGTCCTCTTGCATTAATAGCTTGTCATAATTTTCAAAAGGCCATGACACAACTTCAAGCTCCTCTGGTTCATCGCCTACCAATTTTTCGGCATACAAGTCCTCGGCAACAAAAACTTGGATTGAGTGACCAAAGTAGCCCGGTGCCAAAGTCATTGTTTTTAATCTCGTCAATGTTTTTGCGCCATACCCCACCTCCTCTTTTAGCTCTCTATTCGCTGCCTGCTCAGCCGTTTCTCCCATATCCACTAAACCTTTAGGAAAAGCCAATGTATAATCATCCACGCCAGCTGCATATTCACGCACGAGTAAAAAATGATCTTTATCCAAAACAGGGACAATCAGCACTGCACCATTATGATGCTTTGCACGTGGAATCCGTTCATACTGACGCAATTCATTATTACTAAAGCGTAAATCAATTTGCTCTATGGAAAAAAAACGACTTTGTGCAACAGTTTCACGTTTTAAAATTTCAGGCTTCTTCTTCATCGCTACTCTGTTCTATTAGACTCTTTGCTCAATTATACCAGTGTTAAGCCGCTTTTAAGAGCACTATTGATTGCGCAATGCATAAGAAGCTTCTGCTATACTATGCTAAAATTTAGAGGAACACTTAAAATGACAGAGAAGACAAAAGAGCCAATACGTCTAGATAAATGGCTATGGGCAGCACGATTTTTCAAAACACGCGCGATTGCAAAAGCGGCTATAGAGGGAGGCAAAGTCCATTGTAATGGCCAGCGTATCAAACCTAGCCACAAGGCAATAATCGGCGCAACTTTGGTCATTCGCCAAGGTTTTGCAGAAAAAGTCGTCATTATTCAAGACATTTCTAACCAAAGACGCAGCGCCAGCGAAGCATCCTTACTCTACAATGAAACAGCAGAAAGCCAAGTAAAACGAGAGAAACAAGCCACTGAACGCAAAGCCTATGGCCAAACCACCCATGAGGGCCGACCTGACAAAAAACAAAGAAGGCAGCTGATCGACCTAAATAGAAAAAATCTATAAATACCTTGACCAAGTATCTAACACTAGCTCTATTAAGCTACTCGTATAGCGTACCTGAGGTAATGCAATAACTACTGCAACATAACTTCAGCCGCCGCTGCACCCGCCCCATCTATATCCATACTTTCATACATAAGTAATGCAGAGTTACGCGTTGTTCTTGCAATAGGCGCAAAGGTAAGTATATTCGCAAGGTTACCTTCTGTCGCAGGCTTTAAAATAATTATCTTTGATTCTCTATTTTGCATGCACCCTATAGAACAATCAAAGAAACTATCTAACCCTTTATAAATATGAAAATCACCTTTTACTTCAAGCCTTGATCTATCGGTGTCGCCAGCATAAACTTCTTGAGTTACAAATGAGCCATCTGTAAATGTTGCAACAACATAAGCAGCATGATATGGATAGCCTTCATCTATATTTTCTGTCGCCCCTAATAAAAGGATCTCTCCCGCTTTAAAGCTGGGTATATTCTTACTTTTTTTTGAATACCCTGTCTTAATATGCTTTATATTATCTTTATCAGTTACCCCAAAATATCCATGATTATGCTTTGATAGCAATCTACCATCCTCTTTTCTTCCCAGCTCTTTAATAGAATTTAAAACCTCACTTTCTCCAGAGGTGTCTGCATATTTAAACAATGCTTCAAAAACAGTATAATTTTCTTCTGTTAATATATCAGGAAACCCTGGGCTATTCATCAACTCTTTAGCCAACTGAACTTCTTTTAACTTATTACTATAATTTTTATCTTGTAAATATTTTTCTACCTTTTGAAAAAAACTATTCTGATCTATACTACTTAACTTAGAAAGTTTATATAAATCACCAAAAAAAATTTCTCTGAATTTAACTGCAGCATATGTCAAATTATTTGCTAATTGCTCTGCACTCCCTAAACAGTCTTGTATAACCATTTTCGTTGTAAGAAATAATCCATCATTGCTTTTTGATAGGATAAAACTCTTGTCTATTGAAAAAAAGTCATCACCTGAAATAATTAAATTTTCAAGCCCACCCTACTTTGCCCTATCATTTACAATAGGAACCTTACTTCTATTAAAAAAAACTGGCATACACTGCTACTCTAAATAATAAAAAATTAATAATAAATTAAATAAAAAACTATCATAATTTTAATATAATTTTTTATATAAAATTAAATATAAGATTTATAAAACAATCTTATATACTTACACATTTAGGAGCATATAAAATACAAACAATTAACCTATAATAATTTAAAAATTTGGCAATATAGTCTTATGAAAAACCACCTGATCAATGCTAATACAATAGCAAAGTGCCTTATATAAGCTATATATTTGCAATAAAAGAATAAGAGGCTGACACCTAACATTTGATTTGTTAGGATATCATATGTACATAAAACACTGTAAATTGTCAAAGAATAAGCAAGTTGAGCTGATGAAATATTTCATTGCAGGTCCAACCACCAGAACAGCAGCAGATTTGGCCGGTATTTACCGAAATACAGCTATCCGATTCTTTCATAAGTTACGAGAAAAAATCGTCCTAAAACAACAGAACCTAGTGAAAAATTTTGCGGGAAAGTTGAACTCGATGAAAGCTACTTTGGCGGAGCACGCAAAGGTAAACGAGGCCGAGGCGCTACAGGCAAAGTGGCTGTATTTGGATTACTCAAGCGAAGTGGTAAAGTGTATACATAAGTGATTCTAGATGCAAAACTAGAGAGTTTATCTGTATGAATATGAACTCTCTACTAAGTGTTGCACTTCAGATGACGGAGGGCGTAAAGTTTCTTCTATAAAGTTAACAATTAAAACAACATGATGAATTTAGCTATACCTTGAAGCCATTCTTAATCTGTAGAAAAATGGCTAGCCAGTACTTCGGCGCAAACAATAAGCAGCCTCAGTTAATCAACTTAGCATCAAAAAACTTAAATTGATACTTTAATTAAAAAATAATTAAAATTCATTAAAAACCTCATTAAAAATAAATATACTATATATTTGAATGTTCAATAATTTTTGTTCTAGGTTTTTAAAGGCTAGAATAAAAATTAAAGTCGATGAAGCAATATCTGGCATCATGCCAACAAATTAAGTGATGCCTTTTATAGTCACACAAACTGAGTTAGTGCCTACTTTGAGGCTGAGGACTATGAGAATGAGAGGGATCATCGTCATCTCTTAAATTATGAGTATCTTCAAATAAACGAGGAGATTGACCATTAATAAACACCTGTCCCTGATTAACCATAATATTACTTGCACCGGCTTGGTGAAGGTGCACTGTTCTAGCATCCAACCTTAAAACACGATTATTGCCAACTTGTACAGTAGGAGGCTGCAGATGCCCGTAAGCGTCGCTACCTCGGTAGGTATTTTGCACATCCAATGATGCAAAATCGCCGAGCAAAACGCGACGACTATAAACCCTCGGCCTACTCACCCCGTGCTTTGCACTCCTTGGCTCGCAGCGTACGCTGGTCATGTGCTCTTACTTGTCCCTGCAAATCTGCGATACAACGCTGTAAGCCTGCAACCTTATCGGCTGACTGTCGCACTTCTTGACCTAATTGCCTATGTAAGCCTGTCATCTGACTTTGTAATTCAGTTATTTTATAAGATAACCGTGCTTTTTCTTGCCTAATTTTACTTTGTAAATTTCCTATTCTCCACACCGGGTAAGAGACTTGATCTGCTTTTTCTAATTCTTTAAGTACACCCTCCTGCAAAGTTTCCAGATGATTTTGTAAACTTGCAATTTCTTGAGGTGACTTTAATGGCATTCCTTCGCTTAGTTGTTTTTGCAAACCATCAGCTTGACACTGTAAATTTTTAACAGTGCCAGAAGGCTGCTTTTCATGTCTCGCCTCTTTTGCAATACGATCTTGCAGTGTGTTGACATCTTTCTGTAAACCTGTAGTTATCCATGATGTCCTTAATGTTTCTTCGCTTATTTGCTGCTGTATAGCTGTAATGCGTCTCTCTAACTCTCTCACTTTCTGAGCAGATTGATACTGTTCTTCTCTTACTCTACTGTGTAAGACTGTTAACTGCTCTTGCCTTCCTCTCTCTCTTTGCGCTAATTGTTCCTCCTTATAATCAGGAAAATAATGCAGTTTTACTGCATTAGACTTTGTTAAAATAGGCAGTACTGTTTTAGTGAGCACCTTGACTAAAATTCCTGTTTTCTCGCTATCATTTGCAGATGAAGTAGCCGCTTGCTGCTTTACCTCAAAAAGCAAATCTTGCAAATTAATTAAAGCATCATAAGAAAGAATAAAACATTTGTTTTCTCGGGTAAATGGACAATTTTTTAACTTAAAAAAGTCACTAACACTAAGGCAGTGAATGGAAAAATCAACATCAGACAAATCAGTTAAGTAGGCAACATGACCTTCTTGTGATATTTCTTCTACTTCTAAAGAAATACCATTCTCAAAAAATAACTTCAAAGCTCAATCCTCAAATAAAATAATAATTGAAACCATTTTAAAAATTAACTTTCAATGATCTATTTTAACTTAAAAATAATTTAACAATATTTAAGAGTAATTATAAAATATGGTAATTATATGTTAAGAATAAATTTCATTCGTCACTTTTTCAAAATTAGAAAAATACGCCAATGGTTAGAGACTTGATAAGCCTTATCAATATCATGATATCACGCCATACCCTAGCCAGTTGCCTAATAATTTAAAACAGTGCTAGGGTATCAGCTAAGTATTTAAATTAAGGCAATGTAACAATGATAGAGCGCGACTTAACTGGTTATGGTCCAACACCAATTCATCCACAGTGGCCCAATCAGGCTCGCATTGCCATTAATTTCGTTATCAATTATGAAGAGGGCGCTGAGAGCAATATACTTCATGGTGACTCCCAGTCAGAACATTACCTTACTGATTTACCGGGTATTACTCCTTTATCAGCTCAACGTCATTTATCCAGTGAATCGATGTTTGAATATGGCGCACGTTGCGGCATCTGGCGCCTATTAAGGTTATTTGATGACAAAAATATTCCAGTGACTTTCTTTGCCACCGGCTTAGCTCTGGAACTTAACCCATTACTTTGTGACCACCTTAAAAATAGTCATCATGAGGTTGCCGGCCATGGTTATCGCTGGCTTAACTACCGTGATTTCACTAAGGCAGATGAAAAAATTCATTTTCAAAAAAACCTAGATATTATCCAGACAAAAACTAAAAAAAATGTTACAGGCTGGTATACTGGGCGTCGCAGTCCATTCACTCGTGAGCTCATTATCGAACACGGGCTTAAATACGACTCAGAAAGCTATAGTGATGATTTACCCTATTGGATCAAACTCAAAGAAGGTTCACCTAATCAGTACTGTCACTTAATTATTCCTTATACACTTGATTGCAATGATGCCCGCTATGCTATACAACCTGGCTGGAACTCAGGAGAAGACTTTTTAAGCTACCTTAAAAATACATTTGATCATCTCTATCAAGAGGGAGAAACAACACCTAAGATGATGAGTATTGGTTTGCATCCACGTCTATCTGGCCGCCCTGGCCGCAGTGAAGTCATTAAAAAATTTATTGACTATATTTTATCCCATAACAATATCTGGCTCTGCAAACGCGAAGAAATAGCTAATCATTGGTATACTTATCACGCTACAAATTAAAATATATAAATATAAAATAATTAATAATAAATATTAAGGAGCAGCACATGAATAACTACGTAATCTCAACCATGACAGAGGCTGAAGTACAAATTGCGATTGATTGGGCAAGAAAGGAAGGCTGGAACCCTGGTCTTAATGATGCAGAATGTTTTTATCTATCGGATTCTCATGGGTTTTTTAAAGGAGAACTCAATGGTGAAATTATCGCTGTAGGCAGTGCTGTTATTTACGATCCTAATTTTGCTTTTTGTGGTCTATATATTGTCAAAGAAGGATTTCGCGGTAAAAATTATGGCTTACCAATCACACAAGCTCGTTTAGACTATGTTGGCAACCGCTATGTTGGCTTAGATGGCGTTCTCGATAAAATAGCAACCTATGAAAAAATTGACTATAAAGAAGCCTATTGCAATGCTCGCTTTGAACTGCTACAACCGATTTACCAAAGTACTTTAGAAAAAGTAAATATTTTCAATATTACCGAAGTGCCATTGCAACAATTATTAGACTATGATCGAGAATGCTTTCCTGCTTATCGCGAGCAATTTTTAAAACATTGGATCAATCAGCCTGGGGCATTTTCTTATGGATATATGGATAATAACCAATTACAAGGCTATATCGTTATGCGCCCATGTTATCGAGGTTATAAAATAGGGCCGTTATTTGCAGATAATTTTGAGCAAGCCGAAGCATTATTTCTAGCCGTCTGTGCCCAAGCTAAAAGTTTCCCTATTTATTTAGATATTCCCTTACCCAATAAAGCCGCACAAAAACTTGTTGATAAATACCAAATGAAGCAAGTCTTTGCAACTAACCGTATGTACCGCAATGGTCAGCCAGATATTAATTTAAATAAAGTATTTGGCATTACAACGTTTGAGTTGGGGTAGTACTATTATGTTCCAAGCCACTCACAGATAAAATAGCTGTATTTTTTATGAGAACAAATGATTATACAAAAAAAGCCAAGATTTATGCTCTTTCAAAAATTACAGAAACAGGGTATTTAGCCTATCGTGACACCCTTCGCTTTATACCAAATAGATTAAAAAAAGGAAAAACTCTAGATTTTGGCTGTGGCTCTGGTCGCTCCACTCAGTTTTTGAAAGAATCTGGCTTTAATGTAATAGGCCTAGATATATCCAGCTCAATGATAGAGCAGGCCAAAAAACAAGACAAAAATTTAGATTATATTTTATATGATGGAAAAAACTTCCCCTTTGCTAACGAATCATTTGATCTCATCGTATCGATACTGGTTTTATTTGAAATTTCAACACTTGGACAGATTGAAAAAATATTTACTGAGGTCTATAGAGTTTTGAGTAAAGAGGGAATAGCTGTTTTTGTTACAGGAAGTGAGATAATGTACTCTTATCATTGGTTATCTATTTTTCCTCAAGTAAATAAAAAATCATTTTCTTCTGGAGAACTTGTACAAATAAAGCTCAAAGAAAATTTAGTTTTAAACGATTACTTTTGGACAAATAATGACTACCAGAATATTTTCAAAGTATCAGGGTTCAACTGTATAAAAACTCATCATCCTCTTGGTTTAAAAAATGAATACAATTGGGTTTCTGAACAAAAGCAATCACCTTACGTATTATATATCTTAAAGAAGCAGATATAAAATAAGCGGCAGGCAGTTTAATCTCAAATAAAAAACTGCCTAATCCGTAATCCTTACTCAACCACCCCACCTTGCGCTTGCAAATCAGCATGGTAGGAAGAGCGTACCATTGGCCCACAAGCAGCATTGCTAAAGCCAATGCTATCAGCAAATTGTTTATATTCATTAAACTCAGCAGGCGTCACATAACGGGCAACCGGTATATGAAAACGCGAAGGCTGTAAATATTGACCAACAGTGAGCATTTCCACATCATGATCACGTAAGTCCTGAATCACTTGAAATACTTCTTCACGTGTCTCGCCCAAACCGACCATAATGCCTGATTTTGTTGCAACATGTGGATTGCGCGCTTTGTATTTTTTAAGTAAATCCAGTGACCATTGATAATCAGAACCTGGACGCGCTTGGCGATATAGCCGTGGTGCAGTCTCTAAGTTATGATTAAAAACATCCGGTGCTTCAGCAGTTAGCACATCCAAGGCGACGTCCATACGGCCGCGAAAATCAGGCACTAAAATTTCAACGCGAGTATCCGGGCACAAGGCGCGTACCTCACGCACACACTCAGCAAAGTGATTTGAGCCACCATCACGCAAATCATCACGATCCACTGATGTAATGACCACATACTTTAACTGCATTTCTTTAACAGACTCTGCCAAATGTTTTGGTTCAGCCGTATCTAAAGCATCTGGGCGGCCATGAGCAACATCACAAAAACTACAACGACGGGTGCATTTATCACCCATAATCATAAAGGTCGCTGTGCCATGACCAAAGCATTCAGGTAAATTTGGACAAGCAGCTTCCTCACAGACACTATGCAATTTACGATCACGTAACCGCTGCTTTAACTCAGCCACTTTATTATTCGCCGGGAGCTTCACCCGAATCCAGTCCGGCTTTGGCAAGCGCTCAGTCGTCGGCTCAATTTTTACTGGAATTCGTGCTAATTTTTCCTCACCACGCTGTTTGCGATACGGGTCTTTTTTTACTTTTACTTCACTCATTTGTCCCATCCAACTGTATGCTCGATCGCTGTGTACCCTAAACGTGATGACAATTGTTCAACCAAAGCATGTGCTGCAACATCAATAGAATCTGGACCACCCAATTGGCTCACTTGTGTCACTTGTAAGCCTTGATAACCGCATGGGTTAATGCGTTCAAAGGGCTCTAAGTCCATATTCACGTTTAAACTGAGGCCATGATAGCAACAACCACGGCGAAACCGCAAACCTAGCGCTGAGATCTTCGCCCCATTTACATACACCCCAGGTGCTTTATCACGAAAATGGCTGTCAATTCCCCATGATTTTAAAATAGTTTGCACTGAAGACTCGATCAAGCAAACCAAACCACGCACACCCACTTTTAAGCGATTAATATTCAACAAACAATAGACCACCAGCTGGCCTGGGCCGTGATAGGTAATCTGTCCACCTCGATCCGTCTGTACAATAGGAATCTCACCTGGGTTTAAAATATGTTCACTTTTACCAGCCTGCCCTTGCGTAAAAACAGGCGGATGCTCAATCACCCAGAGCTCATCCGCACACAATGCAGTACGGTTGTGAGTGAATTCTTTCATCTTCTGCCAACTTTCCTGGTAAGGCACCTGCCCCAGCTGACGTGTAATCAACGGCGTATTCATCATAGCCCTCCACATTAGAGGGCCTATTATGCCAGAGCTTTCTCCTGCTGATAATAGTCTATCATCTCTCGCCACATCGCACCTGGCTTGCCATCCGCAATCATCTGCTGATTAACGAAGACAACTGGCTCCACCTCACGTGTCGAACTGGTCAGCCATACTTCATCCGCACTCAGTAACTCATCCATACTGATGATGCTTTCCTGGCAATTTAAACCGTGCTGCTTGGCTAAATCCAATACACATTGACGCGTAATTCCACCGAGAATATTATCTTTGGGGGGTGTTAAAATTGTATTACTTTTAACAATAAAGACATTGGATGAAGTCGCTTCAACGATAGTATTGTCACGTATCAATAAGGCTTCTGCGGCATGATGCTCACGGGCATATTGATTCGCCAGTGCGTTGGGTAATAAATTCAAAGATTTAATATCGCAACGCTGCCAACGTTCATCTTGGCAAGTCACCACACTCACCCCCGCATAACCAGCAGAACTGTAATCTGGTGGAGTCAAGGGCATACTATAAGCAAAAATAGAGGGCTCTATTTGATCGGGAAAAGCATGCTGGCGTGTCGGCGCATAGCCACGTGTCACCTGAAAATAAAGCGCCTGATGTTGCCCTAAACTCGCTTTATTACTGTCAATCAATTGATTGAGTAAATCTAACCAACCTCCTCTGGAAAGCGGATGATCAATGCCTATTTGATCCAAGCTGTTTTCTAGACGTAGCAGGTGTGCCTCACCTTTAAAAAGACGGTGATTATATACTGGTATGACTTCATACACACCATCACCAAATAAAAAACCACGGTCCAAAGGCGAAACTTTCACCTCATCAAGCGGCATAAATTGACCATTATAATAAGCATACATAAATGGCTTCCCCTTTAACCAAATAATTGATGAAAAAACAAACTGACTCGCCCAGAAACTCGAGTCCACATACCACCTTCTTCAGCACCATTTAATGCCACTAATGGTTTTTCTAGGATTGTCTTGCCTTTAAAGCTGATCACTAACCTACCATAACTTTGACCTTGAAGTACCGGCGCTTTTAAATAAGGAGTAATCGTTAACGCCGCAGTCAAGTCCTTCGCTTCCCCATAAGGAACGGCAAGATAAAGGTTCTCTTTTAAGCCCAACTTAACCTGCTCTGTCGCACTTAGCCATACTTTCGGTGTTACAATCACCTGATCTTTTTTATAAAGCAAACGGTTTTCAAAAAAGCGAAAACCATAAGTTAATAACTTCTGGCTCTCATTAACGCGGGCACGCTCACTTTTACTGCCCATCACCACTGCAATTAACCGCATACCATCTCGCTGTGCTGAAGAAATTAAGCAATATCCAGCATCTTTGGTATAGCCCGTTTTTACGCCATCAGCCCCTTCAAAATGCCAAAGCAAGCGATTACGGTTCGGTTGTTTAATTCCCGACCAAGAAAACCATTTTTGTGAATATAGTTGGTACTCTTTGGGGTAATTTTTAATCAGATCACGCACTAAAATACTTAGATCACGCACGGTTGTCTTGCCTTTAATATGCGGCAGCCCCGTTGTATTGGTAAAATTTGTCTGTAACATGCCCAAGCGCTGCGCCACCCGATTCATCAAGACAACAAACGCATCTTCACTGCCTGCGACATATTCAGCGAGCGCAACGGTTGCATCATTGCCTGATTGCACCACCATTCCTTGCAGTAAGTCTTTAACACTCACGCTATCACCAGCTTTAACAAACATCCGTGAACCGCCCGTCTTCCAAGCTTTACGACTAATACGGACCTTATCGGTCTCTTTAATCTTGCCATTGCGTAATGCTTCAGCGACTACATAATACGACATAACTTTTGTCAAGCTAGCAGGTGATAAACGCTCATCTGGGTTACCACTGGTTAATACCTGACCACTATTATAATCAACCAAAATCCAAGATTTAGCATGAACACGAATAGGTGGCACCATATTCCTTGGTAAAGACAAATACATTTTACTTGGATAATTTAATGTTGGGGGCAACGCTTTTTCTGCTGCTGCCTTAGCCGCTGTACTTTTGCTGCCCTCTTGATTTGCTGCAAGTGCCGTAAAACTTAACCCTGTTACTGTTACTATTAGAAGCAAGCTTCCTGCCATACACAATAGCCCGCGTGTTTTTCTCATTTGGATCCCTCCAAGCCTGTTGCTTATTTACTAAATATTATTAAGTCATCACAATCATTGTACCCTGATAACCATTACGGCTTAATTTAATCTGCAATGCGAGTGTTTCCTTTAAGCTCATTAATGGCCCTACTCTTATAATATTAAACCCATTTTTGCGTTTAATATAAGCTTGATAACTGCCAATTAATGGCCGCAAGCCCGCTATTGTTGTCATAGCATCATCATATTGCTTAAACGCTGCAATTTGCAGATAGCGTACAAAGCCTGGATTAACTTGACGAGTTGTTTGGCTAGATAGCGCACTGCTTTTTAGCTCGCTTGATACCTTTAACGAGTTTAGACCTAGTGAAGGTGATGCTGCTGCCGATACTGATTGGGAGTTTAGCTTGGGCATTGAGGCTGTTTGGCCAGTAGCATGACTTGATTGAATCTGTGAAAATGCAGTCGGTACTAATGTTTCTACTGGTGCCAGCGCCCACAGGCTACTATAGGTGAGCATGAACAAATAAAAAACATGAATAATACACTTGACTAATTTTTTCACAAGCAGCCCTAATTTATAAAACACTTAAAACTTTAAATCACATTAACACTAAAATTTAAAATTAATAATTTTCTATTTTAAGAGCCTTTTGAGTGGCTTTCTTTCAGTGCTAAACGACGATAATGCGCAATGTCTTGACTCAAATCATACACCGCCATTGCATATTTTTGACTGTGATTATAACGTGTGATGGCATAAAAATCCTGAAAAGCCAGCCAATACTCAGGACCATTTTTACCATCTAATTCAATAAGTGCTGCCTTTAGGCTAGGATCAACTTTTTCTTGAGGCTGAATACCGAACTTGGCCAACTCAGTAACTGTATATTTTGGTTCAATACCTATTTTAATAATAGTATTAAATTGATCACCAGATATTTTTGCTTTCACTGCAATTGGTTGATTACCTTGCCAACCATGGCGTTTAAAATAATTTCCAATACTACCGATCACATCAGCATCATTGCTAAATAAATTTTTATGGCCATCACCAGAAAAATCTACCGCATAATAACGATAGCTACTTGGCATAAACTGCGGCAATCCTAACGCTCCAGCATAAGAGCCTTGAACTTGCATCGGATTCATTTTCTGATCACGCATAAGCAGTAAAAATTCAGTCAATTCACGCTTAAAAAACTCACTGCGGCGCTTATAATCAAACGCTAGCGTTGTTAATACATTAAAGGTTGGAAAACCACCGACATTTTTTCCATAAGAGCTCTCTACACCAATAATTGCTAAAATAACCTGTGGTGGCACACCATACATACGCTCTGCTCGCCTTAACGTCTGCCGATTACTTTGCCAAAACTCAGCACCTTCTTTCGCTCGTTTTGTCGACACCAGCCAACTACGATACTGCTGCCATGTCCACACTTTTTCTGCCGGACGCTGCAATATTTCCAAAGCACGCTGATTAGCTTTAGCATGATGAAACCACCGCTCAAGCTGTACTTTACTAAAACCATATTGTTTTACTAAATCATTAATATAAGACTTTACATCAGCACGCTGAATATATTCAGCAGATTTAGAGTTGGTAGACGCAGAAACAACAGGCGTATTAGATGCCGCTTGAGTGGTAATAAAAAACCATTTAAAAATATAAGTAACCCTAGCCAATAAGATCGTCTCATTTTAATTATTCCCCTTAATAATTACACCACTGATTTCTTATGCGTTTGAATAGACATTAAAATACCAAATCCAGCCATCAAGGTCACCATTGATGACCCTCCATAGCTAATTAGCGGTAATGGTACTCCGACAACAGGCAATAAGCCAGAGACCATGCCAATATTAACAAACACATAAGTAAAAAATGTCAGCACTAAGCTACCAGCAAGTAGCCGTGAAAATTGATCTTCTGCATTTAAAGCAATAAAACAACCACGTACAATAATTAAAAAATATAAAATTAATAAAATAACCACTCCAATAAAACCCACCTCTTCACCCAATACAGAAAAAATAAAATCAGTGGTCCGTTCAGGCAAAAATTCTAAATTAGACTGTGTCCCTTGTAAAAGCCCTTTGCCAGTAAAGCCACCAGAGCCAATGGCAATTTTTGATTGAATAATATGATAACCACTGCCCAATGGATCACTCTCAGGATGTAACAATGTCAGGATACGTTTTTTCTGATAAGCATGCAGAAATTGCCAAATTACCGGTGCACAAATGCCAACCCCACCTAACATCAGTAATAACCAACGCCAACTAATTCCAGCTAAAAAAATAACAAAAAACCCACTGGCCCCAATCAATAAGGCAGTTCCCAAATCCGGCTGCTTAATAATTAATGAGAAAGGAATCAGTAAAATTGCTAACGCAATTAAAATAAAGCCCAACGGCAATGGCGGCTCACGTTCACTTAGAAATGCTGCTAAAGCAATCGGTAAAGCTATTTTCATCAGTTCAGCTGGCTGAAATTGAAAAAAACCTAAATCAAGCCAGCGCTGCGCACCATTGCTAACATGACCAAATAGCAACACCGCAGCTAATAAAACCACACCAAAACAATACAACCAACTTGCCCACCGTTGATAATAACGTGGGGAAATCTGTGCTAAAACAATCATAGCTGCAAATGCTGCTGTTAAGCGTACTCCTTGATGCTTTAACAGCACTACACTTTGCCCACTCGCGCTATACAATAATGCACAACCACAAGCGGCAAGCAATAACAATAAAACAACCAACGTGCTATCAAGATGGACTCGCTGCATCAAAGGCTTAGACTGCATTTGACCTTCGGCTGAACCAAACAATAAGCGACGAATTATTACAATCATGCTTTCTCCTCAAGTAAATAATAATCCATCACTTTTCTAGCAATTTTTGCAGCACCATTGGCATGTTCTAATAAAACGACCACAACAATTTCGGGCTCTTTAATTGGTGCATAAGCCATAAACCAAGTATGGTGACGAAGATTTTTTTTCTTATCCATAAGTTTTTGTGACTCTTCACGATCCTCACCAAATGAAAAGACTTGTGCCGTGCCGGTTTTACCCGCCAAACGATATTCCAACCCTCGACTTAAATAGTGCGCAGTGCCTGTCGGCATGGTAATAACACGCTCCATAGCCTGTTCAATGTAGTGCCAATGACGCTGCTGATCCAATTTTACTTCAGGCAATAATACGGTCGCCGTTTGCTGCTCATTTTTTTCACTTTTAACCCAACCAAGCACATGTGGACGATACGACTTGCCACGATTAGCGAGCAACATCGTCGATGTTGCTAGCTGCATAGGAGTAGCTTGGACATAACCTTGGCCAATACCTGCAATCACCGTTTCACCTGGGAACCATATCTGACCCAGCGCTTTTTCTTTCCACGCCGCACTTGGATAAACCGGTGCCATCTCGCCGGGTAAATCAATGCCCGTTTTTTTGCCAAAACCAAAACGAGACATAAAGTCATGCATTGTATTAATACCTAATTGATGAGCTAATTGATAAAAGTAAGTATCAACCGATTCTGCTACCGCTTTATTTAAATTAACCCGACCATGGCCTTCTTTTTTCCAGTCACGAAATTTGCGCGTACTGCCTTTTAGTTGAAAATAACCCGGATCATGAAATACCGTATTTTTAGTAATCGCTTGGCTCTCCAGCCCAAGTAATGCCATAAAGGGCTTAACCGTTGACGCCGGTGGATATTTACCACGCAGTGCGCGATTAAATAGTGGATGATCAACCGAACTCTGCAATGCATAATAATCTTTACGAGAAATGCCATCCGCAAATAAATTTGGGTCATAACTTGGCATACTCACCATTGCAATCACCCCCCCAGTTTTCGGATCCAGTGCCACCATAGCACCTTTTTTACCTTCCAATGCTTGATATGCCGCTTTTTGTAGCTTTGCATCAATCGTTAAATACAGGTTTTTCCCAGGAATTGATTCAACCTGTTTCACAACACGAACTTGGCGGCCATAGACATTGACTTCAACTTCTTCATAGCCTACTTTGCCGTGCAATAATTTTTCATATTGACCCTCAACCCCCGTCTTGCCCATGGTATAGGTCCCTCGATAGTTTGCCGCATCGACTTTTTTTAAGTCTTGCTCACTAATACGGCTCACATAACCTAAAATTGAGACAAACTCTGGTCCTAAGGTATAATGGCGCTTTAATCGAGCGGTAATCTGTACACCTGAAAAACGGTGTTGACTGACAGAAAATTTAGCGACTTGTTCATGTGTTAAATCATCCAATAATGGAATGCTATCAAAAGCATGACGCAGTCGCCGTTGGCGAGTAAAACGCTTAATGTCCTCATTTGTAATCGGCAAAACTTCGCTCAGCTGCATAATCGTTTGTTTAATATTTCTTGTACGTTCTGGAATAATATCCAAACTGTAAACTGGAATATTTTCAGCGAGTAAAACGCCTGCTCGATCATATATTAAGCCGCGTTTAGGCACCAACGGTACCACACGAATATAGTTATTACGCGATAATGTAGAATAACGAGAATGATCGACCAGCTGCAGATAGGCAAGGCGGCCTGCTAGCAATAATAATAAACTGCAAACAATCAACAGCGCTTGAATAATACGCTGTTTAAAATAACTTTCAGCTTGATGGCTGTCCTCTAGCCATTGCCCCCCCATGCGCACTCCCTCTGCATAGACGAACTATTATTCCGTCATTGATCAAGCACGATGATAAGGATGATGGTTTAATACCGTCCATGCTCGATATAATTGCTCTGCGACCACAATACGGACCAATGGATGAGGTAATGTTAATGCTGAAAGCGACCAGCGTGCCTCAGCTTTCGCTAAACACTCTGCAGCCAAACCTTCAGGGCCACCAATCAATAGACTCACATCTCGACCCTCACCCTGCCAATGCTCTAATTGGCCTGCCAACTGCTCTGTGCTCCATGCTTTGCCTTTTACATCCAGTGCAACAATAACGTTGCCTTTTGGAATTGCCTCAATCATGGCTGCGCCCTCTTGGCGTAAGGCACGATTCACATCAAAGCGTTTGCCACGTTTTGCCGCTTCAATTTCCAGCAACTGCAATGCACAACTGACCGGCAAACGACGTGCATATTCCTCAAAACCTGCCTTCACCCAAGCAGGCATCTTCTTACCAATCGCAATTAAATTAATTTTCATCTTAATTTAATCTATGCTATTCAATAATAAGTATAACTAAGCTGCTGGCATTGACCAGAATTTTTCCAGATTATAAAACTCGCGAGTATCTGGCAACATCACATGCAAGATCACATCTGCCATATCAACTAAAATCCACTCTGCACTGGCTTCGCCTTCAACACCTAGCACTTCAAACCCCCGCTCTTTGACATCACTAACCACAGCATTGGCTAAGGCTTTTAAATGACGGCTTGATGTTGCTGAAGCAACCACCATATGGTCAGTAATGCTCGTCATCTCTTTAACATCTAATACAGTGATATCTTTTGCTTTACCTGCTTCAAGCACTTCGTTAATCACTTGAGTCAGTTGTTCTGTTGTTCCACTCACACGGTTTTCTCTCTATTTATAACAATTTAACTGTAAAATCATCTGCTCAACAGGCTCAGGGACTAGATAACGAATACTCTCATTTTTTTTCAACCGCTCGCGCACCATCGTTGAAGAAATATCCAGCATCATCCATGGACTAATATAAACCAATCCAGCCTCTTGGCTATGTAGCTGCTCTAATGAATCAACCAAACGCCCTTGCAGATAAGCCATAATCGCACTTCTTTCATTAATAACATAACCCGGGCGACCAACAACAACTAAATGCACAAGCTCAAGTAAGCGCTCAAAACGCTGCCATTTATGAAAGCTCAGTAATGAATCCACCCCCATAATGAAATAATAACGCCGCTTTGCATGCATTTTTTTTAAGTTTTCCAGGGTATCCACTGCATAAGAAGGCCCAGCACGCTCAATTTCTGCGTGTTCAATAACAAAGGGCGTCGCCTCGAGGGCGGATTCTAACATAGCCAAGCGCGCTTGAACAGGAACGTCCTGATTCCCAGCCTTATGTACAGGCTGATAGCAAGGCATAAAAGCAAACTCATCAAAAAAACACGTCTGATAAAGTTCATAGGCAATACGCAAATGCCCAATATGAATCGGATCAAATGTTCCACCAAGCAAAGCAACATGCTGAGCATCAATATCCACACATGACATCATATGGTTACTTTCCCTTTTAAACCCATCAATACACAAGCGATTTCTGTTAGCACTTGCCATGCAGATCCCGGCTGCACACCTTTAATCATTAACTCTGCCTGCTTACAACTTAAAATTAATTCTTCTAAAGTACTCACAGACAAGCCACGTGCAGTATGTTGTAATAATCGCAAACGCCGTGGCCAAACATTCTCACGACGTAACTCAGTCTCACTGGCCCCAACTTTAACTTTAAGCAGCAAATGAATATCTCTAAGCATCCCCCACAACACCAAAACTTCGCTTTCCCCTTGTAACTCGAGCCCACTTAAAGCACGCAACGCTGCTTCAACTTGGCGAGCTAACACATCATCCATCAGCTGGAATACTTGAAAGCGTGCACCTTGAGCAATATGCTCATGCATAATCTGCTCATCAACTGCTTCACCTTGATACAATAATGCTAGTTTTTCTAGCTCTTGAGCCGCTGCCAATAAATTCCCTGCCGTTTGCAAAGCCAAATAATCCAAAGCACTTGAAGTCAGCCTAAGCTTGAGCTCACGCGCGCGCTGGCTTAACCATTGCTGTAAATTGCGCCCTTGCAAGGGCCAAAAGGCAACATCAATGCATTGCTTACTCAACTGGGTAAAGCTCTTATGCTTTTGCAAACGTGCTTCTAGTTTTTGTGAGCTGATAATTAAAATATCATCCGGGTTATTTTGAGTTAAAAACTGTTGTAAGTAACTTAAAATTTGTACCGTTGGCTTTTGCTCGAACAAGCGCACTTCTAAAATACGTTGTTCAGCAAACAAAGAATGATTGCTAGCCGCCATTAAAAAATGTTGCCAATCAAAACCCGGAAGATCTGCATAAAAAATCAGCTTTTCACAATCAGGCCGAAGCTTAACGATCACCTCACGCAAACACGTTGCCGCCTCCTGCACCAGCAGTAACTCATCTCCGTGCAACCAATAACAAGAAGACAGCTGACCTTGTTTTAACTGCGCATAAAACTCATTTGCCGATAACTTCAAGCCTTTAATGCTCCCAAGCGCCACAACAGCTGACTGGCTAATTGACTACGCAAGCTCTCAATCAAGTCAGGATTATATTGCTGCGTGTTATTTTGAGTGGCTAAAGCCGATGCACTGAGTTGACCATTTTTAACCAAGTAATTGCCTTTTTTATCCAAAATAGCAAAATAAAGTGTTTCTACAACTTGGTATTGCTGCGTAGAGCTACTGGAATTAAAGCCACTCATAATATAATGATTATTACTTTCTTTAAGTAATCGTACTTTAAAATCACTACTTTTTGCCGAAACAAAGTGAATCCCTTGTGCTTGCCAACTTGAACGAATAATCTGAGCAAGCTCAGACATGCCCTCTGTTGATGTTAAGGACACCGTCGCAAAAACCGGGGCTTGACCACGCAATTGAAACCCACAGGCCGTCAGTAAAGTACTCAGTAATAGGACCATCAACGGCAAAAAAACAGCACGCATCCGCATAGATAATTCACTCTAAAAAATAAAGGCCACCACACTATAAACAACAAGTCTAAACTTGCACTCCAGTCTATGCAGCCTTAATCAAATTAATTCGCAACAATATTAACAAGACGATTGGGCACAACAATAACCTTACGCACTGTTTTGCTCTCAATAAAACTCTGCACTTTCTCACTAGCAAGCGCAACACCCTCTATCTCAGCATGATTCGCTGCAGTTGCAACCTTAATACGGTCACGCAGCTTGCCGTTTACTTGCACGATAAGCTCAATAGAATGAGTCACAAGAGCCGCTTCATCAACCTGTGGCCATGGTGCAGTTGAAATATTCTCACCAAACGCCAGAGTACTCCACAACTCTTGAGTCACATGCGGGATAATCGGCGAAAGCAGCCTGAGTATTATCCCCATCAACTCATGAGCGAAAGTATCACTTAGTCCATCCTCTTCAGGTAAACGCTGCCAAAGGTTCGCCAGTTTCATACCTGCGGCAACGACGGTATTAAATTGATAACGCTCAAAATCATATAAGGCTTGCTTTAAAACATCATACGCATCACGACGCAACTCTAATAACACGTCACTTGCGCCGCTATAATCTGTAGTTTGCTTATTAAAATTATTGCAACCTGACTGATTATGGGCAATTAAACGCTCTTTATAGTCACAGGCAAAGGTCCAAATACGACGAATAAAACGATACGCCCCTTCGACACCAGTATCAGACCATTCTAATGATTGCTCAGGAGGAGCGGCAAACATGGTAAATAAACGCACGGTATCGGCGCCATAACGCTCAATCAAGGCTTGTGGATCAACCGTATTACCCTTCGATTTAGACATTTTCGCACCATCTTTTAACACCATCCCTTGTGTCAGCAAGGCTTTAAATGGCTCATCTGAGCTCACCAAACCCTGATCACGCATCACCTTGTGGAAAAAGCGCGCATAAAGCAAATGCAAGATCGCATGTTCAACACCACCGATATATTGGTCCACTGGTGCCCAATACGACGCTCGCTCATCCAGCATCGCGTGGTCATTATTAAAAGAAGCAAAGCGCGCGTAGTACCATGATGACTCCATAAAAGTATCAAAGGTATCCGTCTCACGTTCTGCAGGACCTTGGCAATCAGGACACGTCGTATTAATAAACTCAGGTAAACGTTTTAAAGGCGAACCATCCCCTGTCACCACCACATCTTCAGGTAAGCGTACTGGTAAATCACTCTCAGGCACAGGCACTACACCACACGATGGGCAATTAATCATCGGAATCGGCGCACCCCAATAACGTTGGCGTGAAATACCCCAATCGCGCAGACGATAATTCACCATCACTCGCCCTGTCTGCTCTGTTTCTAGGTGCTCACTAATTACTTTAAATGCCGCTTGAAAGTCCAAACCATCAGCAAAGGGCACTGAATTCATTAATTGGCCCTTTTCAGTAATCGCCGCCTGAGATAAATCACCTTCAGCATCAATCACCTGTTTAATATCTAAGCCATACTTATGCGCGAATTCATAATCGCGCTGATCATGAGCCGGAACAGCCATCACCGCACCAGTTCCGTAGCCCATTAAAACGAAATTTGCGACCCATACCGGCACCTTTTCACCAGAAAGTGGGTGAATAGCAAAAAAACCGCTGGCCATGCCTTGCTTTTCCATCGTCGCAATATCGGCCTCTGCAACCGAGGCAGTATTACACTCTTGTAAAAAATCGGCTAATTGTGGGTTATTTTCCGCCGCCTGCTGTGCAAGTGGATGACCTGCAGCGACTGAAATGAAACTCACCCCCATCACCGTATCGGGGCGCGTCGTAAACACCGTCAACACAGAATTTGGCTCATGCTCTAATTTAAAATCAATTTCAACCCCTTCTGAACGGCCGATCCAATTACTCTGCATAGTCCGCACTTGCTCAGGCCAATCCGTTAATTGATCCAAATCATTTAATAGCTCATCCGCATAATCCGTGATTTTAATAAACCATTGAGGAATTTCACGGCGCTCAACCAAAGAGCCAGAGCGCCAGCCTCGTCCATCTACGACTTGCTCATTCGCTAATACTGTTTTATCCACCGGATCCCAGTTCACTACAGCATTTTTTTTGTAGACTAAGCCCTGCTTATACATTTGCAAAAATAACCATTGCTCCCAGCGATAATAGCTCGGATCACAGGTTGCAATCTCACGTGACCAGTCATAGCCAAAGCCTAAGGATTTGAGCTGATCACGCATATAGTTAATGTTTTCATAGGTCCAACGTGCAGGCGGCACATCATGCTTCATGGCTGCATTTTCTGCAGGCAAGCCAAAAGCATCCCAACCCATCGGCTGCATGACATTTTTTCCTTGCATGCGTTGATAGCGACTGACCACATCACCTAGGGTATAGTTACGCACATGACCCATATGCAGCCTACCACTCGGGTAAGGAAACATGCATAAGCAATAAAACTTCTCTTTGTTTTGATCTTCTGTTGCTAAAAAACTTTGGCTGCTTTGCCAAAAGCGTTGCACCGAAGCTTCAACGCTCTTAGCATCATATTGATACTCTTGCATAATGTTAATTCACTGCCTGATTTTTGGTTTTTAATTCTGAAATCTTAAATATAGTTATATGATTACTCTGCAAGCACCAAACTTTGTGCTTGATCCATCATCTGCTGCTGAGTTCCTGCCATCTGCTGTAGCTGCAATTCTAACCAATGTGCCCACACGGGTGCACGGCCAATCGGCGAACGGTGCCGGTTCAATAATTCATTAATTCTTTTCGCCTCAGTGTAATTTGGCAATTGGCCGATGCTAGTCTCAGGCTCCGCATCAATGGAGCGCGTGGTAATTGTATAGCCATGCACTTGCTGCACTGGCGGCTGTAATGCACTGATAAACGCAAAGACCAATAGCAACGCACATGCGCCTACAGCCAGTACAATAATTGATCTATTTAAAAACTTTGCCTTAGGTGGCTCAACACGAATAAAACTCATAACATCCTGACCACTAGTAATAATCAATGATAAAGTCAAGACAGTATAACAAAAAACACGCAGCAAAAATAATTTCAATTTTTATTTATAAATCAAACATATATATCAAACGAATATATAATAAAGCAATCAGAAACAATGGAACTCAATAATAAAGCGACCAGAAAACAGCCTAAAACTAGAACTGTACTCACCATCTACAGGATATTTGCCTAATTCACCCAGACAATAAATATAAGCCAGAACGCCCGGCTAAATAAAGAGCAGATTAGATTAATGAAAACTAGTCGGTCGGTTTAGCGCCAGTAAGCCTAAGATCCACAACAATACCAGAATTCTTATCCATGTACTGTACGCCTTGCCAAAAAGCATCAGAATCATTCGTATCATGCTCAAAAATGTCATATTGCTGATAACTAATATTTTCTAGCTCTCTCCAGATATCAGACCAGTTGCGTTCTTTGACATTTGAGCTTGCAAAAACATTCGAAAATATCAAACTAAAGCATACCGCTAAGATCACTGTACTTATAATAAAAAAAGTCGAAAAAACACCCAATCCTGTTTCTTTCATTTGCCAGATCCTTTAGCGTTAGCCCTTATTAAACTTTAAACAACCCATGATAAATTAAGATGCTGCGGAGCTGTCTATAAGTTTCGCAGAGTGCTTGTTAATTTTTTTCTCATCTATCGTAAACTGGTTGACTAACCCCATCAATTGAGCTGCATCCTCAGCCAGAACCTGTGCAGAGTCAAAAGCTTCATACGTGCTATTTTTCAAACTCTCAACCTCATCTAAGGTTTTTTCCATATAACCTGTCACTGATTTTGTCGCCTCAGTCTGCTCAGATACCGCCCGGGCAATATCATCAGTCGCTTTAGTTACCTCACCAGCTGAGTCTTGGATTTTATCAAGCATTTCACCCGCTTTAGTCACCTCATCGACACCAGCTTGCACTTTCTCAACACCCTCATTCATTTTCTCTACAGCATTTTGTACTTCATCTTGAATCGCTTTAATCACAGGAGCCACTTCATTAGTCGCCTCAGCAGTGCGAATGGCAAGCTTACGCACTTCATCAGCGACCACAGCAAAACCTCGACCCTGCTCACCTGCCCGCGCTGCTTCAATCGCTGCATTTAGTGCCAATAAATTCGTTTGACTGGCAATGGTATTAATCGTCTCAATCACACCATTAATATCTTCACCAAGCTTACCTAACGTTTCGATGCTTGAAGCACTAGCATGTACTGAAGTACTGATGTCACGCATACTTTCAATATTGTACTTAACAATATCTCCTCCAGCTTTTGCCGTAGTTGCAGAGTCTGACGCTTTTTCTGCAGCCTCTGCAGCAAGGCGAGCAACATGTGAAATCGACTTTTCAATCCCAGCCACTGAGTCTCCCACAGCACTGATCTGGTTGGTTTGGGTGTCCATATGATCTGCCAAGCTGCCATTAATCCCTGAAATTTGCTGCGCACCTGCTGCAATAGATTTAGATGTAGACGAAACATGGCCAATAATATCATGAATTTTTGTTGCAAACTGATTAAAACCATTACCCAAGTCTGAGATTTCATCTTGCGATTTTCCAGTGTCTACCCGTTGCGTTAAGTCTCCACCGCCTGCGGCAATATCATTAATCGCATCAGAGATTCGTGTCACCGGCTTTAATACCATCAGTTTTAACAAAAAGGCCAACACACTGATTAAAACAACATTTAAAACAATAATTTGAATAATAGTACTTGTCAGCAATGTCGCCAATTCACTACGAATAAAACCATCATTGGTATAAATATGCAGCTCACCTAATTGATTACTGCTACCATCACTGTCATAAGTAATCGGCTGTTTGATCACATCATTTTGAGAGGTCATTACAAACGGTTTTGTCAGCGCTTTTAATTTATTACTTTCTGCCCGATAAAAGCCAAAAACAGGATCATCCGAGGTCGATACTGCAATCGCTGAAATCGATTTTGATAACATTTCTGATTTTAATAAAGCCGACAGCTGACCCTGATCTGCATTCCATAAAGGCTCTGCTGCACTGCTCGCTAAGCGGCTAGACGCTAAGCTCGCCTCTTGTGTAAGCTGGCTCTCTAATAAGTGTTTAGTCTGATTATAGTTATAGCCGCCTGACACCACCAAAATCAATGTTAGAATAACAGTCAACGCACTATAAATTTTGATCTGTAGGCCTTGCGTAAGATTCTCCATCACAACACAACTTATTTATTAAGGCAGTCCCTTGTTAGCTGAAAGTATAGTCAAATTTACATAAGCTGATGTTAGCCTCTCCAAACCAAATCTGCTAAGACTCAATTAAATCCAGATTACACTCAACATCAATAAAAACTTAATCGCTTAATAATAAAAAACTAAATTAAAAACCAGGCAACGGCCGCCCACCTAGTATATGCATATGTAAATGATCAATTTCTTGACCACCACCTTGACCAGTATTAATAATGGTCCGAAAGCCATCGCTTAAGCCAACTTTCTTGGCGATACTGGCTAAATTCATCATCATATTAGCCATAACAGCCTGGTCAGATGAACTTAGTTCAGCCAAAGAGACAATATGTTTTTTCGGCACGACTAAAACATGCACTGGTGCTTTAGGTTGAATATCCTTAAAAACAACAGTCTCACTATCCTCATAAATAAAATCAGCAGGCAATTGCTTATTAATAATTTTACAAAAAATGCAACCAGACATAATAATTCTCCTTAACCTTAATAATAATTAGTTACGTCGCAAATAATAACAAGACCACAACACAGCCCCGGCACCTACACTAACGAAAGCCCACGCATGTTGGTCTAGCCACTCTAACACATGGCGCCAGTGCGGCACTTCCAAAAACAACCCACCTAATAATAATAAAGCAATCCCAATAACAAGGCCGGCACTTGAGCGTTTGGCATGTTTTAACTGCCACAAATGCTCCTCTTTCAACTCCGCTGCCTTTTTTAATTTAAGATGATACTCATGTTGATTAATAAACCATTGATGTGCCAATGCCGGAAACTCAGGGAATTGCTCTGACCAACTGGGCAAATTATGTAATAACCGCTGAGTAAAGCCTTTTATTCCTACCTGCTCTTTCATCCATTTTTCTAAAAAAGGCTTGGCCGTACTCCATAAATCCAGCTCAGGATTCAACTGACGCCCCAGCCCTTCAATATTAAGCAAGGTTTTTTGTAACAAAAGCAGCTGCGGCTGCACTTGCATATCAAAACGGCGTGCAGTCTGAAATAGACGCAATAAAGTCTGGCCAAAGGAAATATCTTTTAATGGCCGCTCAAAAATCGGCTCACATACAGTCCGAATTGCCGACTCAAATTCATCCACACGTGTTTGCGCTGGCACCCAGCCCGACTCAACATGTAATTCGGCAACGCGACGATAATCGCGCTTAAAAAAAGCCAGAAAGTTTCCTGCTAAATAATGCTGATCATCCCGGCTTAAGGTACCAACAATACCACAGTCAACCGCGATATAACCAGGATCAGCAGGATAATTACAATCAACAAAAATATTACCAGGGTGCATATCTGCATGAAAAAAACAATCACGGAATACTTGTGTGAAAAAAATTTCGACCCCACGCTCACTCAGGCGCTTTAAATCAACCTTATGTGCTTTAAGTGCCTCAATATCCGCCACAGGCACCCCAAAAATACGCTCCATGACGATGACATTCGAGCGGGTATACTCCCAATAAATCTCAGGCACTTTTAAAGTCTGCTCACCCTTAAAATTACGCCGCAGCTGAGATGTGTTAGCCGCTTCGCGCATCAGGTCAAGCTCATCCATTAAATTGCGCTCTAGCTCAGCGACCACTTCAATCGGTCTTAAACGTCGGCTAGCGGCCCAATAACGCTCGAATAAACGCGCGAGCATATACATTAAATCAATGTCTTTACGCAACACACGCTTCAGGTGTGGGCGCAAGACTTTAACCACAACTTCCTGGCCTGAGGGTAAGCGTGCTGCATGCACTTGTGCAATCGACGCTGAAGCCATCGGCTCATCAGAAAATTCAGCAAAAATGGCTGATAATGGCTGTTTATAACTTTTTTCTAATACCGCTCTGGCCTGTGCTGCTGGAAAAGGCGGCACTTGATCTTGTAACCGTGCTAACTCGAGTGCAATATCATCAGGCAATAAATCACGACGCGTTGATAGTATTTGACCAAATTTAATAAAAACGGGCCCTAAAGACTCTAAACATAAACGCAGACGCTCAGCACGTGTCCGTGTTTCTTTTTTCCACCCCCACGGATTTAAATACATTAAAAACTGCAAGGGTCTTAAAAAAGGGATCGCGAGCACCACCTCATCAATACGATAACGCACTAATGCCCAACCAATGCGCCAAAAACGTGTCCAAACACGCACTTTCATTAATCATCCCCTTTTTTTGCTTCAAGCAGATTAAGACGCATACTCAGACGCTCAACATCAAGGCGTAAACTCTGTAAGCGCTCTAGCCAGTCATTCATTTCTTCATGACTAACCAGTAAACGCTGCTCATACAAAACAAACTCTGAGGTATTTTTTTTAAAGCTCTCACTTGCCGATCCTAGCCAGCCTTTTGCCATCCGCAGCCCTTGGCCGGCAACACCTGCCCACAACGGGTCAACATAGCGTGAAATTTCTCCTTCCCAATCAAACTCAAACATCGCCAGATAACGCTGCACCTCTTGCAAGGTTGCCACATCACCATGCAAAACCACCTGTCTTGATAAAATCACTGTTTGTGGATCTTTTGCCTTGACCAAGGCAAGTAAACCGGCAATATCACCACGAATTGTCACATCCGCATGATTAACAAAACTAGCTGAACTTGTAGACTCGATTTGTTCTAATGACAACAATAGACCATCGGCAAGCAAGTACACATAAATAGGAACGTCTAGTTCTTTAATCTCTAAAGCCAGCACTCGCCCACTTAAGCCTGACCACGACTGCATCAACCAACGATCAGTTTTTAACGCTTTATTCAGTGCGCTCGTTAATACCGGCAAGACCGGTTTTAATAGTGCAGCATACGCCATTAGATTTTACAGCCTTCATGCAAAGCAACAATGCCGGCAGACAAATTGGTATAACGACAGCGCTCAAATCCTGCTGTTGCCATCATATTTTTTAATGTTTCTTGGTCCGGGTGCATGCGAATAGACTCTGCCAAATACTGATAACTTGCCGCATCTTTAGCAAACCATTGTCCCAAGCGCGGCAAGACACGAAACGAATACTGATCATATAATTTGCTCAACAATGGATACGCAGGCTTAGAAAACTCAAGAACTAATAAGCGCCCACCAGGCTTTAATATCCGATACATTGAACGTAATGCTGCATCTTTGTCGGTAACATTACGTAAGCCAAACGCAATCGTAATACAATCAAAATAGTGCGTTTCAAACGGCAGCGCTTCGGCGTTTGCCTGCACATAATCCACATTAAAAACACCCACCCCTTCAAGCTTAGCTCGCCCAACAGCAAGCATTGCCTCATTAATATCGGCAAGTACAACATGGCCGCTGGCACCAATACGCTTGGCAAAAGCCCGAGTTAAATCTCCCGTACCACCGGCAAGATCCAACACTCTATCTCCTGCTTTTACTCGGCTTACCATCAGGGTATAACGCTTCCACAAGCGATGAACCCCTACTGACATCAAGTCATTCATCAAATCATATTTAGGGGCAACAGAGCGAAAAACCTCACGAACTCTGCTAACTTTCTCATCCACATCAACAGATTCATAACCAAAATGTGTTTGCCCTTCTTGCATGCTGCCTCTCTCTATTTGCTTCTTTCTTAGCTGTGCTTATGGTGTTTAATAGCTCACTTATTTTTCAGCTTGTCGGACTGTTACACTCAGCTGATACAGCAGTGGCCAGTCAATCACAGCTATCAAGCCATTATTAAAGGCTAAGGTCAAGCCTTCCTGTTGATCTGGAGCAAATGCCGTTATTTTTAAATCTGCAACATTATCACGGCCACTGTGGCTAAGCATTGATGATTGAGTTAATGCATATAACTGCTGAGCCGACAATCGCACCGCGGGTTCACCTTGAAAAGCCACCTCTAACCTACTGTCTTTGCGGTGAAAACGAATGTGATCAATATTACTCATGCGCGCTACAACCATAAAACATTGATTTTATATATAAAAAACGGCGCATATGCACCGTTTTCACACTCACTGTCAGTCTATTCAGACTGTAAACAATGTTACAAGATATAGCGACTTAAGTCTTCATTGTGTGTCAGCTCAGATAGGGCATCAACCACATAACCCTCGTCGATTATTAATGTTTCACCTTGACAGTCTGAAGCACGATAAGAAATATCATCTAACAAGCGCTCAAGCACTGTATGCAAGCGACGCGCACCAATATTTTCCATTTGTTCATTCGCTTGAAAGGCAATTTCAGCAATTTTTTCCACTCCAGCATCAGTGAAATCCAAGGTCACTCCTTCTGTTAGCATTAAGGCTTTATATTGCTTAACTAACGACGCATCTGGTTCAGTTAAAATACTGACAAAATCTTCTGGTGTTAATGAGCTTAGTTCCACACGGATCGGAAAACGTCCCTGCAATTCTGGAATCAGATCAGAGGGTTTCGCTAAGTGAAAAGCGCCTGAGGCGACAAATAAAATATGATCTGTTTTAATCATGCCATATTTAGTCGATACAGTTGACCCTTCAACTAAAGGCAATAAATCACGCTGTACTCCTTCACGAGATACATCACCGCCACTGCCGCCATTACTATCTGAGCGCTTAGTGATTTTGTCAATTTCATCGATAAAGACAATACCGTTTTGCTCTACATTCTCAACAGCCGCCAGCTTCACTTCTTCTTCATTGACAAGCTTTGCTGCCTCTTCCTCGCGCAAGCGTTTTAACGCATCAACCACTTTCATTTTGCGCTCTTTTTTATTACCCGAATTGCCCATATTCTGAAACATGCTCTGCAATTGGTTGGTCATCTCTTCCATGCCCGGCGGTGCCATAATCTCAACGCCAACCGGTGTGCTGGTCACTTCGATACTAATTTCTTTATCATCGAGTTGTCCTTCGCGCAGCCTTTTTCGAAACACCTGACGTGCCGTTGAGTCATCCTGATCAGCGCTTGTTGATTCTGGCTCATTGGCAAAGCCCATTGTCGAGCTGCCGCGCGCCGGCGGCAATAGTACATCAAGTACACGCTCTTCAGCAGCTGATTCAGCGCGATCTTTCACTTTTTCCATAGCGCTTTCGCGTGTTTGCTTAACCGCCATTTCCATCAAATCACGAATAATCGACTCAACATCACGGCCCACATAACCGACTTCAGTAAATTTAGTCGCTTCAACTTTAATAAATGGCGCTTTAGCCAAACGCGCCAGACGACGAGCAATTTCTGTTTTACCCACTCCCGTTGGCCCGATCATTAAAATATTTTTGGGTGTCACTTCAGTACGCATCACATCATCTAACTGCATACGGCGCCAACGGTTACGCATAGCGATAGCAACCGCACGCTTAGCATCCGCCTGACCAATAATATGTTTATCTAATTCATGCACAATTTCTTTCGGTGTCATAGTTGACATCAGCTCTACCTCACTCGGCCGTATTTTCTAATTCTTCAATAGTTAAATTTTGATTGGTATAAATACAGATTTCACCGGCAATATTTAAACTTTTCTCAACGATATCACGCGCACCTAAATCAGTATTTTCAAGCAGCGCGCGTGCACTCGCTCGCGCATAAGAAGAGCCAGATCCAATCGACGTCATCCCTTTTTCAGGCTCTAACACATCCCCATTACCTGAAATTGTTAAAGTCGTTGTTTTGTCTGCCACAATCATCATTGCCTCTAAACGACGCAGCATACGATCAGTCCGCCAATCTTTGGCTAAATCAACCGCGGCGCGCACTAAATGACCATGGTGGATTTCCAGCTTCGCTTCAAAACGCTCAAGTAATGTAAAGGCATCTGCTGTCGAACCTGCGAAACCCGCAATAACTTTGTCTTGATATAAGCGGCGCACTTTACAAATATTTGATTTAGCAACTGTATCACCGAGCGTCGCTTGACCATCACCACCCATAACAACTTTATCACCACGGCGCACACATAAAATGGTTGTACCTTTATACTGTTCAGCCACTATAAACTACCTCGTTTAACGAAAATTACAGATCATTATCAATTAATTCAGTGTTCAATACAGTTTCAGCGAGTTTGCGTTTATTGCCGCTTTAATAACCCAGGCTGGATGCTGGCGTCTTGCAATTGACGACGCACCTTTTCAGCCTCACGCTTACTTGTAAATGGCCCCAGCATCACACGATGCCACTGCTGACCTGACTGAAGCTTTACGATGGATAGATAGGGATGAAGTTGAAGATTTTCAAGGCGCTGCTGTAATTCTTGTGCATCTTTATTATTGCGAAACGACGCAATTTGCAAAACATACTGATTTTCCTGAGCCTTTTTTTGCGAAGGTGAAGCAGTTAGAGCTTTTGTTTTCTCAGCTGCGGTTACATCTTGCCGCTTCGCAGGACTCCATACTTCCTGTTTAGGCAAAATTGTATAAAATTCAAATTTAGGTGCCTGAGACGCTGATTTAACTTGCCTAACTGCCTTCTGGCCAGCCACTTGTTTATTAGTAACTGAGACTGAGTTGGCTTTAATCTCAGTACTATTATTAGATGCCCCAGACTGGTTTAGCTCTACACTGACACGCTGACTTTGCACAGACACAGCTGCACCTGCTAACTGAGTTTGCCTATCAGAACCAGACAACAGCATGGGTCTTAAAAAATAAAAGTAACCCAGTCCAGCGAATAAGCAAAGCGCTAAAATGCCACACAATAGCCAGCCGAACGTCGGCAACCCATGGGCATGCTCTGAGCTAAAGCGGCCAAACGCTGGTGCAGATAAACGTTTAGACTGTCTTGATGATCGTTTCCGTCTTAGGTTTGATTTTAACTTTAAACTTAGGTTGAGTTTTCGCTGATGCTCACGTTGGCCTTCAGATAAAGCGTTACTATAAGCTGTGTTTGTTGATTTTTTTGCTCGTTGCACTTTCTGCTCTACTAACAATGAATCGGCAGATACTTCCGAAGGTGAAAACCGCCAATCAGCCGCCCGTTTATTTTCACGCTGAGCGAACAATGCTCGGCGCTTTTTTGCATACTGACCAAATTCAGCCTGACGACGGGCAAGGCGCTCCTTTTGCAATATTTCACGCTTTTTTTCTTTTTGACGCACCACCTGATCAAGATGGCGCCTACGCTCATCTTGCTCACGGCGTCGCTCATCTAAGTAGCTTTGGCGCTTTTTCCGATGATCTTTTATCATTTTACATTGCTTGAGGTGCAGAAATTCCGAGTAACTCCAAGCCGTTGGCAAGCACCTGCTGAACGGCCAAAATTAAACATAATCGCGCCTGACAAAGCACTGTATCCTCAACTAAAAATTGGTGTGCATTATAATAAGTATGAAGCCCATTTGCTAAATCTCGCAAGTAATTTGCCAAAAGATGCGGCTCATGATTCACAGCCGCATTACCTAGTAATTCAGGATACATAGCCAAACGCTTTAATAAGTCAATCTCTTGAGACTCAACGAGGCGATCTCGCGATGCTAACCCTAATTCAGTATTAAGCTCAACATGTTTCTCCGTCATTTGACGCAGTACACTACAAATACGCGCATGCGCGTATTGAATATAATACACTGGATTATCATTCGATTTAGATTTAGCAAGATCAAGATCAAAATCAAGCGGTTGCTCAAATTTACGCATAACATAAAAGAAACGCGCCGCATCATTACCTACTTCATCGCGTAACTCACGCAAGCTTACAAAAGAACCACTGCGTGTGGACATTTGCACTTGCTGGCCACCACGATAAAGGCTAACAAATTGACCAAGTAACACATGATAATCATCAGCCTGTGCTCCTAAGGCTTGCATAGCCGCGCGCATCCGTGCCACATAGCCATGATGATCTGCGCCAAACAAGTCAATTACTAAATTATGACCACGGTCGAGCTTATCCATATGATAAGCGATATCTGGGGTAAAATACGTCTGCTGGCCATTGTTACGTACCAATACACGGTCTTTATCATCACCAAACTCAGTAGACCTAAACCAGATTGCACCCTCATCTTGATAAGTGTAACCACCTTGCTCCAAGCGATTTAGCGCTTTTGTAACCGCACCACGATCGACCAGGCTTTTCTCTGAGAACCAACGATCAAACTCAACACCAAACTCGACTAAATCATCTTTAATATCATCCAACACACGTTCTAACGCGGCTTTAAAAATAATCTGATAATCATCACCTAATAATGCGTTGGCTCGCTGAATTAACCCATCGATATGCAGCTCTTTATTTTCTTCTGTATTCGGACAAACAGTCTCATAAACATCAGCAAGATCACGTACAAAACGATCTTGGTGTGCTTCAGTGAGTTCTTTGGCAATTGCAAAAATATAATCACCTCGATAACCATTTAATGGGAACTCAAAAGACTGGCCAGCCAGTTCAAGGTAACGCAACCAAGTTGATGTGGCCAAAATATCCATCTGACGCCCACTATCATTCACATAATACTCACGATAAACCTCAGCGCCTGCCGCTTGTAGTAAGTTACCCACCACCGCGCCCATCGCCGCCCAGCGACCGTGCCCGACATGTAAAGGTCCTGTCGGGTTGGCAGAAACAAACTCTAAAATAACTTTTTTATCAATCAGCACATCACTACGACCGTAACGCTGTTGCTGATTTAAAATCTCAGCGATAACATTACTTTGCGCTTTTGCATTCAAAAAGAAATTAATAAATCCCGGACCTGCGATTTCAACCTTAGTCACATGCTCAGAAACCGGTAAGGCCGCAACAATTTTTTCAGCCAACTGGCGTGGCGCACAACCGGCAACACGTGCAAGCATCATCGCTACATTACTTGCCCAATCTCCATGACTCTTATCTTTAGTGCGGTCAATATGCAACTGGATAGATAAGCCCTTGGGAAGAACCTCATTTGCTTGGAGTACTGTTACCGCTTCACTGACTAAATTCTGAATATGTTGTTTCATGGATGACTTTTAACTCTAAATAAAATTCTAAGTTACAAAAATTTAAATAGTAACTAAATAATAAACCTTAAGAATACATGCGCTACCGCGCGCTACACTTATACTTTAGGGCACCGTACTATGCTGCACTGTTATAAACACCCTATTCTAACGATATCAATCAATTGAGAACAAGAGCATTTTGTAACAAAAATTATAATAAAATTTATAATACAAACAGACTAAGACTGATTAAACCAACAATCAAGAACATCACGCGCTTGATCCACACCCGTTTTTTTTAAAGAAGAAAACAATTGTACTGAAATATCAGCATGATCAGACAACTTTTTCTTCACTGCTAGCAACGTACGCGTTGCCGCACCATGCTTTAGTTTATCTGATTTTGTTAAAAGGATATGCATCGACAGCCCAGAGGACACTGCCCATGCGATCATCATCTCATCGTAAGGCTTAAACGGGTGACGAATATCCATCATTAACACAATGCCTTTTAAGCATTCACGAACTTCCAAATAGCTAGATAAGGTCGCCTGCCACTTTTGTTTCATTGCAACAGGGACCTGTGCAAAACCATAGCCAGGAAGATCAACTAAACGGCAGTGTTCGTTAACTGAAAATAAGTTAATTAATTGGGTCCGACCCGGTGTATTACTCGTCCGCGCAAGCTTACTTAAGCCTGTGATCACATTGATTGCACTTGACTTACCCGCATTAGACCGCCCAGCAAAGGCAACCTCTGCGCCAGTATCACAAGGGAGCTGCCCTAACTGAGCAGCCCCTAACAAATAGCATGTTGATTGATAGTTCATAGAAGGCTGCACCCACTGACCTGTTAAAAACAAGTCAGTTTAACACAGGCCTATTTTTTTGCCGAGAGGTGCTAAAACATTTAATGACTAAACGTCTCGAACGTCTTTATGTAAACTCTTACGACGCTCTTTAGACTCCTGTGCTTCTACCGATAAGGTGCTTGTAGGTCGGTACATCAAACGCTGTAAACCAATCATCTCGTCAGTTTCTTCACAAAACCCATAACTTTTATCATCGATGCGTGCTAACGCACGTTCGATATGCTTAAAGTAATTGGTTTTGCGACTCACAATGCGCAGTTGCAATTGGCGTTGCTCTTCTGCTGCCGCTGCATCTGCTTCATCTGCTGGATTATTTTCCAACTCAGTTAAAGCCGCTCTAGCCATGTCGATCTCTTCAAGTGTCTCTTCTTTCTCTTCTTTTAACAAGTGAGCGAAAAACTCGAGCTGTTGATCGTTCATATAGTCAGACGCTGGCATTTTTAACAGCTCTTCTTTTGTAATCACGATGCCTCTCCTTCTATCGCGTTGCAGGTTATCGTTCTTAGCACCCAATAGTAATCACTCTTAGTCGCTAGTGCAATTCTTTCCTGATTGCGTTACCCTAGCCTGCGCTAACAAACATTCTTAAACAATAGCATTAGACCATGAAAATGAGAAATTATCACAGCCACATTCTAAAAATTCATGAAAAAGAACAGGGTTGGCGCAAACTTAAAACACCCAATATGCCTTTAGACATAGAAATTGGCTGCGGTGTTGGTATGCACCCGTTACTTTATGCCAGTGCCCATCCTGAACGATTTTTAATCGCCATTGAGAAAACACGTGAAAAATTTGGCAAGTTTTCTAAAAAAAATAACAACATAGGCCCTTATCAAAACTTATTACCCGTTCATGGCAATAGTACCTACTGGCTCCCCCAACATATTGGCAGCCAAGAAGTAGATCAGTACTTTATTCTTTACCCTTGCCCTTATCCTAAGGCTGCACAAGCAAATAAACGCTGGTTCAACATGCCCTTTATGGCCTATCTCATCGAGACATTAAAGCCTGGAGGCACCATTACGCTAGTCACCAATGAAAAGTTTTACTTCGATGAGGCCTGCCAACGAGCTCAAGACACTTGGGGGCTCGCTCTACAAGAGTCTAGACTACTACCTCAAGACTTTCTCGCTCGTACCCATTTTGAAAAAAAATACCTAGAACGGCAAGAACACTGCTATCAACTGGTCGTTCAAAAACAAAATTCAGCGCCTTAACTCAACTTAAGACGCTGACCCACTATTTTACTCATATTTTTAGTACTTAATTATCAAATTAATTATTTTAAATACTTAGGCTCCGTTGACATTTCCATATAACTCATGAGAATAAGTAGTATTTTGCTTGGAAGCAATGATGCGAAAATTATTAGAACAAAAGCAGAGGGACGAAATCTATTTATTCTTAAAAGACTTCCCAGGCATTTACTGTGGCTCAGAAAGAAAGTGTCGTTTATTTATCGAAGCCGTTATATGGATTCTCCGTACGGGCTCTCAATGGCGTTACCTACCGGAACATTATGGATATTGGAATAGTGTTTATAAACGGTTTAGCCGTTGGAGTAGC
>LVCQ01000003.1 GCA_001644975.1 Piscirickettsiaceae bacterium NZ-RLO1
TAATTTTGTGAGCTGGTTTTTTTGTAATTAGCAAGAAATACAGCGCCTAAAATAATAGTTACGCCTAGCCATTGGAACCAAGGTGTTGGTCGGCTAAAAAACAACACATCCCAGATAAATGAGAGTGTTGGTTGTAAAATTAAAATAAAAGCTGCAACACTGATATTAATTTTTGGCAAGGCGTAGCTAATGAGCCCCCAGCCAATGACTTGGGAGATAAGGGCATATAGTGTGACCCAGGCATAATTTACTTGGGGGTGTAGTGCTAAGTTCTCCCCAGTAAAAATCGCAATAAGAGTTAAAAAAAAGGTGGCTGAAACTGTTGCGGTGGTGAGGGCTGATAAGCTGTTGGTTGGCTTTTTATTATTATTTTCTATATTGCTCTCTATGTGAAGAGAGTCTTGGCTATTTGCATATCGCAGTGCATAGATATAGCCGCTATAACACAGCCCGGAGAGTAAGCCGATGATAACTCCCCAATGGTAGTGTGGGTCGAGGGTTAACCAGTCAGTTAAACAAAGCAGTAAACCACCTGGAACAATACCTGTAAGGGCAATCATTTGATATTTATTTACGCGCTCTTTTAGTAAAAAAAAGCTGATTAAAAGTAGAAAAAAAATCTGACAGCTATTTAGAATGGTAGCAAGGCCTGGACCAACATAGAGAATACTTTGATGCCAAGTTACAAGATCAAGACAGAAAAAAAAGCCGGCAAGCAGGGCTGATAGGGTAAAGCGATTAACAATAAATAGACGTTCTTTACGCAGCAATGTAAATATTAATAAAATAATAGCGCCAATAGCCATGCGGTAGACACCTATGGTTGCAGGGCCTGCTGAAATAATATGAACAAAAACGGAAGAAAAGCTAATAAAAATAACACCGATTGTAAGAATAAGCTTATCTAAAATTGATTGATTGCGTAGTAAATACACTAAAGGGATAGTTTGCATGGATTATGGCTGTTTATTTATTAAATATGTAGATTAAACTTATAACGCAAACTGTGAATTACTGCCAATAAAAATTAAGACAGTAACTCTAGTTTTACTCAATATTAAAGAAGTTAAGCAGGTAAATAGCCAGCATCTGTTAGTTCCTTTAGTGCCTCACGAATTAAGCTTTTGTCGGTTGTATTGATACCTTTGGCAAGTTCTTCTACATCTACGCTTAGGTTCAGGCTGTTTTTTGTATGTTGGTGAATATAAGTCATCACACCCAGTGCTCCGAGGGACAGCTGTGAGTCGGCAAAGTAATTTGTGGTTTTCATAAAGATCACTCCCTGATTGAGTTCATGAAAAATTTATTGTTATTACTAATCTCTTATTGGACAACAGATAAAAAATGATGTCAATGAGTTCTGTCAGTTTTCGATCATGCGCTGCAGTAGTTTATTTATTTAGATTAGGTCGGCGACCTGTAAATTTGATAGAAGACATGCTTGTTATAGTGTAAAAGCCAAAACAATGACGTGATAAGATAATATTAAGTGATTTTTTATTTTATATAAATTTGATATTATTAATATTTATTAGCTGGTTTTAAAATTTAATATATATTCTTTTTCTTTTTTTCGCTCATCCTGGCTCATTTGAAAAAAGGGTACTGCATGTTGAATAAACAAGGTTGATTGAGAAACAAAGCTTATGCGTGATTGATCATTGGTATTGGAGGGGAAACTTAAGAAGCTATAACCTTTAACCCATTTTTGCATTTCAGACCTAATGCCATTTAAGCTTTTATCTTCTCGAGCCATCAAGTGTTGTATAAATTGATGCGTTTGATTTTTGCCATGCTCGCCATGAGCCGTATTGCTTTGATTGGAGCAGTCAAGATTAAGATAGCCATATGCTGCAGTTAATGCCTTTTGTAAGTGTGGATTTTCTTTAAGGCTTTGCCAGTTTTCACTGAGGTTGATGCCGGCATAATGGAGGGCTGTGAGTGCTTTTTCTAGGTCAGGGCTCTGGTCAAGTTCCTGGAAGTAGGTGCTAATATCTATATGTGGGTCTGTTGTTAATGTTTGTAATAGCTGATAGTGGGCAGCACAAGGCTTTCCTGGGGCTTGAGAGTACGTGTATTTATCTGGAATAATGGATTGCCAATGTACGTTGCATACATTGTTTAATATGATACCTTCTTGATTAATTTCGCCATAAAGCGGCTTGCCATTAATTAACGTCTGCAGAGAAATATCTTCTTCAGCAACCGCCCTGTGTAGAGCCATGAGCTCATCCCATGAAGCGAACTTTTTATCTTTAGCAAAAAATGTTAAAATATTTCCTATAGTAGGTAAAAATTGTTCTATATAAATTTCATTAATTAGTTTGTCGATTTCTTCAGGACTTTCAGTTTCTGTTAGCTTGGCAGTATACGGAGTCGACTTTTCAAGTAAGAAGTTTTTTAAGCCTGGTGTTTTTAATACTTCGGCTTTACTAAATATACCGCCAGTATTTGCATGCGCTGCGAGCCAAGGAGTGCAAAGCACGGGGTGAGTAGGCCGAGGTAGGTGAGGATTTTAGCAGAGCGGAGTTGCGGAAGACCGTAAGGTCTGTAGCAAGCGGAACGAGTGTCTAAAAATCTTTACGAGCCGTAGCGCCATTTGATAGCAGGGTATGTAGTGGCCGATTCAAGGCACGTAATGCCCTGTGACGAGGGCAGCCGAGGGTTTATAGTCGTCGCGTTTTGCTCGACGATTTTGCATCATTGGATGTGCAAAATACCTACCGAGGTAGCGACGCTTACGATTTTCTGGGTGTAGGCCTAAATATGCTGCAATTGAAAGCCCGTAAGATAGGTAGCCACAATTGCCTTCGCCGAAATTTTCGACCAATTGATGGTCAGGCATAGCTTAATCTCTCATTTCTAATCTTTATTGATGCTTGAAAAGTGAGAGTCTCACTTTATAAATACAAATACATGGAAAACAAAAATAAACAATTAATAAAATAATTTATCTTTAATAATCATTAAGATAGTTAATTTAATCTAGCTATTTTAAATTAATATTTTTTATTTTTGTTTTAAAGTACCATTTAAAAATTGTTGTTCAATTTTAATTGAACATTATTAAGTTTTCTATTTGATAGCACTAGGCGTCAATGCCCAACTCATACATTATAAATCGTGTGTTGGTCTGTAATAGCTCGGAGCTTTAACATTTTTTTATGAGGAGTGTATAGTTATGCGGTTAATAAAGCTTATTATGGCTGAGGCTGGATTATTAGACGTCTAGCCTGATATAAAGTAAGAAAGGCCAGATTCTGGCCTTTCTTTAAATATTAAATATAAACAATAAGTAGCTTGAATGTGATTGATTTTAAGAAGAGAGCTTGTGTTTGAGTACCTTGTTCAGTTCTGCAGGGTTGGCTTTGCCTTTAGAGGCTTTCATCGCTTGCCCGACAAAAAAGCCAAAGAGCTTATCTTTTCCTGAACGGTATTGCTCAAGCTGAGTTGGATTAGCTGCGATGACGTCATCGACAATGGCAGCAATTGCTGCAGGATCAGTGATTTGCTTTAAGCCTTTTTTGTCGATAATGCTGTCAGCATCACCTTGGCCTTCCCACATGGCAATGAAAATTTCTTTGGCAATTTTACCTGAAATCGTATTGTCGCCAACTCGTGCGATCAGGCCGCCCAGTCCACTGGCTGAGATAGGGCTTTGCGTGACGTCTAATAGTTCTTTGTTTAACGCAGCAGAAAAGTCACCCATGATAAAATTGGCGACAAGCTTAGCATGGCCGCCTGCAGTTTTTACGGCTTGCTCGTAGAAATTGGCCATATCGCGGTTGGCGGTTAGAACGCCTGCATCATAATCATTGAGCTGGTATTCTTCAACAAAGCGTAGGCGCTTTTGTTCAGGCAATTCTGGCATGGTTGCTTGAATTTCATCGATAAAATTAGCTTCGATAGCGACCGGCAGTAAGTCTGGATCTGGGAAATAGCGATAGTCATGGGCATCTTCTTTAGAGCGGAGTGGGCGCGTTTCTCCTTTCATGGCATCAAATAGACGGGTTTCTTGATTGATGATGCCGCCAGATTCTAATACTTGAATTTGGCGCTCGACTTCAAAATGAATGGCGCGATCGATAAAGCGGAATGAATTTAAATTTTTAGTTTCAGTGCGGGTGCCGAATTCAGCTTGGCCCTTGGGGCGGACTGATACATTGACATCAACACGGAAGGAACCTTCTTGCATATTACCATCGCAGATTTCCAGATAACGCACCAATGAATGCAAGGTCTTAAGGTAAGCAACGGCTTCTTCGGCACTACGCATATCAGGCTCTGAAACGATTTCAAGTAATGGCGTACCGGCGCGATTTAAATCGATACCGCTCAGCCCTTGAAAGTCTTCATGCAGTGATTTACCAGCATCTTCTTCCAAGTGGGCGCGGGTGATACCGATGCGCTTAATTTCACCATTGTCTAAGCGCACATCAAGATGACCGTCGTGAACAATCGGCTGGTCATATTGGCTAATTTGATAGCCTTTAGGCAGGTCAGCATAAAAGTAATGCTTGCGTGAGAAAATAGAGCGTGGATTGACTTTTGAATCAGAGGCTAAAGCAAATTTCACGGCCATTTTAACGGCCTCTTGGTTTAATACGGGCAGTACACCGGGTAGGCCAAGGTCAATGGCGCAGGCCTGAGTGTTGGGTAAGGCACCATAGGTGGTGGCTGCACCAGAAAATATTTTTGATTGTGTGGCGAGTTGAATATGGACTTCCAACCCGATAACGGTTTCCCATTCCATCTTAATTCTCTCTCTATGCTTAATCTTAATCTTACTGTCTATAACTTAAATTTAATTAATTACTTAGCTTTGAAATTATTTAAACTGGTTTAAATACCGTGGGCATGGCTGTGTGATGGTCTGTCACTTGCTGGTAGCGGTGAGCAAGGTTTAATAAGCGTGACTCATCAAAATGTTTGCCGATCAGCTGTAGGCCAACGGGTAATTGATTAACAAAACCGGCAGGGTGAGATAAACCAGGCAGGCCTGCTAAATTCACAGCGATTGTATAGATATCGGATAGGTACATGGTGACTGGATCTTTTTTACTACCAAAATCAAATGCAGTCGTTGGTGCAGTTGGTCCGGCAATGATATCAACTTCATTAAAGACGCGTTTAAAGTCATCGCTGATAAGCTGGCGCACTTGCTGGGCTTTATTGTAATAGGCATCGTAATAACCGGCTGAAAGGGCATAGGTGCCGACCATAATACGACGTTTGACTTCATCGCTAAAACCTTCGGCACGTGAGCGTTTATATAGGTCGATTAAGTCTGCTGGATGCTCAGCACGATGGCCAAAACGAACCCCGTCCATCCGTGCAAGGTTTGAGGAACATTCTGCTGGGGCAATGACATAATAGGCGGGAACGGCAAACTGAGTGGTTGGTAGGGACACTTCACAAATTTTAGCGCCTAGCTTTTCGTACTCAGCAATGGCCAGTTGAATTTGCTTTTCAACTTGACTGTCTAGGCCATCACTAAAATATTCTTTAGGCAGACCGATGCGTACACCTTCGAGTGATTGGTTGAGGTTTTTGGTGTAATCTTCAACGGGATGATCAACACTGGTAGAGTCTTTAGGATCAAATCCAGCCATAGTGTTTAGCATAATGGCCGCATCTTCTGCAGTATGGGTCATGGGCCCGGCTTGATCGAGGCTAGAAGCATAGGCGATCATGCCAAAGCGACTAATGCGACCATAGGTGGGCTTTAAACCAGTAATCCCACATAAGGATGCTGGTTGACGAATTGACCCGCCGGTATCTGTGCCTAAAGCAGCAGGGGTTTGACGCGCGGCTACTGCAGAGGCAGAGCCACCCGAGGAGCCACCTGGTACTTTATTAATGTCCCAAGGATTTTTAGAGGTGCCGTAGAAGCTGGTTTCATTCGATGAACCCATGGCGAACTCATCCATATTTGTTTTACCAAGCATGACGGTTCCGGCATTTTTGAGCTGGGTGACGACAGTGGCGTCATAGGGGGCAATAAAGTTATCAAGCATTTTAGAGCCACAACTGGTTTTGATGCCATCTGTGCAAAAAATATCTTTATAGGCAATAGGTACACCGGTTAACGGCGATAAATCGCTGCCTTTAGCTAATTTTTCATCGGCTTGTTTAGCCGCTTGTAAGGCGTGATCTTCTGTGAGGGTAATAAAATTATTTAAGGTCTGATCAGTTGCTTTGATCTGATCAATATAGCTTTGAGTAAGCTCAAGGCTGGAAATGGTTTTACTTTTTAGAGCCTGAATATGCTCGGCAAGAGTGTGTCCTGACATCGTTGTTACCTAATGGATTTAAATCAAAATTAATAATATAAGATCAGTTAATTAATCAATCTTAATCACTATTATCACTATGACTGAATAAAATAAGTGGCCGTTGTTTGATTATTCGATGACTTTAGGAACCAGATATAAGCCCGCTTCGGTTTGAGGGGCAAAGGCTTGGAATTTTTCATGTTGATCTGATTCGGTGGCGCTATCAGAGCGTAGGCGCTGAGTGGCATCAAGGGGATGAGCCATTGGTGTAATACCTTGCGTATCTGCAGTATTGAGTTGCTCAACTAGGGTGAGAATATTCGATAAGTCATGTTGATAACGCTCAGCATCGTCTTTGTTTAGGTGTAAACGAGCTAAGTGTGCAATTTTTTCTACATCTGTCAGTGAAATTGACATAGTTTAGCCTCAAAATTAGTCTTAATGTTCTGTATATATGGGCATCAATAGTAGCATAAGACATTGCATAGAGATATATGCACAGAGGTATGAAGAATAATCGTTCTGGGCTTGTGGTTTAGGGAGAATCGGTCACACTATAATAGTAAGGGTTTAAGGGATTGGGCATTGAGCTGAGGATGCAAGCCATGTTAAAGAAGCTGCGGGGATTTTTTTCTAGTGATTTATCAATCGATTTGGGAACAGCAAATACATTAATTTATGCTCGTGGACAAGGAATTGTATTAAATGAGCCGTCGGTGGTGGCGATTCGCCAAGATGGCGGCCATGGCCAAAAAAGTGTGGCGGCGGTGGGCATAGAAGCAAAACGTATGTTAGGGCGGACGCCGGGAAATATGACCGCAATTCGACCAATGAAAGATGGTGTAATTGCTGATTTTTATGTCACTGAACGGATGCTTAAACACTTTATTCAAAAAGTGCATGCTGAGAAATGGATTAAACCGAGTCCGCGGGTGCTAGTCCTGTGTGCCTTGTGGCTCGACTCAAGTTGAGCGTCGTGCTATTCGTGAGTCTGCCTTGGGGGCGGGAGCACGTGAAGTGTATTTGATTGAAGAGCCGATGTCCGCGGCGGTAGGTGCTGGCTTGCCGGTAGAAGAAGCTGCCGGGTCTATGGTCGTTGATATTGGTGGAGGAACCACTGAGATTGCCATTATCTCGTTAAGTGGTATCGTTTATTCGGCATCGGTGCGTATTGGTGGTGATCGTTTTGATGAGGCGATTGTCAGCTATGTGAGGCGTAATTATGGTTGCTTAATTGGCGAAGCTACGGCTGAGCGCATTAAACATGAAATTGGCTCTGCTTATCCGGGCAATGAAGTACGGGAAATGGAGGTGCGTGGTCGTAATCTGGCCGAAGGAGTGCCGCGCAGTTTTACTTTAAATAGCAATGAAATTTTAGAAGCTTTACAAGAGCCTTTGATGGGTATTGTGTCTGCAGTAAAAGCCGCATTAGAGCAAGCGCCGCCTGAATTGGCAGCCGATATTGCTGAAAAAGGCATGGTGCTGACTGGTGGTGGTGCTTTGTTAAGGGATTTAGATCGCTTGCTCATGGAAGAAACCAGTTTGCCGGTGTTAGTTGCAGAAGATCCACTGACTTGTGTTGCTCGAGGGGGTGGACGTGCTTTGGAGCTAGCCGATGAGCGGGGCTTTGATTTTCTGGCAACCGAGTAGAAGTAGAGCGTTATTATGCAGCAGTATCGCAATGGCCGTAAACGTTTAGCTTTGCATTTTTTATTTTGGTTTGGCTGTGCATGGGCGATATTTTTTATTGATCGCTATACTGAGCAAACAAAAATGATACGTATCACTTTAAGCAGTGTACTTTACCCTTTTGAGTATGCAGCCGCAGCTCCTTATCAACTAAGTCAATGGCTAAAACATAGTGTGAGTGAGCGTTATCAGCTTTTTGTTGAGAATAAAAAATTAAATGAAGAAGTCGTACGTTTACAAGTAATGTTACAGCAGCTACTTGTCCTTAAAACTGAAAACCAACAGCTACAGGCCTTATTAAATGCTAGCCATAAGCTGAGCCCACAGCGTTATCGCTTAGCAAAAGTACTACAAGTAAAAACCAGTGCATATAAACAAATGGTTGTTGTTGACCAAGGAATCAGTAGTGGCGTGTACGTTGGCCAACCGGTTGTTGATGCCTATGGTGTCTTAGGTCAAGTGGTCGATGTTGGTCTTTGGAGTGCTAAAGTTTTATTGCTATCAGACTCTGACAGTGCTTTGCCGGTGTTTGATCAACGCAGCGGTGTACGGGCCATTTTAAGCGGTCAAGGCAAAGGTGGTGAGCTGGAGCTAAAGCATGTACCTGATACAGCAAATATTCAAATGGGGGATATTTTGCTGACCTCAGGTATGGGGGGGCGGTTTCCTGCGGGTTATCCTGTTGGAGTAGTTAGGAAGGTCGTGCGCCATCCGGGATCTGCTTTTGCTCAGGTTGCTGTTGACCCTGCGGCCCATATGGACCGTGGGCGCTTAGTTATGTTGGTGTGGCAAGATAAGGATAATGATTCTAATGCTGCTACCCCTATGCAGGCGCAGGATAAGACTAAAGATAAAACTCAAAAGGGTCGCTTATGAGATCGTATATGCATCGCACAGAGCGTTATTTAAGTCAGTGTCTGATTGCTTTTGCGACTATTTTATTGGCACTGTTGCTTGAAATGTTGGTTGTTTCTGATGGGTTGGTCTATTTTTGGCCGCAATGGTTATTACTGGTTTTATGCTATTGGACGGTCAGAGCACCGGATATGCTGCCTTTAGGGGGCGTTTTGTTACTGGGCTTAGCCTTAGATGTTATTCATGCGAATGTACTAGGGATTCATGCAGTTATTTTATTAGCATTAGTTTATTTAGTGAGAAAGTTTCATAAGCGCTTTCGACTGTTTCCAGTATTACAACAAGCTTTTTTTATGATGTTGATTACTCTTGTGTATCAGGCGGCATTGCTCGGTTTTGAATACTGGTTACATGCAGAAAAGAGTAGCGCTTTATTTAATCCTTGGTATCAGTTGACCATCGTATCTTCTTTTGTGAGTTGGCCTTTATTGCAATTTTTGTTAAATAGTCTTTCAGGTAGGCGTGAGCACGGTTAATTTTTTTGTTACACTGGCCAGTCGAGATAACAAGAATAATTAATACTGACTTAAGGTGTAGCAGTAGCCATGTCCGCACAACTTTATCTTGCATCAACTTCCCCCAGGCGGCGTGAGTTACTTCGCCAGCTAAATTTATCGTTTGATACGTTAGATCCTAATATTGACGAGTCTATACAGAGCAATGAGGGTGCAGAGGACTATGTTTTACGCATGGCTCGAGAGAAAGCACGGGCTGCATTTGATCGTTTAGGTGTGGGTGACTGCGCGAGCTATTCGAGCAACACGAATAATGGTGTCAGCCCTATTGTATTAGCTGCGGATACGGCGGTTATTTGTGATCAAGATATTTTAGGACAGCCCGCTCACCAGCAACAGGGGCAAGCGATGTTAAATCAATTGTCAGGACGTTCGCACTGGGTTTATAGTGCAGTGACGTGTATGAGCACTGAGCGCTTGGAAAGTGTGTTAGTCAAAAGTAAAGTCTATTTTCGCACGTTAACCAGACAAGAAATAGTTGATTATTGGCAGACGGGTGAGCCAGAGGGCAAAGCGGGCGGTTATGCCATTCAGGGCATAGCGGCGGTTTTTATTGAACGTTTAGAGGGAAGTTTCTCTGCGGTAATGGGCTTGCCGTTGTTTGAGGTAAATGCACTGTTAGAACAATTTAATATACGAGCTTTAGGGTAGGGGATACGAGTGAGCGATGAGATACTTATTAATTGCATGCCTCAAGAAACGCGTGTTGCAATTGTTGAAAATGGAGTTTTGCAAGAAGTCCATATTGAGCGTGATAACGAGCGCGGCTTGGTTGGGGTTATTTTCAAAGGCATTGTTGCGCGTGTACTACCAGGTATGCAGGCTGCATTTATTGAGCTTGGCTTAGAAAAAACAGGGTTTTTACATGTTTCTGATGTGGTTCCATTAGTTGACAAAGACGATAACAGTGAAGGTAGTAATGAGGCGGTTGCTCCAGTGCCATTGCCTGATATTCAGTCGCTATTGCACGAAGGACAAAAGATTTTGGTTCAAGTGGTCAAAGATCCTATGGGAACCAAAGGTGCGCGTTTAACAACGCATTTATCCATTGCCTCGCGCTGCTTGGTGTATATGCCTGATTTAAACCGTATTGGCGTATCACAGCGCATAGAAGGGGAAGAGCAGCGCGAACGCTTACGTTCTTTATTGGCAAGCCAACTGCCTGAAGAGGAAGCCAAAGGCTATATTGTACGTACAGCGGCTGAAAGTGTAGATGAGCGGACCTTATTGGCAGACTGTGCTTTTTTAAAGCGCATGTGGCAAAAATTATCTGAGCGTGTTCATACTTTAGAAGCACCTCGAGTGATTTTTCGTGAGTTACCTTTAGCGATTCGGGCATTACGTGATTTTATGCGGCCCGGTTATAAGCTACGCATTGATACGCAAGAAGGTTATCAAAAATTATGTGAGTTTGCCGAGACCTATGTGCCAGAAGCGCGTATGCAGCTGCATTATTATGTCGGTGAGCGCCCCATTTTTGATTTATACGATGTTGAGCGAGAAATCGAACTGGCGTTGCAGCGCAAAGTGATTTTAAAATCAGGTGGGCATTTAGTTTTTGATCAAACTGAGGCGATGAGTACTATCGATGTTAATACAGGAGGCTTCGTTGGGCATAGAAACTTAGAAGAAACGATTTTTAAAACTAATATGGAAGCGGCGGTATCTATTGGTCATCAGCTTAGATTACGTAATTTAGGTGGTATTATTATCATTGATTTTATCGATATGGAAAAAGAAGAGCATAAAGCGCAGGTTTTAGATGCGTTGGAGAAAAGCTTCGATAAGGACCATGCAAAAATTACTATCAGTGGTGTTTCAAGCTTAGGACTGGTTGAAATGACACGCAAACGGACACGGGATAGTCTTAGAAATACCCTCTGCCAGCCGTGCCCATTATGTGAAGGGCGGGGCTCGATTAAAACAATAGAAACGATTTGTTATGAAATTTGTCGTGAGTTATTTCGTGAGGTTAAAGCTTATAATGCATCGAGTTATCTTGTGCTGGCGTCACAAAATGTTGTTGATTATATGCTGGATGAAGGGTCCAGTTATTTGGCTGAGTTAGAAACGCAAGTTAACAAGCCAATACGTTTGCAAGGAGAAGCACTTTATACACAAGAACAATTTGATATTGTTTTAGTCTAAGGGATCACTATGCGTTGGCGTTTACTTGCTTGGATCTGTATTGACTTGATTTTAGTGTTCGCGCTGCTGCTTGGGGCTGGCGCATTTTACATCTATGTTGAATTTGCTCACCCTAAGGTTTGGCTTGAGCGTTTAGCAAAGCGCCAAGGCATTGCACTTAGAGAGGTTAATGTTAGAACAGTTGAAAATAATATATTTTCCCCTGCATTTGAGATGAAAAATTTGGTGATGAGTAATAAATCTCAGGGGTGGTCTGCAGAGGTAAAATATTATTATGTGCATTTTAATCTATTAAAGAGCATTTGGCATTGGCGTCTCAGTACTGATGATATTGCCATGCGTGGGGCAACGGTTGACTTTGATATTCAGCAAGCGCATTTTAATCAACAGAATAAACACTCTCTTTTGACGATTTTTCCATGGCTGAATGCGCAAGAAAAAGTCCAGTTAAGTGATATTCGGCTTAATCTACAGCAGGGCAAGATTAAAGATCATTTATTTTTGAATGCATTATGGCAGAGTTCTGCAGAAAGTATTAGCACACTCACGTTGCGTGCCCGCGGTGAGCGTGATGAAAAGTTGACCATTAATGCCGAGGTAAAAAAAACAAATTTAGGCGGCTTCCAGTCAGCTAATATTAATTTGAGAACACATAAATTACTATTGTCTTGGTTAAATCTTGCAAAAGTTAAAGTTGCTAAACAAGATTATCGGCTAGATATGGACGCTAAATTTTCAGGAAGTTTAGATAATTCTCAGCTTTTTTCAAAGTTTTCTTTGCAAGGGGCTCGTGTGAATGTGCTGCAATCACTTGACGGTGAATTTTCGGCAAAAATCCATGATGGCAAGGCGCAGTTTTCTCTACCTAAGCTTAATATTAATGGTCAAGCTTACCCTCAGCCGATTGAGCTTAATGTAAGTTATAATCGTTTGAATCGGCAGCTGCATGCCAGTGGATTTGTACTTAAGCCGTTAGTTCCCCTCGTCTATTTACTGGATACGACAAGCTTTGGTTATCAGCGTGAGCTTGATCGCTTGAGTTCTTTACAGGGGCGCCTGACTGAGATTCATGGCTATTGGCAGTCTGCTGAGCGTTGGCAGCTGGCGATGCGTTTAGTTGATTTAGGGGTGAAGCCTACTATTACAGAACCTGGCATAACCGGTGTGTCTGGTGAGCTTGTGATCGCACCCAATCATATGCGCTTTGACTTAGACAGTCCAAATTTGCATTGGTTATGGCCAGATACAGATAAGCGCCAAACCCCGTTGCTAAATACGCAAGCTAAGATACAAGTAAAGCAGCTAAAGCCTGGGGTTAAGCTTAGTGTGAGTCATATTAAGGTGAATCATCCTCAAGCACATTTGGCTGGAAAAGTAAGTGTATTTTTTCGACAACAAGCCGCTCCTATAGTGACAAGTCGATTAGACTATACGCTCGCAACACCTGAGTTTGTAAAAAAATTCTTACCACATCAGGGAGTAAATCCAGAGCTTTTCACCTGGCTACAAAAAGCGCTGTTAGCGGGAAAAACCCGGGGAATTGCGATTTTAAATGGTGCCTTGTCAGATTTTCCTTTTACGGATGGCCAGGGCCAATTTTTTGTTCAGTTTGATGTTCGTGATGGACAGCTAGATACTAACCGTGGTTGGCCGATCATTCGTCAAGGTGATGCTCGTGTTACTTTTGCTGGGCCGCAATTAACTATTACTGCGAATAAAGCCTTGATGGCGGGATTGTGGTTGCATGATATTCGTTTAAAAATGGCTGATATTATGCCAGGGGTGCCGACAGAGCTGAGTATACAAGGACAGAGTGAATTTAAGCTTAAAAAAGGTATGGCTTTAATTGCTAAAAGCCCACTAAAAGCATTAGTAGAGAAGATCAAAGTATCTAGCGGTCAAGGTAAGATTAATTTAAATTTGAAAATACCTTTTGGTTATATCGATAAAAATAAACGAACTACAGTGAATGGTGCACTGAATGTGAAAAATACATCTGTTGATTTCACGGGTAAGAAAGTTGCTTTAACTAAGCTGACTGGTACATTTAATTTCGATGAGCAGGGACTGGTTTTTGCTAAGGATGCAAAAGCGATTATTTATAGGGAACCTGTTAATTTTAGTGTGAATTCACAATTGAAAAAACAAGAGCCGATCACAACCATTAATTTTAATTCTTGGCTATCTGCGCCTGTGATTAAAGGACTTGCTAATATAGATCTTGGATCGTTTATTAAAGGTCGTGCGCCTATTATTGGTGTGTATCGTTTTGGTGAGCATAGTGGTAATTTGTCGGTAAACTCTAAGTTGCAAGGTCTATCCTCTTCTTTGCCTGCACCATTTAATAAATCAATAAATAGCCAAGCTTTACTTTCTTTGCAAGAGAAAAAAACAAACAACGAACAGGCGATTGCATTCACTTATGGTGACCAAGTAAAGCTTGAGGGGCATTTAAATCAGGAGAAAAAATCAGCGCCAGTGATTTTTTTACAGGCTAACTTAAAAACATTGAATCTTAATGAGTGGGGAAAAACCATTCAGACGTTATTTTCTCGAGAACTAAAATCAACTAATAAAGATATAGTGGGTTCGTTAGACTTAAGACTTGATAAGCTCATTATCGATGAAAAATCACTAAGTGATGTATCATTTAAGGTAGACCGTCAAGACTCAGGGGTTAGCATAGATATGACTAGCTCAGCACTATCTGGCGTTGTTCATTATCAAAAGAGCGTAAACATGCCGGAGTTGTCTTTAAATTTTTCTAAAGCAGACTTAAATATTGCGCAGTCTATCTATGATTGGTATCAGGCAGATTTTAGTGGGGAAAATCAATCGGCCAGCGTGCTGAAAATGACCACACATTTACCAAGGGTTACAGCAACATTAAATAATGTTGGCTATAAAAATTACCAATTTAAATCAGTGGGCTTGACTTTAATGCCGGTTAACTATGGCTATCAATTGGATTCATTGCAGCTAACAGATCCTAATTATACTGTGAATGCGACTGGTGAGCTGAACTTGATTCAACGTCAAAACCCTTCTTTTATCAAGGGTAATGTAAATTTTAGTAATGTTGGTAAAGGCTTAGATGCGTTGGGAATAAATAACTTGATTGGTGGTGGGCGAGGTTCGCTTTTTTTTGATCTGGAGTGGTTGGGCTTATTAACTGATGTTAAGCCTGCTAGCTTATTAGGTCGTATTAAAGTGAATTTAATCAATGGCCATATTACTAAGGTTAATCCTGGTCTAATTAGTTTAATTAATGTGTTTAATGTTGACTCTTTTTGGCAGCGCATTAAATTTGACTCATCCGGGGTATTGCAAAGGGGGTTGGCATTTAGTGAGCTTACCGGGTTACTATCTATTTTTCATGGGAATCTATTTACAAATGATATGGTAGTTAAAGGGCCTGATCTACAATTATCAGTAGGTGGGCGTGTCGGTTTTGTTAATAAAAATGTTGATCTGTTGGTTGGTGCAGTACCCCAGGTGAGTGGCAGTATCCCTGTGATTGCTCTGGCAGCAGGGGGGTTATCTTTTGCACCGATTGCAGGTGCTTTATGGCTTTTTGAAAAGGCACTTTCTAGTGAGGTGTCGAATCCATTTGTATTTCAATACCATGTATATGGCCCTTGGGATGATGTGCAGACTAAGGCAATCAATAGTAACAATAATAAAAAATAGATGATTTTATTCATATTTAAATGAAAAATAATTTTAAAATAATAATTAGATTAGGTAATTAAACGATGAAATTAGCGATTATTATTCCTGCGCGTTATTATTCAACGCGCCTGCCAGGTAAGCCATTAGCTAAAATTGCAGGTAAAACAATGTTGCAACGTGTCAGTGAAATTGCCCAAGCGGCTTGTGCTGATATTGACGGTGCAGCTGTGTATGTTGCGACTGAGGATCAACGTATTGCTGAGCATGCTCAAAGTTTAGGCATATCTGCAATTATGACATCAGATCAGTGTAAGACTGGGTCCGACCGGACTTATCAAGCGGTAGCAAGTTTACCTGATTTGCCTGATTTTGTTATTAATTTGCAAGGCGATGCGCCGCTAACACCGCCAGAGTTTATTCGTGCGCTATTATTAGCGGCTTATGAAAATAAAGCCATTGAAGTGGTTACGCCAGTAGTCCAGTTAACGTGGCAGGCGCTTGATCAGTTACGTGCAAATAAAAAGAAAACTCCGTTTAGTGGCACAACAGCAATTTTAAATCAAAATAATGACGCATTGTGGTTTTCAAAAAATATTATTCCAGCGATGCGTAAAGAAGCACAATTACGAGAACACAGCATCTATTCCTCTGTTTATCAGCATATTGGTTTATATGGTTATCGCTATGATATTTTAGAGCGCTTTGTCAACTTACCTGAAAGTCACTATGAGGTGGTTGAAGGTTTAGAGCAGCTGCGCTTTTTAGAAAATAATATTAAAATTACAGCAGTTCCGGTGAAATTCATTGCTGGGGCAGTTTCCGGGGGCGTCGATAGCCCTGAAGATATAGAGCGCGTCGAAGCGCATATTCATCACTATGGAGAAATTTTATCATGAAAGTGTTTGCTTGTCGGCATGGTAATACCTTTGGCCCTGATCAGCAAGGTGGCGAACGTATTTTTATGAATGGTTGTAATAATAATATTCCTCTAGTTGCAACTGGGCGTGAGCAGGCGCGAAATTTTGCTAAATATTTGGACCAACGTCATGTTATGCCAAGTGCGCTTTATGCAAATCATCTTGTGCGAACTTGGGAGATGGCGGTGATTATTCGCGAATACTTTTTAGTTAAATATAATATTGAAATTCCTCTGTATAAAGATGAAGGGTTGCTTGAGTTAGATTATGGCGCATGGGCAGGGCTAACAACGCAAGGAGAAACAGCGCAAACCAATGAAGTGATTGCGCAGTTTGGTCTTGACGCCTGGCAAGCATGGCAGCATGAGCGAAAAATGCCTACAGGTGCGCCGCATCATTGGCAGGTAAGCGAAGCTGAAATGGTGAATAGTGTGACTGGTTTTTTTCAAAATTTAATTAATCGCCATACTCGTGATAATGTGATTATTACTATTGGTAGCCAAGGTAGCTTAACATTTATTAATCATTTTCTTGATGGGGGAATGAATGCTGCCATTGAAAAAAAACAGATTAAAATTAAAACAGGTCATTTCTGTGAACTAGACTATAAAAATAATCAATGGGATTTATTAAGGTGGAATCAGCGGCCTGATTAATTTAGTATTAATTTTAGATAATTTTAAATTGGGGCTGGCACTTAACATTTGATTTGTTAGGATGTCATATGTACATAAAACACTGTAAATTACCAAAGAACAGCAAATTGAACTGATGAAATATTCATTGCAGGTTCAACCGCCAGAACAGCAGCAGATTTGGCCGGCATTCACCGAAATACAGCTATCCGATTCTTTCATAAGTTACGAGAAAAAATCGCCCTAAAACAACAGAACCGTAGTGAACAATTTTGTGGGAAAGTTGAACTTGATGAAAGCTACTTTGGGTGGAGCACCCAAAGGTAAACGATGCCGAGGTGCTGCAGGCAAAGTGGCTGTATTTGGGTTACTCAAGCGAGGTGGTAAAGTGTATATACAAGTGATTCTAGATGTACGTTAATGCCCATAATTAGGCAAAAATCCAGCCTGATATATTGTATATACAGATTGCTGGCGTGCGTACAACGCTCTTGATATCTCTGAGTTTAAGCATATTAATCACAATAAGCGCTTTGCTGAAAATCAGAACCATATTAATGGCATAGAGAACTTCTGGAATCAAACAAAGCGGCACATAAGAAAGTTTAACGGAGTGCCTAGACAGTACTTCAATTTCTTTTTAAAAGAAGCAGAGTGGAGATTTAATATGGGGTCGCCAAAAGAGCTATTGGCTGACCTTAAAAAGTTGCTTAAAGAACTTTATTAGGTGTCAGCCCCAAACTTTATTAATGATGGAATTATAATTTGTAGGCTCAAGTCTTAAGGTTTTTTATGTTGTTAAGATAAAAAAAGTGCGGGTAGGGTATAACACAGCCTTAAAAGAGGCTGTGCTTGTTTAGTGTGTACTTAAAGCTATATGCTGGTGGTTATTTTAGCGCCTAGGGTGCTAACAATGGTTTGGTATAAGACCTGTTGAACTTGCCTTGTTGGGTGTACTCTGTCCCAAAAGATATAATGCTCTGGGTCTGAGCACATTGTACCGCTGGTGGCCGTTTGTATGGCAACTAAAATATCAGAATTTCTGGGTAGGTTTGGTTGAGCATTGAAAATGGCACTGCGATAATTGTTACTATTCATGGATTGCTGTGAACGCACTGTATAGCCACCATTCCAACATGAGTCTGTTGTATTAGTAATTTTTAGATGATACTTTTCAATTAATTTCTTAAATTCACTACTTGTAGGTTGAGTGATGGTATTAAACAGTGGATACAAGTCAATTAATTCGAAGTGATCACCTAAACTACCGTAATTGTTTTTATAATCTTGAATAAAATTATATAATTTTTCATTATGCCTTTCTGGTACATAATGCGTTGTCTGGGTATTTTGTAAGTCATCTCGACTTTCAGGGGTGAGGGCAAGGTCAGGCAAATTAATAAATACAAACTTTTGTACGCCTTTACTCATTAATTTGTCGACTTCTTCTTTAATGCTATTAACCACTTGTGTTGTTAGGGTTTCTTTGGCTTGTACTGACATATCTTTTGGTAATGTTAGATAATCATTTGCGCCGATAAATATAATAGCTAGAAAGTGCTTGTAATCTTCAGCAGGCCAATTTTTTTCTAATGCATTGGTATTAAACGCTGAATTTTCACTGTTAAGGCTATAAGGTAGGTGTTTTAAGTCTGAGTTAAGTACAGCTGTCGCACCGCCAACGGCATAGTTGCTCACATCGATATGATATGTATTTAAATGGTTTTCTAGTAACTTACTCCATACATCAGAGTTGGAGAACATGCCATTATAGTAGGCTTTTGCGCTGGGTATAATACCTAGGCTATATTCAAAGAGAGTGCCTTTATCAGAGAGGCTATCGCCAAAAATAATAACTCTGCTAACGCCTTTTAGTAAATTGCTTTGGGAAATATCTAACGATTGTGGGCAGGTGGAAAGCGTAACGTTCGGGGTGCCATACCAGCTATGCCACTCCATGCTGGCACTGTCGCTAGCAACTTGTCCTGTTTGTTGATTAATATCGAAGTGATTGGCGAGCAAGCCGTTGTCTAGAGTGAAGGTAAGACTGCCTAACGGGTTTGTGCGGGGATGAGTGTTGTCTGTTAGCGTCATTGTGTCAGTAAACTCATTGCCTTGCCAGCGTCCTGTTGATAGGTAAGTTAATTTTTTTGTGGTATTTGCTGAAACTTCTTCTGAGAGCTCTGTGTGGTCTTGGTCTGTATATGAAGAGGTAATTGGCTTTGAACAATTATTTTCTAAGTAAAGGTTAATACCTGCTTTGCTGTGCGAAATCACTGGTGATAGCAGAGTAAATAATAAAATAAATTTAAATTCTTTAATCATAATATTCCATATATTCCATTTAAAAGTATTTTTAATAAAATTAATTGAAATTATTTTTTTAAGTTCATGGTTTTGGCGCTATACTGTTTAGTAGTAAAAAGGTTCTTCAATAGTAGAGCTTGATTTGTTTTGAGTCAATACGTATTGTGAATTTTTATTTACAAATATGCATAATCAATAAGAGTAAAAGAGTGATTAGCAGAGCTAAGGCTATAAGCGAGTAATATTAAGGTGAAGGCTGATATTGCAATATAACGATGATTATAGTGTGGGAGGCTTGAACATGGCAGATACAGGTTTAGCTATAAATGGCAATTTAAGCGGAGACAGAAAAACGCTGTTTATCTTCTAAGCGCATGGCTGTCAATTGACCTCCCCAAACACAGCCAGTATCTAAGGCATGAATATGACCTAGACCTGAGTGGCCTTCAAGTGCTGCCCAATGCCCGAAAATAATATCAACTTCAGACCAACTGCTATCTAAATGTTGGAACCATGGAGAGAGGTTTTTAGCCACAGCATTGATTTTTCCTTTTGTTTTTAGATCGAGGCTCTTTTTGTTATTAATAAAACGTGTACGAGTTAAGGTGTTGATAATAAAGCGCACTCTTGCTGCACCGCTTAAACCTTTATGCCAGTAGTTTGGGTGATTACCATAGAGCTCTGCCATCACGTATTTACATTGTTCGTTATTTTGTAAAAGCTTATGGACTTCATCTGCATAATGTAATGCATTTTGTAAGCTCCATTGTGGAGCGATACCCGCGTGAATCATGCAGGCATTAAAGTGGCGGCTGTAGTGGATGAGAGGTTGTTTTCTTAGCCAATCAATAAGTTCTTGGCTATCAGGGGCAGTTAAAATTTCATCCAAAGTGTCTTTTTTATTTTTTCGGCCATGCCCATAGAAGGCTGCAAGTAGATGCAAATCATGGTTGCCGAGGACGACAATACTGTGTTTAATACTTTTTATAAAGCGCAAACTTTCAAGTGATTGTGGCCCACGGTTAATTAGATCTCCAGCAAACCATAAGCAATCTTGGTCTTTATCATAATTAATTTTTCCAAGTAAGCGTTGTAGCGGGTCGTAGCACCCTTGGACATCGCCGATTGCATAGGTCGCCATTATTAAATTACCTTTATCTTATTTTCACTTAGTCTAGCTTTAGTTTAGCTTAGTTTAGTGCAGAGTTAAGTGTGATTGCAGCAAGGTAAAGGGCTGTATTTTCGCTTTAAAAGGATAGCCTTGATCGGTTACCATATCATAACAGCCTTGCATAATACCAAATGGTGTTTCAAGTACTGCACCACTGCTATATTGGTAGTTACTTCCCGCTTCGATATAAGGCTGAGTGCCAACGACGCCGGCACCGTCGACGGTTTCTACCTTGCCATTGCCATCGGTGATGGTCCAATAACGATGGGTGAGTCGAGTTGAAACAGGCGAGTTATTATAAATAGTAATGGTATAGGAAAATATATAATAGCTTTCCTCCGGAATAGATAATTCTTCGTTATAATGAGTTTCAACTTCTATTTGAATAGAGTGTTCTAAATCTTCTGGGTAATTCATAAATGTTTAACTCGATATTAATGATTTAATTGATTAATAATTATTTATGTTCTTGCTGTAATAAGTTGCTTAATATAACGTACTGTGTCAAGGGAATCATTTCTGGACGTAGTTCGGCTGTAATACCCGCTTGTTCGAGTTGGTCTGCTGTTGCCATTTTTTTCAAGCTGTTGCGAATTGTTTTACGGCGTTGCGTAAAGGCTTGCGTGACTAGTTGCTCAAAGTGTTTAAGGTTATATGCTGTGACTTTGGGCTGTTTGTAGGGTGTTAGCCTAACGATTGCCGATTCGACTTTAGGTGCTGGGGTAAATGCGTTTGGTGGTACGGTAAAGAGCATATCGACTTGGCTGTGGTATTGTGCCATTACACTTAAGCGGCCATAATCGGTGCTACCGGCAGGAGCTGCCATACGCTCGACGACTTCTTTTTGCAGCATAAAATGCATGTCTTGGATTAAGCCAGGAAAAGAGAATAAATGAAATAATAACGGAGTTGAAATATTGTAAGGTAGATTACCAACGATACGTAATGGAAAAACCGGGTTGTTTGATTGATTATTATTTTGTAAGGCTGAAAAATTGAATTTTAGTGCATCGGCCTCATGAATTTTAAAATTATTTTGTGCCTGAAATTTATCTTGCAATTTAGGGATTAAATCCCGATCAATTTCAATAACATCTAATTTTTGGCAACTAGCTACCAGGTATTCGGTGATGGCGCCAAGGCCTGGACCAATTTCGACAATATGGTCGGTATCTTGGGGTGAGATTGCATCGATAATTTGCCTAATAATATGGTGATTGTGTAGAAAGTTTTGTCCGAAGCGTTTACGGGCCGTATGCCCTTGTAGTGATTTCATTATTAATGGTCTTTATTGTTTTTGCTGTGAAGCGATAGTGATTGCAGTTTTAATGGCTAAATCGAAACTGCCAGGGTCAATGTGTTGTGTGCCAGCAAGGTCAAGTGCGGTGCCGTGATCAACGGAGGTTCTTAAAATAGTCAGGCCTAAAGTGATATTAATGGCTTGGCCAAAACTGCTGTATTTTAGTACTGGTAACCCTTGATCATGGTACATGGCAATGACTGCATCAGCTTCTTTTAAGTATGGCTCGGTAAATAAAGTATCTGCAGCATATGGACCTGCAACGTTTATTCCCACAGCTTGTAGCTCATGGATTATCGGAATAATAACATCAATTTCTTCATGACCTAAATGACCATTTTCGCCAGCATGTGGGTTAAGACCACTGATCAGAATCCGTGGTTTGCTAATGTGATAATAGCGCTGCAAGTCATTATGCACGGTCTTGATGGTATAGTGCAGTTTTTCCTTGGTAATTGCGCTGGCAACCTGGCTTAAGGGCAGGTGAGTGGTGACAAGAGCGACGCGTAGTGACTCACTGGCAAGCATCATCACCGGTATTTCGCCAGTGATATTAGCAAAGAACTCCGTGTGCCCAGAGAAAGGAATACCTGCATCATTGATAATACCTTTATGAACTGGTCCGGTGACAATGGCATTAACCTGCCCTTGGAGATAGGCATGACTGGCTTGCTTTAATGATGCAATGACATACTGGGCATTGGTTACAGCAAGCTGACCAGGTTGTACTGGAGCGATTAGGTCAATAGGGTAGACCTGTAGCTTGTTAGGTATGTGTGCCTGGGCCTGATCAAGATGGCTTAAGGTGTGTATGCCGATATTAAGCCCAAGGTGCTTGGCACGTTGGCGTAGTAGTTCTGGGTCTGCAAAGACGATTAAACGTGCTGAATATGCCTGTTGAGCGAGCATCAAGATCAGATCTGGGCCGATACCTGCTGGCTCACCAGGGGTAATTGCAAGGCGTGGCTGCATGTTATGACTCGTCTTGACCTAAAATATGAACATAGGCTTGATCACGTATTTGCTTGCGCCAGTTAGAAATGTAAGCTTCGGCCTTTTTGATAAATATCGCTTGTTTGGCTTGGGCTTTTTTAATAGTGCGACTGGCATCAATTTGGCGACGCGCAGTGACTTCGACAAGACGCCAATCAGTTGGTGTACGAATTGGCTCACTGATGGTGTTGATGTCGAGTTTATCAATGTGTTGTTCTAGCCCTGGAGGTAGTTGGCCGGGTAGTACCCAACCGAGTTCGCCACCTTTAGCACTTGATGCTGGATCTTCTGAGTAATTTTGGGCAACTTTGGCGAAGGAAATTTTAGCGTTGATAAGTTGCTGGCGCAATTGTGTCAGTTTAGCAACGGCCTGTTCATCAGAGAATATGGGAGTGGTTTGTAAGATAATTTGGCGGACTTTATTTTCAGTCACCTTGATTGCTTGTTGATAGTCAGATTTTTTACCCGCCAATTGAATAATTAAATAGCCGTTACCGGTATTAAGTAGTGGGCTAAGTTCGCCAAGTTTTAATTTTTGTGCGGGAGTGATCAGCATGGTGGGTAACTCAGAGGTTTTTAGCCAGCCGAGGTTGCCGCTTTGACTAGGATTACTTCCTTTTGAATAGTCTTTAGCTGCTTTTTTAAATGTTATTTTTTTATCTTTTATTTCTTGTAAAATGTGGGTAGCTTGTGCTTTTGAGGTAATTAAAATAGTGTTAATGCTATAGCGTGTGGTTGCTTGTTGTTTAGTGTGTTGGCGTTGCATATACTGAGCGATTTCAGCCTCACTCACTTGAAGACCTGCACCGGCGAGAACGCGTTGTTCAAGACTTCTGATGATCAGCTGATTTTTAAGAAAATTGCGATAATGATCGACATTAATACCTTGATTAGTTAACGCCATGGTGAATTTTTCAGCGGACATTTTGTTTTGGTGAGCGACGCTGTTAAAGGCGTTGCTGACTACATCACTGGATGCATGAATATTATTACGTTTAGCTAATTCAAGCAGGACTTTTTGGGTAATTAAATTATTTAATGCAGCGTGCTTGATATTCGCTTGACTTTGTCCACGTAGTTGTGCGGCCATAAATGAGGCTTCTATGGCAAGATCTTGACTGGTAATCACTTGATTATTGACGATTGCAATCGACTGATTCAACGGTATGGCCGATGGTGGTGCTGCAAATGTCAATGTAGTTGTAAATGCGCTTAAGCCGAGGGTTAAAAATAAATGTTGTAGTGCTTTCATAAATAACTAGGTCCTCTCGAATCCAGAATCGCCCTGGTAACCGTTAATTTGTTGAAGAAGGTTATTAATGGTTCCTGAGCCAAAGCGACTCAACCCTTTGAGCAAAAATTGTAACATAATTGTATCTTGACCGCGCCCATCGATAGTGCTGACGTCATTGGGGTCATCATCTTTTAGGCTGTGGCTGATAAAAAATCGGATGGCTGAACAGCAGCTGCTGTACTCTATACCTGCAAATGCTGAAGCTAAGCGCTTTTTTGAGGTGCTTTGATCTTTAAACCAAAGATAATTACCACCACCAAAGAGGCGCCAGCTACTATTTAGAGCCCAGTACATAGACGAATATAAGCCTTTGGTATGAGGAGGGGCAACACCATTGATTAAATCATCTTGTGATAGTACACCATAGTTTTCATTATCATGGGTGTAGCCAACATTAAAGACATGATTTAAGTCGGGTTTATATTGAATATTATAATTATCACGTGTTAATCGGTGATCATACATTGACCAGTTGATATTGGTTGATAGTGTGATACTGGGTAACATGTTCCAACTTAAAAAGCTGGTTAAATCAGATAAGCGGTGATCTAAGCCGGATTCTGCTGGAGATAAATGCACTTTGCGGGTGTGAAAATAAAAAATTTGACCTATACCACCTTTGATAATTTGCTCGCCGTTATTATTAATTAAGGCAGATTCTAACGCCAATGACACTTGATTTGTATCACCGATGCGGTCAATGCCATAGTAGCGGTTGTTAGTAAACAGCGAATTATAGTCAAATGGCTTGATTCCTGAATCAAAAATAGGAATTTGATTTTGATCACGGTATGGCACATACAGATAATATAAGCGTGGCTCTAGCGTTTGTTTATAGCGGCTATTGTTGATCTGCACATTTCGGTCAAAGTAAAGCCCACTGTCTAGATCTAATATGGGGATACCTCGACTTAAATGGTCTTCGCCTTGAGTATTATTATTGAGATTGTAATACGTCTGTGAGTAAGACAATGTGGGTTTAAAGTAGCCAAAATCTGTTTGGCCTGACCAAGCGAGATACGGGGCAAGATAGCTACGTTGACCAGTGGGTGGGGTAACATTATCTACAGGGGCTTTATAAAAGTTAATATACTGGCTATCAATGCCAAGTTGTAATTGGTTAAAGTTAACCGCATTGCTAAAATTAAGCTCAGGCAATTTAGCATAGTAGCGGTTACCTAAAGAGAGGGTTGAGTCGGGAAATTGATAGCTGGTAAGATTGCCATTGAAATTTAGATTATCTTTAATATAGCTAAAGCCCGCACTTCTTGGTAATTGAATGACATTTGTCGAGTTTGCTAAGGTATTTTCTTCGAGGCTAAAGTCGTTAAAAACATCTTTATCGCTAGCTAAGTTATATTGTAAATATACATTAAGGTTTGGTGTAAATTGCGTTTGCTGACCAAAAAAGACATTATAGCGTTTATTGCCATATGCATGGTCATTATGAATGTAACTGGCGTTTAGCTGGCCTGACGTAGGGCCAAACAAATAACGAAACTCATTTTGTAAAAGTAGCCCTCGCTTTGTATACAGTGTGGGCATGATAGTATCGTCGTAGTTCGGTGCTAAATTTAAGTAATACGGGGTGGTTAAGGATAAACCACCATCGTTACTAAAGTTGATCGTGGGGTATAAAAAACCGCTTTGTCGTTGATTATTAATAGGAAAATTGAAATATGGTGTATAAAGTAAGGGGACGCCCTTGACGTCTAAAACAGCGTCATACGCCTCACCACGCCCTGTTTGTTGATTGAGTTTAATGCTCTTGGCTTTTAGCTGCCAGGTTTGACCAGGGACGGGCGCACAGGTTGAGTAAGTTGCATCATGGAGAATAAATAAAGTTGGACTTTGTTGTGAAACAGTGGTTGCACTACCATGCGCATAGCCGGTACCAGGATTCGATAACTGAGCATTATTGGCTGTGACTTTTTGCTTAGAGCGGTCTTTTTTTAGTTTGAAGCGGTATTGCACATCGTTAATTTGAGCCTGTTGTTTTTGTGGTTGCCAGTGGGCGTTTTTACCAATGATCAACACACTGGGTTCACGATAGCGAACGTGGCCTGTCGCATTGATCTGCGTCATATTACCTGTTTTAGGGTCACGCGTTAAATGAACCGTATCTGCACGCAAATCGCGTCCTTGTTGATAGAGATAAACATTGTCTGTCAGAGTTTGCCCTGATGGGGTGAGTGTAGTGCTTTTGGATGAAATGTAGGTTTTGCTTTGATTAAAAGGGCCTGGAGTGCCTGGAAGGGCAAAAGGGGAGAGCTGATAGTAGCCATCACAGATATTGCAGTCTGTTAAGGTATTATTTAAATGATTCTTATTGCTTGTTACCCAGTCGAGGACGGTTTTTGTTGGTGTTTTTGTTTTTGTTGTGGGTATGCTACTGTAGGTGAGTGATGGTAAAAGCCCCAGTGCGCTAATCAGTTGAAGAATGAGGTATCGTTTTTTTACTATCATCATTATTTTTCTTTATTTTCAGCTCGTGCAACACTTAATTCTGTGTCACACTTTTAACATAAATAGACTGCTTGCTCTCAGAGGAGAACATAGTAGCATCGTATGGGTGTAGTAGACCAGGAAAAGATTGATAATGAAAAAGGCAGATGACAGGCTGATCGCATGGACTAAAACTCAGCTTAAAATAACGGGCGATCAGTTGAATATTGTTGCACTTGCTGGCGATGCTAGTGCCCGGTGTTATTATCGTGTATTGCAAGGGCAGGTGCCGTCGCTAATACTGATGGATGCTAGGCAGCAACAGCAAGAATGCTCGCCGTTTTTATATTTAGGTGAGTGTTTACAACGCGCAGGTTTGATCACACCGGATGTACATGCGTATGATATTGACCAAGGCTTGATGCTATTGACTGACTTTGGTGATGAGTTATTAATCTCACGCTTGCAAAGTGCTGAACATCAAGCAGCAGCTCTTTATGATCAGGCATTTATTAATATAGCCAAGATCCAGTTGATTCCTACTGCGAGTCTAACGGGCATGTTATTATTTGATGCCGCATTTATGTTGCGAGAAATGAGCCTGTTTCAAGAGTGGTTTTTATCAGCATACCGTGGCATAAAGCTATCGGCCGAGCAAGAGCAACAGCTTAATGAATTGTTAATAGTGATCAGTCAATACTTAGTGGGCTTGCCGCAATGCTTGATGCATCGTGATTTCCATTCACGCAATATTATGTGTCTTGAGGGCGATCGATTAGGTATTATTGACTATCAGGGAGCGGTGATTGGTCCATTGGTCTATGATTTGGTGTCATTATTGAAAGATTGCTATGTGAGTTGGCCGCGTGAGCAAGTTGAGGGTTGGGTAACACACTTTTATATGCACCATTTAGCACCATCTCAGCGTCAGTTGATGAGTGCTGAGCAATTTTTATATGCTTTTGATGTTGCAGGGTTGCAGCGCCATCTTAAGTGCGCAGGCTTATTTGCACGCTTGGCGTTGCGTGATCAAAAAAATCTTTATTTAAGTGAGTTGCCGCGAGTGCTGGATTATATTCGTCATATGGGTGAGTTATATAGTGAATTTCGCTTTTTCTCTGACCTTCTTCAGGAGTTGGAGCAAAGCAGCGCAACCGTGGCAGAAGAGGATTTGCTATGACCATTAAGGCGATGATCTTGGCTGCAGGACGGGGTGAGCGTATGCGACCGTTAACAGATACTCTGCCTAAACCTTTATTAGATGTTGCAGGTAAATGTTTGATTGAATATCGCATAGAGGCATTGGTACAGGCCGGCATTCGCGATATTGTCATTAATGCATCTTATCAGGCTGAGCGTTTAATTGAAGTAATTGGTGATGGGCAACGTTATGGCGCCTCTATTGAATACTCAATAGAGGTGGAGCGTCTAGAAACGGGGGGAGGGATTACTCAAGCGTTGCCCTTATTATCAGACTGTTTTATCGTTGTTAATAGTGATATCTGGACTGACTTTGATTTTTCTCATTTATTGCAGCGTGCGCATACACTTGATTCTGATCCAGCCTTACAATCTATATTAGCTCACTTTGTTTTAGTCAATAACCCCAACCATCATCTTGGGGGTGACTTAGAGCTTGAAAATGGTTTGATTTGTGGCAAAGCACAGGGCGCTACATTGACTTATAGTGGTATAGGGATTTATAAAAAAGCATTATTTACAACAGAAAAAATTGAAGCGTTTCGTGTTACAGAGCTTTGGGCTGCCCCAATTGTGAATAAACAGATCACAGGGGAACACTATCTGGGGCAATGGCGAGATATTGGTACACCAGAGCGTTTAGAAGTCTTGCGTCAGGATTTAGCAACAAGGGCAACATGCGCGTGAGCTGGTTGCGCCGCGGCCAGGTAGCAGCGAGTTTAATGGCAACTTTGTTTAAGTTTAAGCTTAATTTAAAAAAATACGTTTTAGGGTGATTGAGGAAGGTACTCGGCAGGTATCCACATTAAAGTATTTAAAGCTATTGTCTGCAGGGCTTAGGGCCGTTATCAGTGTAGAAGGCAAGATACTGGCGGTTGAAGTTGTGCGTATTGAGCAGTTTTTTTTACGTGTTGGCTTTTCTTCAGCCCAACTGTGGCAGCTTAAGCAGTTGATGTTAACACCGCAGGTCCTACCTTTAGAACAGCTGATTCACCAGTTACGTCCACTACTATTGAAGCAGTTAGAGTGGCGTCAACTTACTTTACAAGCTCTGTGTATGAGCTGTTATCTGAGTGAGCGAGGGAGAAAACACCGCATTGCGCGTTTTCGTTATCTTAGTGAACGCTTAGGTTATTCTCAGGTAGAAATATCTGCGGTAGAAACTACATTTGCTGCATCTGCGGAGCGTAGACATCGTCATAAAAGTCATAAAAATACAGTTAAAACAGAGTTAGGCTGGGCCTATCGGCAGTTGGAATTATTGCCAGGCGCAACGATACAAGAAATTAAAGTTGCTTATCGCCGTTTAATGAGTCGTTATCACCCTGACAAGTTGGTTGCCCGCGGATTGGGGCCCATTGAAATAGCTCAGTCAACACAAAAGGCACAACGGATTCAACAAGCGTATCGACAATTGCTAAGTTCTTAGTATTTAATGTTTAGTTCTTAAGTTTAAGTAGGCCCGGTAAGCTAAAATAAGTGGATTTTTCTAGATTTGACTTTGCTTGCTGAGTGCTTTTGTCTATGCTTTTTATATTATCCTTGGTATTTTTTAGCAGTGCAAAGGTAGATGATTTGTGAAAATTTTAATTGCTGATGATTCAATGACAATGCGGCGTATTATCATTAATGCGTTGGTTGACCATGGGGCATCGTCTGATAATGTTTTAGAAGCTGAGGATGGTGAGCGTGCTTTAGCGTTATGGCAAGCTGAGGGAGATAAGGTTGGGCTGGCCTTATTAGATTGGAATATGCCTAACATGAATGGCTTAGATACTTTGCATTTGATTCGTGATGTTGATAAAAAAACACCGATTATTATGGTGACTACGCATTCAGAGAAAACCGATGTGGTGTCTGCTATCTCAGAAGGTGCGACAAATTATATTATTAAGCCTTTTGAAGTTGATACACTGATTGCGAAGGTTAGCCAATTTATTGATATTACTGAATTGGCTTAATTTAACGCTATATTTTTTCGAATATTAAAAATACTTATTTTGCTGCTGCTTTGATTTTACCATTTTCAAGGACAGCGGGTTGAACATGGGTGTTGAGCCAGGTATAAATTCGATTAGCGAGCATATGCTCGGTTCTGGAAAAGTTATATTCTTCTGAGAGAAAAAATCCCTGTTGATAGTTAAGGCTGCCCGCTTGTTGACTTTTTGCCTTGCGTCTTTGAGCCGCATAATTTACTTCTGGATTGTGGGATTGTAAAGTGTAGATATCTAAAATGGGTAAATCTTTAAGCTTTTTAATGTCAAAAAAGTCGGCATTGGCTTCAGTTGATGGATTAAGCAAAATAAGCCCATAGATTTTAAGATTAGCTTGAGTTGCAAGGTAATTAAAAGCTGGGTTGACGTAACTACCTACGGCTAGCATTGCAATATTATGGAGACCTTGTGAGCGTAGTAACTCTATACTAAGCCAGAGTTGCTGATGAAGAACAGCGCGCTGTTGGTTGTTATTATTTTGTTTTGATTGTTGAGTAAGTTTGGCAAGCTGTAAAGATAAGACACTCCAGCCATGTGCAGGTAGCTGTTGATATAAGATCTTAAGAGGAAAAGGCCAGCGTAGGTGTTGGCCATTATCATGTAAGATAATCACTGCACCTTTCGCATCTTCTTGAAGGTATTGTTCTTTAAGGGCGATGAGGAACGATTTACGGTCGGCATTCAGCCAGATATATTGTGGTTTTATCTTCGGCGTTATTTGTTTTGTCATTGCATTTTGTTGGTTGATGTGGCCACTGTTAATCATAAATTGACTAGGCGAAGCGGTTGAAGGTTTGGTATGATTTGGCTCGGCCTGGTTTTTAGCACCATACGCTTGAGTGAGTGTAGCGCAAATCATAGTCAAAATAAGGGGGCTAAGAAGCAGGTGTTTCATAGATTGCCGTGTCTTTTATTTTTGATTATAGCCTAGGAGCTGATTATGCAACCTTACCTTATTGCCCCATCGATTTTGTCGGCCAACCTCGCTGCCCTTGGTGACGATGTTGAGGATGTGATCCAAGCTGGGGGAGATTGGGTGCATTTTGATGTGATGGATAATCACTATGTCCCTAACTTAACGTTTGGGCCAATGGTATGTAAAGCGTTAATAAATCATGGGATAACCGCACCGATTGATGTGCATTTGATGGTTAAGCCCGTGGATCGCTTGATTGTTGATTTTGCAAATGCTGGTGCGAGCTGGATTAGCTTCCATCCTGAAGCCTCTGAGCATATTGACAGAAGCTTGCAGTTGATTAAAGATCACGGTTGTAAAGCGGGCCTTGCTTTTAATCCGGCAACATCGCTGGATGTTTTAAACTATGTGATTGATAAAGTAGACTTGGTACTGATTATGTCGGTTAACCCTGGATTTGGTGGCCAGAGTTTTATTCCGATGGCTTTAGAAAAACTTAAAACAGCACGGCGCCTTATTGATGCTTCTGGTCGGGATATCCGTTTGCAAGTGGATGGTGGCGTCAATGTTGATAATATTACTGAGATTGCAGCGGCAGGCGCAGATACCTTTGTTGCAGGCTCAGCTATTTTTAATGCGGAAGATTATGCCAAACGTATCGATGAGCTACGACTGGCACTAACAAGCTCAGTGTAAAACTAAAACTAAAACTAAAACTAAAACTAAAACTAAGATAAGAGATAGCCTAAGCCCATGTTAGTTGTAATAGATAATTATGATTCGTTTACGTATAACCTGGTGCAGTACTTAGCTAAACTAGGTGCGGATGTTCACGTTTTTCGTAATGACCAAATTACTCTTAGCGAGCTTATTGCGCTTGATCCTCGTCATATTGTGATCTCTCCTGGGCCATGCACACCGAATGAGTCAGGTATTTCTTTAGAGGTGATTTCTTATTATACTGGGAAAATCCCCATCCTTGGTGTATGCTTAGGCCACCAAGCGCTGGGGCAGTGCTTGGGTGCTCGTGTTGAGCGCGCCCCTTATGTAATGCACGGTAAAACGTCTGAGATTTGGCATACTCAGCAGGGTTTGTTTAAAACACTGCCAACACGTTTTTTTGTGACTCGCTATCATTCATTGATTGTGGCAGAAGAGAGTTTGCCTGAGTGCTTAGAGGCCGTTGCTTGGTGCAAAAACAAAGGGTCGGGACGATTGGTTATGGCTATACAGCATAAAGAATATCCGCTGTATGGTGTACAGTTTCACCCTGAAGCGGTGTTAACTGAATATGGTTATGAATTACTTGCGCAATTTTTAATGCAATAATTGCGCTGTTCGCTATTCTAGATTAAGAGTTATAGACAGATCTTCATGTATCAATTGGGAAGGTGTGTTTTTGGTTTGTTGGGTGGGTAGATTTAAGAATGCAAAAATTGAAACTCCATGGTTTTAACAACTTGACAAAGAGCTTAAGCTTTAATATTTATGATATTTGTTATGCAAAGACACCAGAGGAACAGCAGCAGTATTTAGAGTATATCGATGAAGCTTACAGTGCTTCGCGAATTACTGAGCTGATGAATCAAGTGACTGAGACTATAGGTGCACATGTCCTAAATATTGCTTATCAAGATTATGAGCCCCAGGGTGCGAGTGTGACGATGCTCATTGCTGAAGGGCCAGTGATGTTGCCGACTAAAACAATCACACCGGATGCGGTTGTTGCTCATTTAGATAAAAGTCACATTGCAGTGCATACCTATCCTGAAATGCACCCAGATAATGAGCATGGCATTTGTACGTTTAGAGCCGATATTGATGTGTCAACCTGCGGTCTGATTTCTCCATTGAAGGCATTGAACTTACTCATTGATAGCTTTGAGTGTGATATTGCAACGGTTGATTATCGTACACGTGGTTTTACGCGTGATATTTATGGTAATAAGCTGTATATGGATACACCCATTAATTCTATTCAGAATTTTTTTACTGAAGAAGTGCGCCGCTGCTATGAAATGATTGATGTGAATATTTATCAGGAAAATATTTTCCATACGAAAATGCTATTAAAGGAATTTGATTTAGATAACTATTTATTTGGCGCGACCACCAAAGAGCTCTCCTCTGGCAATGAGCAGCTGATTCGCTCGAGAATTAAGCGTGAAATGCTGGAGATTTTCTATGGTCGTAATATGGCGGATGTGCCGATAGATGGTTGTTACTAGCGTCTTCTTATTTAGGTAGCGCTAGGCTAGGCGGACATCAGTAAATGCTAAGCTGTAGTAATATTTATTACAGCTTTAGCCTTATCTAAATTGTGAGCTCGTCTATGTCTAATATGGAGTAAAAGCGCTAGGCTCTGATTGATGCTGAGGTTCTCCTGGAGCAGAGAAGAGCATATGATAAAAAGGCAGTGCATCCGTTGATGTTGACAACGCCTCATAAGCCTTTTCTACAACCGCCATATTCAGTTCTTTGCCATTAATATTTAACCCAGTTAGGTTGATTTGTCTTGATCTTAGAGCAGATAGAAGGCATTGAAACATCATACCAATGATGCGTGGCTCCGCGATCTCGTTGTTCCAGTTTACCTCAGTACTTGAAGGTGATAGGTCATTGGTAGATGATAGAAAGTGGCAAAGTGTGTGTGCCCTTTGTTGTAATTGTTCTTTTTGCTCTTGGTGTCCTAATGAAATATCAAGGGGCTTTTGAAACTGAGCAGTGACTTTCAGGGGGGCTGTAGCTGTAGTCTGTCTTAACTTAGCATTTAACTTTAGATCGTTGTGTATCGCTTGGTAGCCAAGAACTCTGAAATAACCATCATCGAGCTTTTCAATATGCTCAACTGTGGCACCTGTTGCTGTTAAGTGCTTTAATAATTGTCCTTCTGACATGTTGTATAGCGTTAACTCGGCTGTCGTCGCTTCAGCTGCAGGTTCTAAAGGTACTAAAGCTGCCTCTGGAATTAGGAGCCCATCTTGTTGACACCACTGTTTTAAATCAGCAATCAGCTGCTCACCATCTTCAGTCAAATCGCTACTGTTAAAGTTTATGCCTGCGCTTAACAAATAGTTTTTTAACTTTTGTAATACTTGTTGTTGGTAAGCTGTGTTTCTGAGCACAATAGTGTCTATTGCTAAGCCGCTTAAAATAGCAGTAACTTGTTTTTTTTGATCAGCTGTTAATTGGTGCCACTGCTCAAGAGTCATTTTTGTTATACCTGTATAAATGAAGTTTATCGCTTATTATTGTTTAAAATACGAAAATAGTTATAGAACATGCAGTTTATATATTATATTAAAATTTATCATTAGCGGCTATGGTTATATTAGTCAATTTTTATAAATAACAGGTTAAGACAGTAGCATTAATATGAAAGGATTCAGGAAGAAAAATTTAATCAATTGATAATATATTATAAATTTAAACTATGGCGCAGGATGCTCTATCAAGTTAAAAAGTAGGCTTTAAAAATATATTTTCAAGGCTTTATTTAGGTGAATTTCCTTATAAAGGATAATTAATCTTGTCAAAATATTATAAATATTAGGTGCAGTTATTTTTTGTTATTTTTGCATGTTAAGTGAAGTGTAATGATAGCAATTAACAGAGGTGAGTTTTCTTGAAATTTACAGTTTATAGCAATGAAACTAAAATATTTATATTTTTAGTCTATTACAAAAGCCATATTTTTAAGCTTAGATAGGCTTTAAGGCTTCTTTAAGAAGGAGTAAATCTAGGGTTAAAAGGAATATTTAAAAATTATGGCTACATATTTAGAAGACTATTTATCAAATCCAAATGACAGCAATAAAGAACTTGCGCTAATAGAGTTAGCTGGATTATTTAATCGTGCTTATGCTGATGCTATGACTGTACTCGATGGAAAAATAGTTGGTACAGAAGATTGTTCTGCTCAGGTAGTAGATAGAGTCAGGGATAAATATGATGAACTAATCACAAGAATGTCTAAAGGGCAACTTGTTAATTTAGAAAATTTATGTGCTGATTTACATGGATGTGATGCTTTTAAAGCAATCCCAGTAAAGTTTGAGCATGTAAGTCTGTGTGGTTCATTAAGTATGCCCGCGATATATATTTATGGTGATGCTAAGCGATTGCAAGATGAAGTAGCCGGTATTATTCAAGAAAAAGATCCAATGGGTGGTTATCAAACGAAGGGCGGCGCGAGACAGAGTTTAGCTGATCAAGGACCAATGAATGAGAGCCACTTTGTCCGTTGTACGTGGTTTATGCCTGCTTATATTAGAATGAGAAAAAATGAATTTTCTAAAGAGGATGCAGTAGAACATTTATTAGGTCAAAGGTCATCCGTGTATTCGCCGGAAAAATTTGCTCAGGCTGTTATTGCAATAGGATCTGCGGGACCGCCAACTTATGACTTTTTAGAAAGTCATCCACAGTTATTTGAAGAGATAGTCGAAACTGAGCAAAAGTTATCCAAGCTTTATGAGATGACACAAAGTTATCAGGAATTTTGCAAAGATAAATTATGGGCCTTATCGGATAAAACCACAAAGAAAGCACTTAATTTAAAAGATAAAATTAATGTATTAGATGATATAAAAAAAGTAATTGTAGATCCTAAAAAACACACAGCAGAGAAAATTGGTGCACTGAATAGTGTGAGTAATAGTAAAGAGTCAAATAAACTACATGAGGATTCTTCAGGATTAGGCATCCTTCACTTTATTCGAAATTTACTACCATTTTTTAAACGCTTTTTTAGAACAAAAGGTCAAGAAGTTCAATCGGTGCTGGAGTCAACACTAAAAAGAAAAAGTACAGTAACTTTGTTTCAGGATACTTTGGCTCAGCAAACAGAGTCTGCTCTTGATTTGAAAGAAGGCATGCTCGTTGGCTCGTCAGCGTTAGATGTAATGGGTTAGAGTGAATGGTTGTAACACTAAAGTATTAGGTATTTTAGGTAGAGAATATATTGCTAGTACTTTCTACCTTATTTTGTTTAATTTAATTTTCCTATTAAGAAATACTAATGTAGCGCACAAGTGGCGCAAGTGCTGTAGAGAGTGTTTCTTTAAAGGGGTTTGAACTACTGTTTGCGATTAATGTTAGAGAAAGTGTGAGCCCATCGCTGCTATAGTCGACAGTATACGTGGTCGGTGATCTTTGTGTTATTTTTGAGCTTGCTAAGAATTTAAATAAACTCCAAGGTCCAGAAAAACTATATGTCCTGACAATCCCTGAAAATAGCTGTACTTTAATAATGAGATCTTGATTGAGCGAATTTAAAGGCCAGTTCCAATGGTATGGAAAAATAGGGCCATAGGCGTATGCAAAGCTGTTATCTCCATAACTTAGATTGATATTTCGAATATTTTTACTTAATAGTCTTGGTTCTATAATAAATGAAACTTTGCTTTCTTTGCTTAAATTAAACATATTCTTTAAATGAGTTACACTTGTGAGTGTTTTGCTGATGTTTAAATTAATTGGGAATTTTACATTGTACAAACTTTTTGCTTGGTAGTTTTTATCTGAAAATATAAAGGAGTTTAGGTATTTTTTGAAAAATGTATTTATTTCTCCATCTTGATTGATAAAATTTAGAAAATCATCAGGGCTGGCATTATTGCCAGATGCTGTTGTAAATGGATAACTATTTTTGAATGCGGTGTTAAATTGATTTTTTATACTATTATCCCATTGGGTTTCAATGTATTTATTAGCAGAATTAAATACTGTGACAAGGCTTGAGTGGACAATTTGGTTTAACCATGTTGCGAGGGGTTCTGGGGCTTGTAGAGCAAGGATGCGCAGCTGTTTTATTGGGTTTGTTTGGCCATCGCTAAATAGTTTCCGAGCTTGCTCAAACGCTGCTTGGTCGGGAACAGCACTTTGTTGGATATTGACGAAGTAGCGGTACAGGTTATTGATTGCTTGAATATAATTATGAATCGGTGCAGGGGCATTTTTGTCTGTTTGAATAAGTAGGCTATTAGCTGCACTGTAGGCATTGGAAATTACATTATTAGACAGTGTACTTTTATCGCTAGTAAAGCTTGTGTTGTCACTAATAACTTGCAATAGTTTGACAATTGCAGAGTCGCTATCTTTAGCAAGTAAGCCTAAATTTTGTGTTGCCGCTGCTAACTGGTTAAAGGGGCTAACTTCGATATTGGCAATATAATTATTCCATACATCTAAATATTGAGACCAGTATGAATTATTCATTTGGGCCTCAAGTGTTGCTTGATCGTTAATTTGAAAGCTTTTTCCTAATATCCATTGATTATTAATAACAGTTTGCAAAAAGTCTGTATAAGATGATTTAAATTCGGTTATATAGCCATTTTTAGTAAATAAATAAGGAATGGTTGTGTTTTTTCTTATTGACAGGGTGCTATCTAGATCAACCGGAGAAGTTGTAAGTGACTGGTTTTTTTTGTGGTAAAAATTATTAAGATTCAAATAGGCTTGCTCTGCGAGTGTTTTATTATCCAAGACTGCTCGAGCTTGACTTACAAGATCAGTATTTAAATCGATAGGTTGAAATTTAAGTTGCAGCAGGCTATTAAGCTGAAAAAGTCTATTTTGTTTTGTATTGTTATTATAGCCAGCTCTTTCATCCCAGTAGTCTGCATAGGTGTTATAAATTGTTTCTTTATTTAGATATTGCTTATCATTGAGCATTAAATAGCTACTTAGCCATTGATATAAATAGAGTGTGTTATGGTGGTTGATTGCACTTTTTATTTGGTTTTCCGCAATGGTGCTGATATAAGGTAAAAAAGATTGAGAGAGGTAATAATTATAAAGTTTGACTGTTTGTCTAGGTACGCTATTTATATTGAATAGGCCAAAAGAAAACCAAGAGTGTGACTGAATGTAATTGGCAAGTTTATCGATTGATGTGATGTTGCTTGAATTAATAAAATTTTTATTAATATCATTACTAATGTCGTAAACATAGTTAATGTTTTTATTCAGTGCGACCATCCAGAGGGAAGCGATGGTGATTGTGCAAAATAAAATAGCACTTGCAATTATAGCATGTTTAAATTTTTTACGTTTGAAACGTGATTCATTGAAGTTGTCAGAAACTTTATGTGAATGATTAATAATTTCATGAATAAGTGAATTACTAGAAAAAATAACTGTATCATCGCCTTGGTTAGGTTTGCTTTCGGTGATCGGACTTAAATATAGTCCTTGGATATAAAGCGGATTAACCGTTGTATAGTGAGGTATTTCTTTGATGAATTTATTAATAATGTCTTTAAGCTTACTTAATTCTAGTAGAAATCTAAAAGAGAGAATATTTTCAAATTTATTATCATTATTAGTAATTTGATAATAGTAAGAGAGTTTGGTTTTTATTAAATGATTAAAATCAGTTAAGAAGCTGATATTATTTCTCTCATAAGAGTATAGTTCAATGGTTGAAGAAACTTTGCTTTGATCGGCAAGTTTTGCATATTGTTTATATCCAGTAATCTCATTACTATTAGAAAAATAAAAATAGACTGGAACAGAGTAACCAATTGTTTGGTTGAGTTGATTAATTGATTTAATATTTTTATTGTTAATTTTATTGTTATTGAAAATGTTCTCACATGATTCAATGATAATAATAGAATTAACTGGACTGACTGAATTGATTTTTATAAGTGGGGATATTGATTTTTTTAGATTATCGTTTATTAGATGATCATGAGGAATATAAATAAGGGTCTGCTGCTGAGTGAGCACCCAGTTAATACTATTATCGCTTGTATGGTCTGATGATTTAATAATATTAACTTGATTAAGAATAAAACGTTTTGCTGAGTTATCATCACCAGTAACAATAATAATATTATTTTTTTTAAAGTTTCTTTTTTTTAAGGTCTGGCAAAGGGTATGTATTTTTGAATCGTGAAGATTTTTATTTTTTTTGAATGAGATGATGAGGTGATTTTATGAGTTCGCCAGGGTTGAATGCGAAAACGTAAATTGCTAATTCCCCATAGCAAGGCAATAGCAAGAATAGCAATAACACGTGGAAGAGGGTCGATAAAATAATAATGATTATTAAACCCTAATAATGGGCTATAAAACCATATAACTGGGCAAAGAGCAAGGCATAGCAGAAGCGTAATAAAGGTTCTGCTAAGGGCGGTAGAGAGTATCTTTTTTATTAATTTGATCATGGCATTGCCTTATTAATGCATGAGTGTGCTAAGGAGTTTATATGTGGGTGATGAATATTCGTAGAGCGTGACTGTTAAAATTATATAAAAAATGATTAAAAACAGTAATGAGCTGATTATTGTTTTTTTGATTAGTGTTGTTTTTTTTGGTTTTTTATTAATAATGTTAGTTTTTATATTGGTTTCTTTAGGGTGGTATTTATCTAATTTTTCTTTTAAATTGTGGTTGATTTTAGCTAATTGAATATCGCCATCTGTTTGTGAACCATAGCGACCTTTAAAGCCAAAGTTAATTGCTAATTGAATTAAGTCTAATATATCATTAAATGAGTCAATCTTATCTAAGCAGTGTTGGTGAATTTTATAAAATTTCTCTCCGCCCCAAGACTCATTAAAGAAAAAATGGAGGGCACTTGCTTTATCCCACTCTATTTTTTGTGACCAAGAGTGTAATAAAATTGTTTCATCAATAATACAGCAGAGAATATAAGTAGAAGCTTTAATTTTTTCTTGACTGATGGATGATTTATTGCACTGCTCTATATATATATTAAGATTAGAGATAACACGATTTCTAAGTGAATAGATGTCAAATTTTTTATCATAGTTTATTTCAAATAATAAACTAAATATTGAGCTTGAAGCTTGAATTAGTAAGTTATCTGAAATAATAATTGAATTATTGCTTTCTGGTGTATTGAATAATTCTGCCGCTAAACTCATATTATTATTCCTCTTTCATTGCCCATAAATAAAGCTTCATGTCAGGGATGAAATCACTGATATGCATGGCAATGCTACGAGAGTGAATGAGTGATTCCCATTTATCATGAAAGTGATTAATTTCAAAATATGATGTGTTTTCATAAAAAGGAATGTTATAGGGTAGGCGGATAATCGTATCAATAGGAATGCCTGGTAACTGCAAACGAATTAAGTCATTGATTTCATCAGGTGAGGCGATTTTAATCAAATAGGGAAGCTGATTGCGAATAATATCTTTATTAATTTTACCTGAAACAGCAAGAATAATGCGGTGATTTGGTGTAACCTTTTCTAATGAACCAAGAAACACGCTGTTATCCATATAGTTAATGGGTATTTCAATGATATTATCTTCAATGACATAATTCAATACTTGGTGTAGAGCCTGGTTGAGTTTATGAAAGCTATTATATAGATGAATATGGTCATAGGTGATTTTTTCATAATAACGAGATTTTGTTGTGAACGTTGCAACTTCATTAATTAGTTGTAACAAGTATTCGAAGATTTTAATAGGGGGAATATGATTGTGATCAAGAGCGTGCTCTAGAAGTGGTAAGTAGCGGTTGACTGATTGTAGTATTAATAAACCCACCATACCTCGATCTATACTGCTATTGTCAGCAAAGCGTGTTGCTAGACTATGGCGACGTTGCTGCAGAATCTGTACAGAGTCTTCAAGTAAGCTTTGAATGGCTGGATTGCCTTGGCTACAGAGTAAGGGCGGAGAGAAGTCTGTACGAAACGTTGGAGTATTATCACTTTTATATTTAGAAAATTGTAAAATAGGAATATACTCAAAATCAGCAGTATTGTCTGTTGTTAAAAAAATATTAAGTTTACTGACAATAAGATCTTCATATTCATTTAGGCTATCTGTTGTATTTTTAACTTTTTTACGGATTGCATTATATCTTGTTTTTGATGGTGTGCTTTCAAGGTCAACTTCAAGACCAACTTCATTTGATTTGGTAATGGCTAGATAAATGATCGTATTTGTTTCAATATTGCCTAAGGTTAAGCTTGAAATATCACCCTGGCCTGCATTTATGAAAGTGCCATCTGGAAAAATTGCTGAACATTGTTGAATGGTAAGCTTGCCTTGTTGTAAGTCTATTGAATTAATGGTAATAGATTTGATACCCCAGGCATATTTATGCAAGGAAAGTTGGTATTGCGTGAGTAAGGTTTCAAAATAACGGTCTTGTTGTTGAAAGTGGTGAGGCTTTAAAAATAAGCCCTCAGACCAAACAACCTTGCCTGTATCCATTATATTATCCTTCTTTATTTTGCCATAACTTAAACTTAACTATTATATTAATTGGCTTATAGTAGTTTCTGATGACTTATCGGTTTATATGCATTGTATTGCTATCAAGTTTAATCGTAAGAGTGACAGAGCTTGGATGGGTGCTAATATCAATAACTTTTTTCCAGTTATCACTAGGAAGGTTTCGATAGGCCGCAAAAATGCCAATATAATTTTCTGTTTTTGTGAGTGGTAATGATAAGGCTTTGGCTTGTCCAGGGTAGATCTCGAAAGTATATGATTTGACTAAGGAGTCATCTAATGTTTTTGATGGATTTGTTAGGCTTTTAAAATTAGCGAGGTCAAATAGCTCACGCTGTTTCATTGTATATAAATACATAACAACAGGGGAGGGGTGATGATTAATATCTGGATTAAGATGATCTGTCGCGCTCACATTTAGATGTAAGCCGGGGTGGCAACCTGTGAGAATAATAGATAAAGTAAATAATAAAATGAGAAGAATATTTTTCATTTTATGGAGATTTTTCCTTTTATTCTTATTGGGCCTGAAAATAATATACCATGAAAATTTGTGATCACAAGGATTTTAACATGTTGATATTAAAGAACTATTAATATTATGTTTTTTTATATAGAAAAATTTCATAGTTTTTATTTGATTGGAAATGTTTAACAAAACTTTAACTTTTCTTGGTGCTGTCTCTGTTGATATCATTTTTTCAGGTAGTATAATGGCTGCGTATCCACTCAAAATTGTGCTGGAAAATAGCCAATGAAAATATATAAAGGCACAGAACATGCAGCTTTGACTCGTTGCTATGGTTTTGATAGTAGGCTTTATTTGACCATTTCTATTATGGTTCCATTTGAAATTAGTCACAGGCAATTACTTCATGAAAAAATAATATGGAAAGATTGTTTGGCGCAGCTATGTGATTTTGAGCATTTGGATCCATATGGTATTGCTAAGAAAAATGCAGATATACTGGTGCAAGGAGCCGCTTATGCACAAGAGCCTACAGAGCAGACAACAGTAAAATTGCATTTTGAATCTATAGAAAAAACTCTTTTAGTTTCTGGAGATCGTTATTGGCAGGAGTCTACTATTGGCTCTCAGGCAAGTGAAGCACAAAAATTTCAGCGCTTAGAAGTAAATTATCGTAATGCGTTTGGTGGTGAAAAATTTAGTCTTAATCCATTAGGAAAGGGAGCAGCGCCTCAAAAAGAGTTATGGTGTTTGCCAAATATTGAATATCTACACGATCGTCAGCTTCAGCCAAGTCAGTCGGTGAGCCCTGCGTCCTTTGGCCCTATTAGCGCTTTATGGCAGCCACGATTAGATTATGCAGGAACCTATAATCAAGAATGGTTAGACCAGCATTGGCCTTATTTTCCAGGAGATATTAATTGGCAGTATTTTAATATTGCACCGGCAGACCAGCAACTTCCCTTTATGCTGATAGGAAACGAGCACTTTTACTTGCAAAATATGAATGCAAAACATCCTCGTCTTGAAGGGCAATTACCGGGAATGCGTGTGCGTTGTTTTGTTGAATCTTTGGAAAATAAAGATAAAATTTATGCAGAAACACCCATGCAGCTTGATACATGTTGGCTATTTCCAGACCTATTAACAGGAGTCATGATTTTTCATGGCCAAGTTGCGGTTATTGATGAAGATGCGTCTAATATAAGTTTTTTGCAAATAGAAAGTGAGTTTTTAAATAATCCTCTTGATATTCAAGATTATAAAAAGAAGTCAGCTGATCGAGTTAAAAACCCTGAAAAATATTTGCCTAAATCTGCACATGATGATTTTGATGATTTTAAAGAGCTTGAAAGTGAGTTGGAAAGTTTATTTGCGAAAAATCGTAAGAAAATGGATTTAGCGAAGCAAGAATATGATAAAAAAATGGTCGATGCTAAGAAAAAAGTAGTAAAGATGCATCAGGAGATGGTTGATCACCAGGATCTTGATTATATAAAAAAAATGCATGCGGTGAATCAACCTAAGGCAACAGGAATGGATATGCCTATGTTTAAAGGTAATATGCCTACACCGAAGGGGATGGAGCAGTGGCGAGGTATGCAACTTGATGATTTTAGTCGGCATATGCATGAATCTACAGCTAAAATGTACGAGATGATGGGAAAAATGAACCAGAGTGTGAAGTCTTTAGATGTGAATGACCCTACATCCTATGATCAATATAAACAGCTAATGGAACAATATCAGGAGAATATGCAGGTTTTATTAAAGTCAATGCAGAAAGTGCCAGGTTAATAACCATGCTTACAAAAACTAGATTTATGCGAAAAATGAGAAAAGGCGAGTTACTTGAAGGCCAATCAATTAGCTGTATGACTTTTTCTAACAATGAGCTGAATCAGTTTAATATGCAAGGATTAAGGTTTGGTTCCTGTCAGTTTATTGGTTGTGATATTGAGCAGGCAAACTTTAACCATGTTACTTTTGAACACTGTAAGTTCTATCTATCAAAATTTAATAAAGTTCAATTAAATAATGCCATGTTTATTAATTGTACTATTGAAAATATTGACTTTAATAACATAGTCGCAAATAATATGAAATTAAGTGAAAGTAATATGCTGAATGTTACTTTTGATTCATCTGAATGTGATGAATTTAGCGCAAATGAAAGTAAAATCCACTGTTTACACGCTAAGAGCACTAATTTTTCTGGTTTAAATATAATGAAATCTGTGATAGAGCACAGCATATTTGACGACTGCAATTTAGTTTTTGCTAACTTTTATGAGATTGCAAGCCGGTCGATTAATTTTTTATCATCAAAAATGACAGGTTGCTCTTTTTTAAAAAGCACATTGATCAAATCTAAATTTTTTGAGTCAAGATGTATTAATTTATCACTATCAATGTGTCAATTGACGCATAGTGTTGTTGAAAAATCTGATTTTACGTTAGCTGACTTTACAAAATCTACACTTTTTTCGGTAAAATTTGATCAAACTAATTTAAAAAAAGCATCAATGTCTTTGGTGAATGCTGAAGATGTTACTATGATCTCTTGTGATTTATTTAAGCTTGGCGCACATAAAGCTTCTTTTTTGCGATTAAATATTGCTAAGTGTCATTTAAAAGAGAGTAGTTGGTGTAACACTAAAATTGATGAATCTGATTTTTCAGAGGTTCAGGGTTTGAAGTCATCATTTTTTAATAGTGAAATTAAGGGTTCTAATTTTTATCGAGCTAGATTGATCGAATCTGGGCTGTCTGGAGCATTTATTTATCAATGCAACTTTACATCAGCAAACCTATTAAATTCTGAATTATCTAAGGCAAGCTGTATTTTTACTAATTTTTTAGGTGCGAATTTATTTAATTGTGGTTTTTATAATACACGGTTTGTTGAAGTTAATATTAAAGATGCTTTGACTAATAAATATTTAGAAAGAGTGATTGATAAAAGTTTGGCGGAAGAAAGTCACCAATCTGCTTTGGTTGTTCGATCAGATCAAGGTGCTATATGTTAAAAGACTATTATTATCAAGAGATAATTTGTGATGTTGACTTTTCTGGTCAAGATTTGTCTGGTCTTTCATTTAATGAGTGCCAAATTAATAAATGTAAATTTAATGGAGCTCTATTAACAGGGGCTTCATTCAATCACTGTACAATTGATGAATCAAGCTTTAAAAATAGCAATCAGTCGCTTATTTCTATGACTGAGTGTAAACTACTAAATAGTAATTTTCATAAGTCTAAGTTTAAAGGTGCTAATTTTTCTCAGTGTTTTTTTGAAGGTTGTAGTTATAGTGATTGCGATCTTTTTTCTGTGAGTTTTTTAAAATGCCAGTTATATCACATTGAATTTACCAGTGCTTTGCTTAAACTTTCTTCTTTTTGTGATTCTAAATTAAATAAAATTAATTTTTTTCAGGCAAATATTAAAGGGGGTTCTTTTATAAAGTGCCAAAAAGTAGATATTAACTTGACGAGTGCGAATTTAGAGAAAGCAGTGATCTCACATAGTCATTTTTTAGATTATGATTTTAGTTCTGTTATTTTAGACTCTGTTAATTTTGTGCATTGTAATTTAGAAAGAGCAGTATTTAAAAGAAATAAGAATATGAAAATGTCTAGATTTATTAATGTAAATTTGAATGAATCTACATTTGAAAGCGTCGATGCAGAATATATTTTTTTGCAGGGAGCTTTTATTAATAATAGCAGTATTTTAAACGCTAACTTTCTGTCCGCTAATTTTAGTAAAATTGAGGCAGATAATTTAATTATTGAAAATTCAAAACTTTCTGGAGCAAATTTATCAAAAAGTTTGTTCAGAAACACTAAGTTATTGAATTGTGACTTAACTGCTGCTTTATTGCATTATACACAATTTTATCAATGTGAAATTAGCAACAGTGATTTGCTATCTGAGAATTTATATAAAACAAAATTTATGCAAAGTAGAGTTGCAAACAAAGAAATTAATAAAACTTTAGGTTCTAATAAAGAAATGGAGCTAGCAGATGAGTGGCTACCGGTATACTAGCAAGAGTAAACTTAATAGTTCTTCTCACGGCTCTTATGGCTTATATGGCGCAGAGAGTGATAATGGCTTGTTACTCTCAGCAACCATTGTGATGAAATCAAAATCGATATACCGTGTGTGCTCAAAGCAATTAGGTGTAATAAATGTTCAGCTTGCTTTCTCATGTTTAACCGTACCAGAGATTGATGATGAAGTATTAGTTTATTATGAGAATAAAGAGAAATCTGTAATTCTAGCTGTATTAAAGCGTTGCTCCAGTACTGCACATTTACTAACTTCAGATAGAAAAATTAAGATTTTAAACGATGAGCTTTCTATTGAGTCTAAAAGGTTTAATCTGAAAATTGATTCTATTGATTTAGAGGCAAAAAAAATGGAGTTAGACTCAAAAGAAAATCAATTTAAATTTGATCAGTTATCTGTTTTTGGTCTAAGTATGAATGTGGCTATTAATTCTATTCGCTCTGTTTTTTCTATATTTGATCAAACAATTAAACAGTTTTTGCAAAAAGTTAAATTTTCTGAAAGAAAAATTTCAGAAGCTGAAGTTGTCCATGCTAAAGAAGTTAATATGAAAATAAATAATAGTTTTGCAATTAAATCAAAACAAACGAATATTCAGTCATCTGAATATGTTAACATTAATAGTGATCTTATTAATATGAGTTGATGTGATGAGTCCAGTCGTTGAGCCTCTATTAGACCCGCATGAGTATAAGTACAGTGATGAATACTTATTAATAACTGCTGAGATTAACAAATTAAGCTCAAATAATCCTGATGCTGTCGAATGGTCTACTGTCCATAAAAATTGTCAATCAATTCTAGAAAAAATTAATGATTTTGTTTTATCTGGATATCTAATATTTTCATGCTTAAAACTTAAAAAATCTAATGAATTTGAAATATCACTTGATTATTTGTCATGCCTAATAAAAAATCATTATAGTAATCCACAGGCAATGCCTAAGAAAACACGTTTTAAATACTCGGCATTAGAGTGGCTTTATGAGCGTATTAAAAGTGAGAGCCTTGATTTTCCTGATTACAGTCTTAATGAAAAATTAATTAATGATATTTTAAGTAAAGTTAATAAGCTTGATCAAGTTTTGTTAGATCATGATATTAACTTGTCCTTCTCATCATTATGTACAGCATTGAAAAAAAAGTCTAAGCTTCTTGAACAAGAGTATTCTCAAAAAGAGTCAAAAATAATAGGAACTGGTCAGGATATAAGCGATAGTAATAATACTAGTGATAGTGCATCACACGGGGAAATGTTCTCAGAAGAAGAGCTTGTTATCAAGTTATTGCAGGAAAATATAGATAAAATAAAAATAACGAATAAAGTCACTGCAGATATAATTAATATTAATCGCTCATTAACTTGGCATCGTGTAAATGAAGAAGAGGAAGACTTTTATGCGACATTAGTTAGCGTTGATGGGGCTAGTATTGATGATATTTATCAAGTTAAATACTTAATTGATCAAGAGCGTTATATGGAAACTGCGATTCACTTAGAGAATCTATTTTGTCAGTATCCATTGTCATTAGATATACAGTATTACTTATTTATTTGTGCAGATAAAATAAATGATCGCTTATTGGTTGAGGCTATAACTCATAATTTAAATATATTTTTTAATAAATATCCTCAAATAATTTTTTATAGCCTAGCTAATTCTCAAGCTTGTGCGTCTAAAAAAACGGTTGCTTGGTTTGAAGAGGTTATATTGAGAAATAAGAAAGTTGATAGTGTATCTGATTTAAAATTTTCTGATATCCATCAGCTTATTCGTTATTATGAAAAAAAATCAAAAGAGCAGTTATCTACACTTGATCAACTTGGCCTATACCTTGATCGTTCTTGGCAGCTTGTTAAAATGAATTATTTGGATATGGCAGTTAGCGCACTGGAAAAGATATATAAAGATTTAAATAATAACCCTATTTTAATTGATTTATCCAATGAAAATACGTATTACATTAAGTGTATTTCTTTGCTGTATCATTGCTACTCTAGGAAGGAAATTGATAGTAACTTACAAGAATACCAATATGAAATTTATAAAACTGTTTTGGAAAGCCTAAGTGTATATTATCCTAATGTGCTTTTAATGAAGGAGATAAGTAATGAGTGATGCATCTGTTGCGCCAAAAGAGCGGGTGAATATTGTTTATAAACCTAATACTGGAGAGCAAAATGAAACTGTTGAGTTGCCATTAAAACTCTTGATGGTTGGTGATTATACAGGTAAAGAAGATCAGCGTGCTATTGAAGATAGAAGGCCTGTTAATATTAACAAAGATAATTTTAATGATGTTATGCAAGGGATGGACTTAACTCTTAATATTCCTGTAAAAAGTAAAATTTCAAATGATGATAGTGAGATTAATGTTGAGCTTAAATTTAATAAGATTGCAGATTTTAAGCCAGATAGTATTGTGGATCAGGTGGATGAGTTGAAAAAACTTTATGAGATGCGTAAAGCCCTAGTTTCATTAAAGTCACCACTTGCAAATGTGCCTGAATTTAGGAAAAACCTGCAAAAAGTAATAGAAAATAAAGCGACTTTGGATAAAGTATGTAATGAACTGGGTATAGAAAAGCAAGAGGGCTAAGTGATATGGAATCTACGATTGTTGATGAACAAATAAAAGAAGACACTATCCTGATTGAAGATATTATTAGTCATACTAATATCGCTCCAGATACTGATGAGTATGCTGTTGTTAAGCAAGGGATTACAGCATTGGTTGGTGAATTGCAGAGCAAAGAAGAAGATTTAAATAATATTAAAATTGACCGGATGATGGTTGATTTAATGATTGCTAAGATAGATGAGATATTGTCTGCTCAAGTTGATGAGATTTTGCATAATGAGAAATTTCAAAACTTAGAGTCATCATGGCGAGGTTTAAAGTACGTTGTTGACCAAACAGACTTTCGGGAAAATACTAAAATTGAAATGGTAAATATTTCAAAAGATGACTTAGTTGAAGATTTTGAGGACTCTCCTGAGGTTGTTAAGTCTGGTTTATATAAAATAATGTATACCTCAGAGTATGGTCAGTTTGGCGGTGAGCCTTATGCTAGTGTTTTAGCAAATTATAGTTTTAATCAATCAACGCGTGATATCCAGCTATTAGAAAATGTTGCATCAATCGCTGCAATGTCCCATGCACCATTTATTGCATCAGCTGCTGAGTCTATGTTTGGTTTGGAAAGTTATGAAAAGCTACCCAATCTAAAAGATTTGCATGCAATTTTTGAAGGACCGATGTATGCAAAATGGCGGGGGTTTAGGGAGCGCGAAGATTCGCGCTATGTTGGCTTGACTTTGCCTAGGTTTATGTTGCGCACTCCCTATGATCCTGAAGAAAATCCATGTAAATCATTTCGATATACTGAAGAAGTAACGCAGCATACAGATTACTTGTGGGGAAATAGTTCGTTTGCATTTGCAACACGTTTAACCGATAGTTTTTCCCAGTTTCGTTGGTGCCCAAATATTACTGGGCCAACAAGTGGTGGGGCAGTCAGTGGTTTGCCGATTCATTTGTTTGACTCTATGGGAGAAATTGAAACTAAAATACCGACAGAGGTGCTAGTTTCTGATCGACGTGAATTTGAGCTTTCTGAAGAGGGCTTTATACCGTTAAGTTTTAAAAAAGGTACAGATAAGGCGGTATTTTTCTCGGCAAGTTCTATTCAAAAGCCAAAATTTTTTGGTACAGATGAAGATGCACGTATGGCCGAGATGAACTATCGGCTAGGTACACAGTTACCTTATATGTTTATTGTTTGTCGTATTGCTCATTATCTAAAGGTAATTCAGCGTGAAAATATTGGTTCATGGCGTGAGCGTGCTGATCTTGAGAAAGAATTGAATAAATGGATTAATCAATTTGTTGTTGATCAAGATAATGTTAGTGCATCAATTCGCTCTAGAAAGCCTTTGCGTAAAGCAAATGTTAAAGTCAGTGAAGTCCCAGGGAATGCAGGTTGGTACTCAATCAGTATGAATATACGCCCTCACTTTAAGTATATGGGGTCAGATATTACTTTGTCTCTTGTTGGGCGCTTAGAGCAAGATTGATGAGTTTTCTTGATAAGATTATACAGTCAAGTGATATGGAGAGTAGTTCTCCATATCAAAAAAATATTTATGATGATATTCAGATGTCTTTAATTAATTTATTAAATACGCGAGAAAACAGTTCAAAGCTATTTAGAAATTATGGTGTCAAAAATATTGCAGATATTATTCATGGTGATCAAATTGAGCTTAATCATTTTTGCCGAGATATAGAAAGACTTATTTGTGAGTATGAGCCACGTATTCGTCATGTTACTGTTGGTTTGGCTGAAGAGCATGTGATGAATAATCGATTTGAACTGATTATCAGTGGCGAGGTTTATTATGAAAATAAACCTAGAAAGGTAAATTATAGAACTGCGATTTATCCAAATGGTGTGACTAAGGTGATGAAGTGACTGTATTTGATGATTATTTAAATAAGCATCTCTCTGACGTTGATAAAGCCAGAGCTGATTTTTTACGTTTACATCCATCTCTTGAAAGTGTGATGGGACGTGATGTGACTAGCCCTGAAGTTGATGTGTTAAATAAAAGCCTAGCTTATTTAGCTGCTAAGCTTGAGCAGAAAATTGATCAGTCTTATCCTGATGTAATATTGAAAATATTTGACTTATTAGCACCTGAGTTTATTCGCCCACAGCCAAGTGCAACTATTTTGAATTTTACTCCAAAAGAAAGAGTGATGCTGTCGGCAGTTGCTATTAATAAGGGGACACAGGTATTTAGTAGTCAAGAAGGTGCAAATCGAAATATTATTTTTACAACGACAGACTTAATAAAGGTTCCGCCGTTAAGTCTTGCTGAGGTAGCAACAGAAAGAAAAAATCATAAAGTTAAAGTTGTTTTGGATTATGATGTATTAGAAGGTGCAGTTTTTTCTTTTGCTGATGCTGATATGCGATTTTTTATTAATAGACAGTTAAGTCAAGCATACAGCCTTTATTATGCGCTTTTTAATAAGGTTGTTTCGGTTTGTTATATTATCAATGGCAAAAGAATTCCTGCAAAAATAAAAGATTATGGCTCTAATCGGTTTAACTTAAAGTATTTAGACCGAGAGTGCTCAAGAATTAATTTATTTCAGGAATTTATCTCATTTCCTGAGCGATTTTTATTTTTTGAAATCATTTCTAGCGGTAAAAATATTACTATAGATAAAAATTTCTATATAGAAATTATATTTGATGATAGAGATAATGAAGTTGTTGATATAGATATAGATACATTTATTTTGGGGTGTGTCGCAGGAATTAATCTAGAAAAGGCAACAGCCATTCCGATTAAAAGAAAACCAGGGACATCACAATATCCGCTTTATATTGATAGCTATGATGAGAGTTACTCAATTTGTGATATAAAACGTGTGAGAAGCTTTACTGTTACAGATGGAGTAAAAAAAGATTATCAGGCTATTTCTCTAATAGGGGACAAAATTGGTGGCGCTTATGAAAAAGTAACTGCCTTAACAGATAAGTGCAATCAGCTAAAATTTTCGCTACGCTTCCCCTCTGATAATTTAAGTGACAAAGATGAAGAAGAGATTATTTTCACAGATTTGGAAGTATTTCATACAACAGCTTATGAGCGCATGGCATTATCTTCTGTTAATAAATTAGGCGATGGTGCGCCGGCCTGTTTCAATGTGAAAAATATAACACGTATTTCTGAACCGTTGCTGCCTGATTTATCTGGAGACTCACTTTGGAAGTTATCTGGTTGCTTTAGTGGTCAATATTTTAATATTGAAACAAAAGATGGGCTATCAAAATCTATTCAATCTTGGAAGAGTTTTATTTACCATGGCAGCAAATATCAAGCGATTATTAATAGGTTTGTTGATAGTATAAAATCAGTCAATCGCAAGTTATCTGCTTTCCCATATAAAGATGTTATTTTAAATGGTGTTGATATTAAAATAGAAGTAAATGGCAGTAAGTTTTCTGATAAGGGGGAAATGTATATATTTTTTAATATATTAAAAGAAATTATGTTTGATCGAGTTGACTTGGGCAGCTTGTATCGCTTGTTAATTACTGATGTAGATAATATGGTTGATATGCTATGGACAAATATCAAGTAAGTCAGTTGGCTCAAACTGTACTTGCTAGAGCTAAAAAAATTGATCTTAATGGTTTATGTGATATAGCTAGATTATTAAAGAAAAGTAGTGGAAAAAATAGATCATTTTTTTACTCTAAACCTGGTTTATCTAATGATATTTTAGATATTGATAATGAGAAAATTACTTCTTTTGGTAAAGAGTCACTATTTTTAACAGCAAATGTTAATTTCTTTGGTTTGACAAATATTACATCACCGTTGCCTGAGCACTATATAGAGTTGGCTTTAGCAGATGATTCAGGGAATATTAATAATCTTTTTTCTTTTTATTCATCTTACTTTTTTGAAATTTTATTAAAATTTATAGAAAAAGAAAGCTACTCTCTGATAGGGTCTATTAATAGAAAAAACCATATTTTTAGTTATATATCATTAATTTCTAACTTTCCTCAAGATGCTTTAACCGTTAGTAAAGAATCATTTTTTCTGGCAAGCTTAATTTCTTCAGGCAAGAGCCGCTCAGCAATGTGCTTTTTTATTAAAACTGTTTTTTCTTTTGAATCTGTGAGCTTTGATGAATTTATTTTATCTTATGTAACACTTGAACCTGAGTTTAGAGCCTGTTTAGGAAGAAATAATTCGATGTTACATAAAGATAGTTATATCGGATCTAGGAAAAAAAGCTATCAATCATTAATTCATGTTAATATTATTTGTCGAAATAGTTATGAGTTTTACCCTGGGTCAAGATTAACTTGTTCTTTATTTAATGTTATTAGACAAGTGATTTATTCTCCGATTAATTTTGAAATTTATATGCTAGAGAGCCAAAGCAGTTGTACACCGTCGATTTTAGGTAAGAAAACCACAGCCTTAGGATGGAATAGTGTTTTATTTTCTAATGAGAGTGCAGGAGGTAGAGCAATTAAGAAAAAACTGATTTTAAAGGCGAGATGAATATTAAATTTTCAAAATTTACGATTTAAATGAGGAAAAACCATGTCTATAGCATCTTTACAGTCTAATTCAGTTTCTACGAATAAGCAGTCGAATTTTAACTGCGCGATACAAGTTAAGCTTGAAGGTAATGTCATTACCAATGCAGATGGTGGGGATCCTGTTCATAATGCAGAGTTTGTGCCTTGTAAAGATTACAAGCTTTCTATTCAGCATAGTTTTGCGGCATTTGGAACAACTCAAGCAACAGATAATCGTTCTGAGCAGCACTCGTTTGATTTTTCTGCGAAGTTAAGTAATGACTTGATTGCAGGCCTTATGAACGCGATGCACGGACAAGAAACCGTTGATATTACGCTAGTGACTTACCGCCGTGTAAAAGGGAATCTTGAGGTCAGTGCGACTTATACGATTGATAAGGCGCTAATTTTGAATCTTAATATTGTCAGTGAGCAAGAAAGTGATTCTTATGTCCACTTTGTTGTTGCCGCACCTACTTATCAGTTTGACGGTGGGCAAAAGTCAGGTGAATATACGACTAAGATTGCTTCAAGCTAAGTCGAGATAATTCCTTGATTTAAATATTACATGATTTGACATAAATCCAAGCCAGGTGTTCATGTCTGGCTTGAATAATTATTAGTGGTTGAGTTGATATGAAATTAAGATAATGCTGCGATTTTTCTTCTTTCACAAATGACGTTGGCAATTTCATCACCATTAATTTTTGCTAAAAACTGATCGGCTTTAACACGCTTAGCCATTTGTTGATTAAACTCACCTGAAATTGAAGTATTAAGCACAATATAAAGGTCTTTGAGTTTAGGGTGTTCTCGACACTTTGAAGTTAGGGTATAGCCATCCATGTTGGGCATTTCAATATCAGAGAGCATCATTAATAATTTTGAATTGATATTATCTGTACCTTCTACCATCTTAGTTAGCATTTCAAATGCTTCGACACCATCGCTTGCCGTAATATATTGAACTTTCAGCTGATCAAGAATATTCGCGATTTGTCTTTTTGCAACGCGCGAGTCATCAACAAGGAGGACAGTATGTTGTGTGGTAGTGTGGTGATGTTTGGATTTTGCACTTTCGGATACGGTTAGATTAGGTGGTATGACCGTTTCTAAGATTTTCTCTATATCAAGAATTTCAATGATCTTTTTATCATGCTGGGTAATCGCTGTTAAAAAATGAGTGTTATTAAGCCCTTTAGGCGGGCTGTGTATCTTTTGCCACGATGTTTGAATGATTTGATCAACTTCGCTGACTAAAAGACCAATCAAGCGCCGGTTATATTCTGCAATCATTAATGTGCTTAAGGATTCATGGTCTAAAAATTCATCATGTAGTATTTTGTTTAGACTGATAACAGCTAAGCTATTAAAGCCCCTAATTTTTACAATACCACGAATCGCCTCATGACTATCTGGGACTTTAGTGAGTTTAGGGCAAGTCATAATTTCTCTGACTTTAAAAACATTAATGCCATAAAACTGATTTCGAGAAACTTTAAAGAGCAATAATTCAACCGCTGCGAGCCAAGGAGTGCAAAGCAC
>LVCQ01000004.1 GCA_001644975.1 Piscirickettsiaceae bacterium NZ-RLO1
TTAAATAATAAAAATGAAATAATATTTAAAAAATATCAAATAAAATTATATTAGTTATATATTAAATTCCTATTAACAATAAAAAATAAATAAAGGTTATTTTATTTTTATCTCTTTTATTTTTATCTACCATCCTTGCCAAAACATAGAAATATTTATATAACATCGACAATCGAAACGTCAACTTATTTTTACATAAAAATAACTGCACTTTTAAATATCGATATAAGACATAACAAGTTATAGGGCATTGCCCCTCTAAAAAATAGAGAGGCAAATACAAAGCAAATATTTACTCGCTTAACGTTCCAATCTGACAACTATCTGTTGAAACACCGACTTGATTAAAAACGCTTTTAATCATCGAGGCAGAACCCACACCGTCATCATTGGCTGCATTTAACACACCACATGCAGCATCTGCAAAATCTGAATATTCACTCCAATACTTAACATTCGCATCCTTCATTACCCTAAAGACATCTTTAATACCCACCTGTTGTGATAACAAGTAAAACGCCTTATTAAATACACCACTCCCAGTATGAACAATATAACTCTGCCGATCACGAATTGAGTACTTCTCTTTTGCGGTAGCTACTACCTCATCATATGATATAGTACACGTCGATCCAGCTAATTCCTTATCATAACAATCTGCCGAGACTCCATCTTTGGAAGGGTTATTCATATAACGTAGGGCATCACTCTCATCATCCCCTTTAGAAATTGTTTCACCAATACCCCAGGTTACTTCATCTTGGTTAAAATACAATTGCTTATATAAATCAGGGTTTGTACTTAATAAATAAGCCCGTACCGCTTGACCTGCCATATCAGAAAATGCTTCATTTAATGATCCATATTGATATTTATAGCCCAAACCAGAATGCTGCTCAGTAAAGCCGTGGCTTACTTCATGACCTGCAACATCTAATGATACAAGTGGATAAAAGCTACTACCATCGCCAAATGACATAGTGTATCCATCCCAAAATGCATTATCATAATCAGTGCCATAATGTACGCGCATAATTAATTGCATTGGCTCACCATTTTTTTGCAAAGCATCAACACCATACCAATTCTTATACATATCAATAATCATACTACCAAAGTAATAAGCATCATCTGTGGGTGAATAAGCACCATTGACTGGATCACCCTGATTGTGACCACAACTATATTGATAAGCCGTTGTATTGTAATCACTATCCCCAGGCTGATCCTCTTGATTTTGTAGATTAACCAACCGAACATCTCCATTATCCATTGTGCAGCTGCCGTTGTTCTCATTCACATTCAATGCTGGCAAATTATTTTCTCCATAAAAAAATTTAACGCCTGTTGGACCATACTTTACCGTTTTCTCATTTCCACCAGGTCCAGTATCACTATAATTTGGAATACTGTCCCAAAAACTCAGCACCATAGCCTTAGAACTCCCAGTGGCACTAATAATATAAACCATGCTATATGGCTTACCACCAGCTGTATTACTAGCATTAAACGTCACCCGATAATAAAGCCGAGCTTTATTATCTATAATACGAATTTCTTTCGTTGACTTTATAGAATCATCAACAATTTGCGTACCACTATAGTTTTTCTCAAATTGCTGTTTTGCAAATGCAATGGCATCATCAGCGCTTACTGTTGCAACCAAATCAACATCTAAATCTTTTGCTAAAGATATTCGAGTGGCTGTTGCCGTCGATGCCGATCGACTCGTTGCTGCAAAGCCAGTCACAGCTTTAGGCTGTTTTACCACCACCTGTTTACCGATTACAGGAATACCGTCATAGTTTTGCTGGTAACGGATGTAAGTATCGCCATCCATTGTCGTACTACTCACTTGGCTTAGGGTGTTTTTATCAGTCGTTGTAGCAGAGCGACTTAACAACATCGTATTTGAGCTATCCCCTGCACCTTCAATCGCAAAACCTTCGATATTAGAAGAGGAAACAGGCTGATTGTATGAATTTACCGTGCTTAATGCATGGGATGATAATAGTGCAGTAGATGCTGTGATGGCAGAAATAATAATAGCAAGATTTTTTTTTCGCATAAGGAAGCCCTCCAACAGACGCAGCTAGAATAATAAGTAATAAAAAACAATCAATTATCATTAATTTTTTTTAATTAATGATAAGACAATTGACTATTAAGACAGATGCAAATAACAAAAAGATTGTTTAAAATCACACCATAATGGCTTTAATCTCATTACCTACTCTGTTGAGTCAATCTACGGTTTATTTCAACCGCATAAGCTACGTTATATAACGAACCTTAATATTAAGTCAACACGATGTTAAGTAATATTAACATTTTAACCGTTATTTTAATCTGAATAATTTCAATAAATAAATATATATAGGTAAATTCAGGCAAAATTAAAACATTTAATGAAAAAACAATAAATATATTTAAAATGTTGGCTATGTGTATATTTATAAAGTAAAAATAAAACACAAACATTCATGTTGATAAACTTTAAATTTGTCCGCCACTTTTACAAATTAACACTTAACATAAATTATTTATGATTTTTACCTTAAAAAAATTAACTATTCATTAACTCATACATTAACTCATAAGATAAGCGCTCTAATCACGTAGATCACAATAAAGTAGATCTCTGCTTTAAATCCCTAACCTTAGACACCCAACGCCCAGTGAGCCTTTTCATCGATACTTGACGAATCAAAATATCCCCTTATAATTGGGAAGTTCGAGTCGGCTGGATAGTCGCTGTAGCCTTTAAGGCTATGGAGGAAAGTCCGGGCTTCATAGGGCAAGGTGCCAGGTAACGCCTGGGGGGCGCGAGCCTACGGAAAGTGCAGCAGAGAGTAGACCGCCTAAGTGAGAAATCACCGGCAAGGCTGAAAGGGTGTGGTAAGAGCGCACCGCACACGTGGTAACACGGCGTGGCATGGTAAACCCCACCTGAAGCAAGACCAAATAGAACCTCAATGGTATGGCCCGTACTGAGGTTGGGTAGGTTGCTTGAGGTACATGGTGACATGTATCCCAGATGAATGACTATTCACGACAGAACCCGGCTTATAGGCTGACTCGACATTACTCTTCTCATCCTTGTATACTAACCACTCCCTTATTATCTTAACTTTACTGGCTATAAATTAATTTAAAATATCATGAAATAATAATTAACTATTTAGAGAATCACTATGCTCAACTTAGAAGAAACCCGAGATAAGCTAAATATCTGCAATATCAAACGCCATATCTTTTTATGTGCTGATCAAACAATAGATAAGTGTTGCAATAAAGAAGAGAGTATCATCGCCTGGGATTACCTAAAAAATCGCTTAAACGAACTGGGACTTGCTCAAAGTGGTGAAGTTTACCGCACCAAAGCTAACTGCCTAAGGTTATGCAAGCAAGGCCCTATTGCCGTTGTTTACCCGGATGGCGTTTGGTATCACTCCTGCACACCGGAAGTATTGGAACGTATCATTCAAGAACACTTAATCAAAGGCGAAATTGTCAATGAATTCGCTTTTCATTGCCCAATCGACAACTCACTTGAAAAATGATTAATTTAATACCTTATAATTCAAGCTGGCCCACATTATATCAACAAGAAAAAATAGCCTTATTAAAGCATATCAAGCATTGGGTCAACACCATAGAGCATATCGGTAGCACTTCGGTACCAAAACTGACCGCAAAACCGGTTATCGATATTTTAATTGGTGTAGAATCATTGAAAGTAGCTGACCAGTATATTGTCCCTACAATCGTCAAGCTAAATTACGACTATATTGCAAAATATGAGAAAGATCTGCCTGAACGTCGCTATTTTCAACGTTTAAATTATCAGAAGCAGCATACTCATCATATCCACTTAGTTGAAACAGCTAGTGATTTTTATAAAAGCCATCTGCTTTTTCGTGATTATTTACGTGTACATCCTCACATAGCTGAACAATACGCTCAACATAAGCTAAAACTTGCCCCCCAATTTACCGACAGCAATGAATATGCACAAGCAAAAACCCACTTCATTCAAGAAACACTCAAGCAAGCAAGACAATGGCATCAATCAGCATTTAATTATTAAGACGATTAATTCACTATTTTTTAGTGCAACACAAAAAATCCAATTAATCTAGCATAAGTCATTACAGCTAGGAGCTGCTAGGTTTTAACCCCAACCCTGCTTTAATTTCTGGTTTACGTAAATAACGCATTGCCAGTGAATGATAAAGTGGTTGACGACAACTAATTCGTGAGAAGGCTGTTGCCATCACAGAAGTTAACATAATTGGTAAAATCATATTTCCAGAAACACTATTGGTCATTTCTAATACAATAACAAAGCAAGTAATAGGGCTTTGTACCACACCAGAAAAAAAAGCCACCATACCTAAGATAATCACCGCCTGATGAAAGTGATCTGGTAAAGCGAGTGAAAGTAATTGACCAAAACCAGCACCTGCAGACAGTGAAGGTGCAAAAATACCGCCAGGAATACCACTTAAATAAGTCACTAAATTAGCTAACATTTTTAACGGGCCATAATAATCAGATACTGACCCTGTGCCTGTGACCAATGCTTTCGCTTCTTGATAACCACTACCAAAGATCGAACCATGTGTTAATACACCAATGATTGCCAGTAATAACCCCATGATTCCTGCTAATACTAAAGGATGAACACGGGCAAAATTTCTTAGTAGCCAGGTTAAAGATAGCAGCAAGGTACTAAAAATACCGCCGAGTAACCCGCCTAAAATTGCACAGATAATAATAGGGTACCAACCCCCTGCAGTAATATCTAAAATAGCCGTACTTGTACCAAAATATGAATAATTTCCAAGAATATAATGCGAAATAATTCCACCCAAAATTACCGTAGTGACAATTGTACCGCTAATACCCTTTTCAAACGACCCAGAAAGCTCTTCAATTGCAAAGACAATCCCAGCCAATGGCGTATTAAATGCTGCAGAAATCCCCGCCGCACCCCCGGCCAGTAACAGGCCACGCTCAACATCATGACGGTGAAAACTACCCCACCTCCCCAATGAGTTCATCACCGCTGCACTCAACTGAATCGTCGGGCCCTCACGGCCGATAGATCCACCACACAGAAAACCCAAAACAGTCAATAAAAATTTACCGACCGCAATTCGTAATGAGACTAAATGCTTACGTGATGCTGCTTGCTTTACACTTAAAGCTGCCATAACTTGTGGGATACCACTGCCTTCTGAGCCTTGGAAGAATTTATTTTTTAGCCAAATAATCAACATAAAACCCAATGGGCATAGCACTAGCGGCAAATAAGGAAACTGTTGAAACCAGTCGTTAGATACTTCATTTGCTTTTTCTGCGACAATAGCAAAACCCACTGCCACCAAGCCCACAGCAATCGCACCGGACCAAAATAGTAAACGCCGAAACCATAACTCAAAAGAAAGTGCTTGTTTAGAGTGCTGATATAACCGCCGATATTGAATAAATTTCTTCCAGCTGCTCATGGTTAGCCTTTTTATGAAACGATTGATAATAATCAGGGAGTATTCTAGCACCCTTTATTGCCAGCGAGTAGAGGTAGTATGTAAATCAAACTTAATTTTATAGCAGCCCTTTAATTACATTGTTATAAAGCGTTCATATTTTATTCATCATGCCGTCATCAAACTCGGATAAAGTCAGCATATTGCATTACTACGGAGTATAATTTATGTATGAAATTCAAAAACGTACTCATAAAGGCTGGGAAAACGCCTGGGTTAACCATACTAAATTAGCCAGGTATTATAAAAATAGCCACGGTGCATTTACGGCATTAAAAATGCTGATTACCGAGCAAAGCTATGCTGTTTTACTCGGTCATCTCGATTACTTTTATGCAGAAAACTATCGCGTCAGCCCACAGCACTCCTGTTTTGAAATATACACTGCTGACTAGACTATAAAGCACTGAACCTATCATGCTGTCCCTTTAAAAAGCAACATTGTTTTTACTGGAGTGGCTTCGGATAAATACAGCGGCTGCTCTTTATTATTAATCATCAATGCACTTGAACTGCCACCATCACAATTGATCGCCGTGATAATTTTTTTAACACCAAACACCGCCGCATGATGCACTAAAACATCGGCCAAACGATATAAATTGCTGACTGAAGATTGTAGAATAATTAAGTCGCCATTATCAGCCTTAGCCAATACCGTACGGCGGTGATAACGCAAATTAGATTTCACGGCAATTTTATTATTACTAACGATAACAGGTCCTGCCTGCAAGGCACTATAAGCCTGTCGATATCCTTGTCGACGAACTTTAAGGTCAATTGATTTTTGCTGATTGATAATCACTAATGCGGACAATAATCGGTTATATTTCATCGCAGAATACTGTTTACCTGCAATCATTAATAAGCCATTTGGCTTAAAATTCTCCATAAAATAGCCAGCATTAATCCCAATCAGTGCGTGTTGCTGCTGGACGACTTCATTTACCCAATCAATAGAGCCTGCTGGTTGAACATACAGCTTAGCTCGATAATGACCCTGCTTTAAAATAACTACAGAAAGAGTCACTGGTAAAGCACCCACAGACTGTACTTCCAATGTTTTAAACCAGCCCATCTGCTCTGGTAACACATTACTTTGTTTTAGAGTAATTTTTTGGCCATTCGCCATGCTTGATAGTAACGTCGTGAAAAACACAGATAAAATTAAAACAAGATAAAACAAAGGCCGAACGGCGCTCACAGCTTACTCCTACAGTACACAGGCAAGTCAAATCATATCACAGACTGCGCTTTAATAAGATTTCTTCTATTCTTGATAGTATGAGGGATAATTCTCAGGATAGCCTTATGTATCTGTGTAAACGTTATGTCGTCTATGGTCATGTTCAAGACATTGGTTTTCGCATGTTTACACTAAAAGCAGCAAAACAGCTCTATTTAGTCGGTTGGGTACAAAATCAAGCCACAGGCTCTGTAGAAATCATTGCCTGTGGGCCAGAACATTCATTAAAAGAGTTTGAAACCAAAATTACCGCTGGTCCAGAAAATGCAAATGTGGATCGCTTAATTCAAGAAGAATATCCCGACCCAAAACTAGATGACTTTATTATAAAAAAGTAAGCAATAAAGCATTTAATTATTTAACCGAACTAAATAGCTAAAGCACTCATGGTTGCACGCCAAACTCGACGTTCGGCTTTAAATTGTTTTTTAAGCGCAAGGTATTGCTGTTTTAATTGAGCAATATGAGCAGCGGATAACTTTTCTTTTTGTGCATTTAAGTGTTCCTGCTTCGCCTTTGCCCACTGTTTAATCGTCTCAAATAACTCTTTATATTGAATTTCTAAACTTTTCTCTATTTCAACGACTTTTGATAAATAAGGCTTTAACTTGATTTTTTCTTGAGCACGCTTAAACTGCATCGATGCCCGTGCTGCTTCAATCGTCGGCTTAGATGTGCGTTTTAAATCATAGGCCCAACCAATTTTAGACGCTAAAAAAATCAGCCACTTCGATGGATCATAATCATACCAGAGCACACCATTACGATAATCTCCAGCATACTTATGATGGAAGTTATGATAACCCTCACCAAACGTTAAAAGAGACAATAATGGATTGTCTTTCGCGGTATTCTCATCAGTGTAACGCTCTTTACCCCAAATATGAGCTAATGAGTTAATAAAAAAAGTAAAGTGATGATTAATCACTAAACGTAATAATCCCGCTAAAATTAAGCAACCACCGATACTGCCATAACTGGCACCAATGAGCGCAGGTAAGCCAAAGCACATCAGTACAGCAAGCGGTCCATAATAACGATGTTGAAAGGCAACGATTTTATCATTCTCTAAATCTTTAACATTTTCAATACAGCCTTCCGCCTCTGGCTTGTGCCTTAGCATCCAACCAATATGGCTATACCAAAACCCTTTAGTTGCCGCATACGGGTCTTTTTCCTTATCATCAACATAGCGATGATGCTTACGATGATCAGATGCCCAAACGATAATACTATTTTGTAAGGTTGCCGAACCAAAGAGCATAAAAAATAGTTTTAAAAAACTATTTGCCTTATACGCCCGGTGAGACCACAGTCGGTGATATCCTGCCGTAATCGATAATCCAGTTGCGATAATAAAAAAGCCAAACCAGAACCAATCCCATACACCAAAACCATAAGTCAAAGCATAGTAGGGCACTAAAATCATTGCAGCAAGTGGTGTCAATGTTAATACTAAGGTACTTTTCCAGTTAATCGGCGACTTTTGTGATTTATTCATAATGAGTCTTGTATCAACCTTAATTTTTATCAATTATTTTTTGCACTATTTAAACTATAGCTAAATAGCAACAGCAAAGAGCGCTAGTATATACCCGAATACAAACGAACATCAATAACACCCTACCCTCTTCAATAGCAAACAGTCTGGGCTAAAGAAACTGAGAAATAAACAAAAAAACTTCCACACAAGCTTAATGTGCAACTCCTTACTCAATACGCCCATGACACTGCTTATATTTCTTACCTGAACCACAAGGACACGCCTGATTACGCCCAATTTTGATCCCCGGGCGTACAAACGGTCGTTGCGCAACTGCCTGATCACCTTCTGCTTCATTCATACCACTCATGCTCTCTTCACTATCAAACTCAGTGAAGCCTTCATGTTCAAATTGCATATTTTCAGGATTGATATGCTGCCACTGCTCTTCCATAGCCGCAACATCAGCGGGCGCTTGTACCTGCACCTGACACAAGGTACTGATCACATCATATTTCAAATTATCGAGCATATTAGAAAACAGTTCAAACGCTTCACGTTTATACTCTTGCTTTGGATCTTTTTGTGCGTAACCACGCAAATTGATCCCTTGGCGCAAGTGATCCATTGCTGCTAAATGCTCTTTCCAGTGACTATCTAATGACTGTAGCATGAGCATTTTCTCAAACTGACGCAGCGTCGTAATATCTGTTAGCTTTTCTTTACCCAACCAAGCATCTTTTACCGATTCCTGAATGCGCTCACGCAAAGCCTCTTCATCAAGGTCATCCTCACTATCTAGCCAACCTTGCAGGCTCAATTTTAAGCCAAAATCAGCGTCAAGCAATTTTTCTAGGCTATCAATATCCCACTCTTCTTCAAGCGTATGTGCTGGAATATGTATAGAAATGGCCTTATCAACAACATCTTGGCGCATATCTTCGATAATATCTTTAACCGAGTCACTTTTTAGTAAATCAACCCGCTGAGCATAAATTACTTTACGTTGCTCATTGGCGACATCATCATACTCAAGCAACTGTTTACGAATATCAAAGTTACGGCTCTCTACTTTTTTCTGTGCATTCGCAATAGCTTTAGTTACAAAGCGATGCTCTATGGCTTCGCCCTCACCCATACCTAAGCGACGCATCATCGCAGCCATTCGCTCTGAGGCAAAAATCCGCATCAAATTATCTTCCAGTGATAAATAAAACTGGCTAGATCCCGCATCACCTTGACGTCCTGATCGACCACGTAGCTGGTTATCAATACGCCGTGATTCATGGCGCTCTGTGCCAATAACGCGTAAGCCTCCCGCTTTTAAAACCAGATCATGACGCTTTTGCCACTCTTGTGTCAGCTTATCAATTTGGCTGTCTGTCGCATTTTCAAGCGTAGCAAGTTGTGCTTTAAGGCTACCCCCTAAAACAATATCTGTTCCACGACCGGCCATATTCGTTGCAATAGTTACTCGACCAGGCTCACCAGCATTAGCAATAATTTGTGCTTCTTGACCATGAAATTTTGCGTTTAACACCGCATGTTCAATGTGCTCTTTTTTCAGCATCGCCGATAACGACTCTGAGGTTTCAATCGATGCCGTACCGACCAATGCAGGCTGCTTACGCTTGATACAATCTTTAATATCTTCAACGATTGCTGCGTACTTTTCATCGCCAGTTAAATACACTAAATCAGACATATCTTTACGAGAAATCGGCTTATTCGTGGGAATCACCGTTACTTCTAAATTATAAATCTGGTGCAGCTCAAATGCTTCCGTATCGGCCGTACCCGTCATGCCCGATAGCTTATTGTACATACGAAAATAATTTTGAAAGGTAATCGATGCTAGGGTTTGATTCTCATTTTGAATTTTTACCCCTTCTTTAGCCTCTACCGCTTGATGTAGACCATCTGACCAACGACGTCCCGGCATAATCCGCCCAGTATGCTCATCAACGATGACAACTTCACCATTACTGACAATATAATCTACATCTACAGCATACATCGTATGCGCACGCAAAGCGGCATTTAAGTGATGCATTAAGCGAATATTGCTCGCATCATACAAACTACTGCCTTCAACAAGCACTCCTTGCTCGAGTAAAACTTTCTCAACTGTCTCATGACCTTGTTCAGTTAAATACGTCTGTTTAGCTTTTTCATCAAGGCTATAGTCACCTGGGCCGTCTTTTTCAGTTTGTGCAACAAGCTTTGGTACAACTTTATTGAGCTTCTCATAAAGATCCGTATGTTCATCAGAAGGTCCTGAAATAATCAATGGAGTTCTGGCCTCATCGATTAAAATAGAATCAACTTCATCGACCACTGCATAGTTTAACTCACGCTGCACACGCTCTTCTAAACTAAATGCCATATTATCGCGCAAATAATCAAAACCAAATTCATTATTTGTGCCATAAGTAATATCTGCATTATAAGCTACGCGTCGCTCATCTGGTGATAAATCAGCAACAATCACCCCTGTCGTAAGGCCTAAAAAGCGATACAAAGTACCCATTTCTTCAGCATCACGGCGAGCAAGATAGTCATTGACCGTAACAACATGTACCCCTTTACCCGTTAACGCATTAAGGTATACCGCTAATGTCGCAACAAGGGTTTTACCTTCACCGGTTGCCATTTCGGCGACTTTACCCGAGTGCAACACCATAGCGCCTAACAACTGAACATCGAAATGACGCATTTTTAGCACACGTATACTGGCCTCACGAACAACGGCAAATGCTTCTATTAATAAGCTGTCTAGACCAGCACCTTGTTCAACCTGTTTTTTGAATGCCTCAGTTTTCGCCCGTAACTCTTCATCACTTAAACCCTGCATTATCGGCTCAAGTTGACCAACAGCTTTTACTGTCTTCGTTAATGCTTTTAAGAATCGTTGGTTGCGGCTTCCAAAAATCTGCTGCATCAGTTTACGTGCAATCATGATGTATCTACTTTAAATCCAAAAATATTGTAAATTGACTCTTTGTCCCCACAATAACCAGGAACAAACTAAGCTATTATATTTTATATCTATATCTCTAACTAATATGGGCACTTATTCTAAATTACCAGGCTGAGCGTTTTAAGGCAAAGTCACTTCTTCAAACGCATCAGGATCAGCAAATAAAGCGTGTAATAGCTGATTATTCAGGGTGTGCCCTGACTTATAACCCTCAAATTCAGCCAATAGTGCACCTGCTAATGATAAGTCACCCACAGCATCAAGAAGCTTATGACGCACGAATTCATCTTCATAACGTAAACCATCTTCATTAATAATACGATCTTCATCAATAGCAATGGTGTTTTCCAAGCTGGCGCCTTTAGCTAAATTATTTTCCAATAGCCAATCGAGCTCTTTAACAAAACCAAAGGTACGCGCACGTGCGACTTCCTTGATATAGCGCGTTTGTGACAACTCAACAGAAACAGCTTGGGGCGTTTTGGCAATCACAGGGTGATCATAGTGAATACGATAAGAAAGCTTAAAACCATCATGGGGTAATAATTGCGCAAATTTATCACCATCAGTGACTTTAATTGCTTTTTTTACACGAATATAACGGCGTGGTGCCTCTTGCTCTTTCACACCGGCTGACTCAATTAAAAAGACAAACGCACTGGCACTCCCATCCATAATAGGCAGCTCAGCGGTCTCTACATCGACATACAAATTATCGATACCTAAACCAGATAATGCTGACATTAAGTGCTCAACCGTGTTCACTTCAACATCACCACGGCTTAAAGTCGTTGCTAACTGCGTTGAGGTCACCTCGTTAAAACGCGCCGGCAACTCAACAACAGGATCACAATCAATCCGCCGAAAGACAATTCCCGTATTGATAGGTGCTGGCTTGAGTACAATACTCACCTCCTGACCTGTATGTACACCAACACCTGTAGCTTTGATTGTATTGCGCAACGTCTGCTGTAGCACCATTTTTCTCTCGACACCTTAAGTAATCTAATTTAAGCAGCCATTCTAATATAAAGCGCTATCAAAGCAAAACTATCGCCCTTAATCTACCTGCCGACGCAAAAATGCAGGAATATCTAAATAATCAACATCTTGATTTTCACTGGTCGCTTCTTCGCTTTTCTCCTGCTTGCGAATGACCTGTGGTCGATCCAAACGATTATGATCACGCATACTCTCAAGAACTTTAACCGTCGGTTCACTTTGTTCAGTACTACGATCCAGGCCAATACCTGTCGCAACGACCGTCACTCGTAAATCTTCACTCATCTCAGGGTCAATCACCGTACCAACCACCACGGTCGCCTCTTCAGAAGCAAACTCTTTAATGGCATCACCCACCTCTTCAAACTCGCCAATCGATAAGTCCATACCTGCAGTGATATTGACCAATAGGCCACGAGCTCCTGCCAAATTAATATCTTCAAGTAATGGGCTTTTTATGGCTGCCTCAGCGGCTTCACGCGCACGTGATTCGCCAGATGCCGAGCCCGTGCCCATCATCGCCATGCCCATCTCAGACATCACTGTACGTACATCCGCAAAATCAACGTTAATCAAACCGCCACGAGTAATTAATTCCGAAATACCCTGTACTGCACCCAGTAATACATTATTGGCCTCTTTAAAGGCATCAAGCAAACTCACGCTTTTCCCTAATACACTTAATAGTTTTTCATTAGGAATCGTAATCAAAGAATCTACATGCTTAGAAAATTCCTTAATGCCATGCTCGGCCACTTGCATACGACGACGACCTTCAAAGGGAAACGGCTTAGTCACCACCGCAACGGTTAAGATGCCTAATTCTTTAGCAATTTCAGCAACTACCGGCGCCGCACCCGTACCGGTGCCACCACCCATACCTGCAGTAATAAAGAGCATATCCGCCCCTTCTAACACTTCTTTGATGCGCTCACGATCTTCTTCTGCCGCTTGTCGTCCTTTACTCGGATCAGCACCTGCACCCAAGCCTTTGGTCACTTCTGTTCCCAGTTGCATAATGGTTCTTGCAGACGAGTTTTTCAATGCTTGAGCATCTGTATTTGCACAGATGAAATCAACACCTTCGATATTACCGGCAACCATATGCTCAACCGCATTGCCGCCGCCACCACCGACACCAATCACTTTAATGACAGCCGTTTGCTGTATGCTGTCCATCAATTCAAACATACTCATTCTCCCCCAAAAAATTATCTATATATTTCAAGCCTAAGCTAAAAATGACCTTGGAACCAACTTTTCATCCGCCGCCAAATATTTACCTTTTCATTCTGCCCTCTAATATCAGCGTATCCCATCGATCCGTGCTGCTCCTGAGCCGCATACAATACCAGCCCAACTGCCGTTGAATAAATAGGATTCCGAATAACATCTGCCAAGCCCTGCACATGCTGAGGCAAACCTAAACGTACTGGCATCTCAAAAATTTGCTCAGCTAAATCTACCGCACCACGAATTTTTGAGGTTCCCCCCGTTAACACAATCCCTGCGGTTAATTGATCCAGCAAGCCACTACGACTAAGCTCTGCATGAATTAAATTAAACAACTCTTCATAACGCGGCCCGATGTACTGAGCTAAATCAGCATAACTCAAACGCTTCCCTGGTCGATCGCCAACACTTGGGACTTCGATTAAATCATTGGGCATCCCTTCAAGCACACCTGTGCAACCAAACTCTATTTTTATCTGTTCAGCAAAATGAATCGGTGTGCGCAAGCCATGCGCTAAATCATTGGTCACTTGATCCCCTGCAATCGGGATAACCGCTGTGTGGCGAATCGCCCCATCAACAAAAACAGCAATATCTGTCGTCCCACCGCCAATATCAACCAGACAGACGCCCAGCTCTTTTTCATCATCCGACAGCACCGCATAACTTGACGCCAGCTGCTCAAGTACAACCGTTTCAGGAGAGACTTCGACACCACATTGGCGAATACATTTCATTACATTTTGAATCGCACTCACAGCACCGGTGACAATATGCACACGCGACTCTAAACGCACACCCGCCATACCAATCGGGTCATGCACTGCTTCTTGCGTATCAATTAAATATCCCTGAGGCACAACATGTAAAATTTCTTGATCACCGGGAATCGCTACTGCCTTTGCGCTATCAGTCACACGTGAGACATCATACTCTGTCACTTCATTCCCACGGATCGCGACAATCCCTGTAGAATTACGGCTGCGCACATGGCTACCAGCAACCCCTGCATGCACACTGTCTATGCGCGTACCTGCCATCAGCTCAGCTTCCTCGATAGCATGTTGAATGGCATTGACTGTCGCATCAATATTCACAACCACACCGCGCTTTAAACCACGTGAAGGATGCTTACCAATCCCAACAATTTGCAACTGACCATCCAGATTTTCTTCAGCGATCACAGCAACGACCTTAGATGTTCCAACATCCAGACCTGCGACTAGTTTTTTTTCAAGTCTTTTAGACATGCGTCCTATACTCTCTTAAAATAATATGCTCTCTCCAACCCATCCTTATGCTTGTTGTGTTTGCCACTTTACTGTCATTCCTTTTGTATAGCGCATATCAATATAATTAACCCTTTTTGCACTATTAGCAAAAAGCTGTGGAAACACTTCAACCAGCCACTGCAAACGCAGCTGAACGTCTCTTTGCCCCAATTTGACAATTGTATTATTGTTAAACCGTATTGACCACTGCAAACCGTCACCTAACATAACATTCTTTACCTGCCATGGTAACTGTTTTAACAATGGCAATGATTGTTGATAAAAATTCACTATTTTAAGCTCATCACCTAGCGGCGCTGTGAATATGGGTAAATATTGGTCACGTATTTTTTGATCTTTAATCATGACTAAATTACCACTATCTGTTAATAAATAATGACCTGCCCAACGCCCTAATATTTTTTCTGGTTGAATATTAATAATAATCGTCTGTGGCCAGACACGTTTTACATACACCTCTTTAACCCCTGGAAACGCCAGAGCTGCGCCTTGTATCTCGCTAATATTAATACTAAAAAAGCCACCATGCACAAATGGCATTATTTTTTTTATTAATAACTGCCGCGAGACAAAATTATAGTCACCAATAATTTTAACAGTGCGAATCGGTAAAACGTCTGGGTTTTTAAGTTTAATATATCCCCACAGGCTTAATAAAATAATTAATAAGCCAAATAGCCACCAACGCCAATAAAATACTCGCGAAAAAACAACTTGAGCCATATTAAAAGCGGCCCTCAGTAACAACCGTTGATTGAGCTCTATAGTTCTCTATGGTTTGCTCTGGCGATGTGATTGTTTCTGCCAAAATAGCAAGCACTAGCTCATCAAAACTCACACCTAATTGCTTAGCCGCCTTTGGCACCAGACTATGGCTAGTCATCCCCGGCGTGGTATTGACTTCTAATAACCAAAACCTACCTTGATGATCTCGCATTACATCAACACGACCCCAACCCCGACAATCAACAGCTATAAATGCTTGTAACGCTATATCCTGAACCCAACGTTCTACTTTTTGATCCAAGCCACATGGACAAGCATATTGTGTTTCATCAGATAGATATTTTGCTTCATAATCATAAAAACCTGTGGCGGGAATAATTTTAATTAAAGGCAAAGCCTTCCCAGCTAAAATGCCCACTGTATATTCTTCTCCACATACCCAACGCTCAACCATCACCTGGCCATAAACCTGTGCTTTATCATACGCACCTTGGCAGTCTGCTTTTGCTTCAACACGTGAAACACCAATCGTCGAGCCATCATGCACCGGCTTAACAGCCACTGGGGCTGCTAATTTTTCAAAATAATACTCTAGTTGCTCAACAGAGTTCACTAAATAAGCCTCAGGCGTCGGTAAATCAAGCGCTGACCATACATGCTTAGTACGCATTTTATCCATTGATAAAGCTGAACCCAAAATACCGCTACCGGTATAAGGCAACTTTAATGTTTCAAGCAAAGCCTGCACCTGGCCATCCTCACCACCACGTCCATGCAAAATATTAAAGGCACGATCAAAACCACCGGCTATTAGTTTTTCAAAGCCCTGCTCAGCCGGATCAACACCATGCGCATCAACGCCTTGACGTAATAACGCCGCAAGCACATTTCTGCCTGAATCTAACGATACCTCACGCTCAGCAGAGTCTCCCCCCATCAATACTGCTACTTTTCCCCACAGTGATGGCAATTGTTCTTTTATGCTACCTTTACTACCAATATTATTATTAATAATATTTTTTTTATTTTTATTCATGATGCAGCACCTGCCAATTGACGATAGAAAAAATCAAGTTTATTTTTAGCAAAACTTTTTGCAACACCTCCAATACTACCAGCACCTTGTAGCAATAAAATATCTTGATCACGTAAAATTGCACACAATGTCTGCTCTAATTGCTCTTCATTGCGTACCAAGACAATATTCACACCCTTGCGCTGAATACTTTTAAACAATGCTGCTGCAGTCGCCCCTTGAATAAGCGCCTCTCCTGCCGCATGGACTTCCATCAATACAACAAAATCACTTTCTTTTAGTGCTTCAACAAATTCATTAAATAAATCCCGTGTACGTGTATAACGATGGGGTTGAAAAACATGGACAATTCGCCGACTCGGCCAAGCATCACGTGCAGCTTGCAAGGTCATCTTAATTTCACAAGGATGATGCCCATAATCATCAACCAAAGTAATTTTTCCAACCGGTAAATCAAACGGCCCATACACTTGAAAACGCCGCCCTACTCCCGCAAACTGCTGCAGCGCCCGTTGAATTGCAGCAACACACACACCACAATCAAGTGCCACAGCAATCGCTGCAACCGCATTTTGTACATTGTGAATACCCGGTAAATTCAACTCTAAATATAATTCTTCTTGATCAGGTAGTAATAAACGAAAATGGCTCGTTAAACCTGTTTGGTAAAAATCAGTAATTCTATAATCCGCATCTTCATGAAAACCATAGGTGACCGTCGGGCAACTAATATGTCCTAGTAACTCTCTCACCCCCATATCATCAATACACAACACGGCTAAACCATAAAAAGGCAAACTATGGACAAACTCTAGAAAAGTCTGCTTTAAATTCGCAACTTCTCCTTGATACGTCGGCATATGGTCCTGGTCAATATTAGTCACGACAGCAATAGTTGGGTTTAAATGCAAAAATGATGCATCACTCTCATCAGCTTCAGCAACAAAGTAACACCCAGAGCCAAGCACAGCATTTGCACCTGTGCTATTAAGCTGGCCACCAATTACAAATGTTGGGTTTAACTCACCCTCACTGAGAATGCTGGCAATTAAGCTTGTCGTTGTCGTTTTACCATGCGTGCCAGCAACAGCAACACCTTGACTAAAACGCATAAGCTCAGCCAACATTTGCGCACGACCAACAACAGGAATATGTAACTGATGGGCGAAGACAACCTCAGGATTATCTTCTGCAACTGCGCTTGAGACAACCACCACATCAGCGCCCTCAATATGGCTGGCATGATGACCTAAAAAAATCTGTGCGCCCAATGTTTTAAGCCGCTCAGTCAACGTATTTTCAACAATATCAGATCCAGTAATCGCATATCCCTGGCTATATAGTACTTCGGCAATCCCTGCCATACCGACACCACCAGCACCAATAAAATGGATGCGGCGAATGCGACGCATTGCCAAATGATGGGGGTTACTTTCTTTGATTACTTTTCTCATCGATCATCTCCACACAAGCACAAACAACATTTTCTGTCGCTTGAGGCCGACTACATTGACGTGCTTTTTCAGCCATTTCCAATAAGTATGTACGCGACTGACACAAATTACTTAATATTTCAAATAAACTCATCACACTCAGCTCAGACTCGACGATAAGACGCGCTCCACCAGCACTGACAAGAGCCTCAGCATTTTTTCTTTGATGATCATCCACAGCATAAGGAAATGGTACAAATAAAGCAGCAACGCCCACCGCTGCCACCTCAGCAACCGTCAGTGCGCCTGAGCGACAAATAACCAAATCTGCCCATGCATAAGCCTCTGCTATATTTTTAATAAACGGTTGTACATCTGCACTAATATTTGCTGCATTATATGCCTGTTGCACAGCAGTCACATTCTCCTTACCCGTTTGATGGCGAACCACAAGCTTTTCTTGGTTTTTCCCTAGCAAATTCCCCAACACTTGTGGTAATAGCTCATTTAAAGTGCGCGCACCCAGACTACCACCGACAACTAAAATACGCATCGGCCCATCGCGCTGACTATAGCGCTCAACCGGAGGTATAATGCTCACAATTTCTTGTCGAATAGGATTACCAACATAAACCCCACCTTGCTGAACCAAAACATTCGGAAACCCGGTCAACACTCGCTTGGCAAAGCGAGCTAAAATCTTATTCGTCACACCAGGAATAGAGTTTTGCTCATGAATAAGCAAAGGTACTCGGCACAACCATGCAGCAAGCCCACCGGGCCCTGAGGCAAATCCTCCCATCCCAACGACCAATGCAGGTTTTAACCGTTTGATTAACCAAATTGCCTGCCCTAACGCCAGCAATAAACCCACCGCGCCTTTCACTTTGCCAAGCAACCCTTTACCACGAATACCGCGTACACTTAAACAATGCAGTTTTATACCTGCCTCAGGCACAATCTCTGCTTCAATCCGCGTTGCTGTCCCTAACCACTGAATCGCATAACCTTGCATCTGTAAGGCCTGCGCAGTTTCAAGCGCAGGAAAAACATGCCCTCCGGTCCCACCTGCCATCATCAAAACTAAGGGAGCATTACCTTGACTCACGGCCAACTCTTCCTTTTTTTTGCTGCTCTTGCTCGTATTTATTTTGAATATCCACTCTGAGTAATAAACCCAATGCTAAACAATTAATCACTAAGCTACTGCCACCAAAACTCATCAACGGCAAAGTCAACCCTTTAGTCGGCAATAACCCCGTATTGACCCCAAGATTAATAATTGCTTGTAAACCCACCCAAAAACTAATCCCATAAGCTAAATAAGCCTCAAATTTTTTCCCTAAATATTCGGCCTGACGTGCAATTAATAAACCACGAAAAACCAGTAATGCAAATAAAACCACAACGACCATTACACCGACAAAACCAAGCTCTTCACCAACAATAGCGACAAGAAAATCAGTATGAGCTTCTGGTAAATAAAACAATTTTTGCACACTATCACCCAAGCCCACGCCCAGCCAACCACCGCGACCAAATGCAATCAAAGACTGAGTTAACTGGTAACCTGTATTAAACTGATCAGCCCACGGGTTTAAAAACGAACTTAATCGTGCTAATCGGTAAGGTGCTGCGACCATCACCAAAGCGAACCCCACTCCAGCGATAACAAAAACCACAACAAAACGTCGCAACGGTACTTTTGCCATAAACAACATAACAAACACTGTCGCCGCCAAAACCACCAAAGCGCCAAAATCAGGTTGTAATAATAAAAAAATTGCAATGACAGCAATTAACGCTAACGGTTTTAAAAACCCGACCAAGGTCTCTTGCACCGATTTTTCATGACGAACAAGATAATCAGCAGCATACACTATCATACAAAATTTAATTAATTCAGATACCTGCAAAGAAATCAGCCCTAGATGCAACCACCGCGTACTGCCATTGACTTCCTTGCCTACACCTGGCAGTAACACAATAATAAGTAAACTCACCCCTAAAAACAGCAAAGGCAAAGCAAGAGCTCGCCACAGGTCTGTTTTCAGACAAAGCATGCATAACATCACGCCACAACCGAGCACGACATAAATAGCTTGACGAATTAGAAAATGAAACGGCGCCGCATAATTGCTTTGTGCAACCACCATCGATGCCGAACCTACCATCACCAACCCCAAGCCCAGCAAACTAAAGATGGCAATAATAAGTAGCCCATCCAAACGCAGTTTTCCTGCCATATGCTCCATCATGACCGCTGTCTTCTAACTTCATGAATAAAAGCTTCACCACGTGCTTCAAAATTCTCAAACATGTCAAAACTTGCACAAGCTGGCGCCAGCAAAACACTATCACCGCTTTGTGCAACAGTGGCTGCCATCCCCACTGCTGTCGCTAAGTTGTGCGTACGCATGACACAAACCCATGGGCTTAAACACTGCTGTAGTCGCTCAGCATCTTCACCAAAAACAATGACCACACGAGTAAAGCGCTTTACGCTCTGCTCTAAATTAGTAAAATCTGCACTTTTCCCCTGCCCACCTGCAAGCAAAACCACCTTGTTTTTTGTTTGCTCACCGACGCTTTGAATCGATGCGATCGCCGCCCCAATGTTCGTTGCTTTCGAGTCATTAAACCAATAAACATTATTCAGCACATCAACCAACTGGCAGCGATGAGGCAAGCCCGCAAAGCTACGAATCTCATCTGTCACTACATGCAGAGGAAGTTTTAATAAATCACTAATCGCCAATACCGCCAAGGCATTTTCAAAATGATGCTGACCAAACAAAGTCATTAAACGCGTATTCACTATTTTCTGATCACCCTGACCCAACCAAGGCTCACCTTGAGTTTGATCTTTAATCAGTCGCCATTGATTATTCTGCACCTGCTTTTCGGTATCAATATTACTATTTACACCAAACAATACAGAATTATTTTTAATAATATTAAGATATTTATCTTTTAGCCAGTGCTCTTCGTGATGATAAACTTGATAATCAGAATTTAAAAAAATACGAGCTTTAGCATCTTGATACTCTTCAAAGCTCGCATATCTATCCATATGATCAGGTGAAGTATTCAGCAAAGCCGCGACTTTAGGTTTTAATGAATAAGTCGTTTCTAACTGGAAACTAGAAAGTTCTAAAATATATAACTCAACATCTTGGTGTAATAGTTCCAGAATCGGCGTACCTAAATTACCCCCGACAGCGACTTGCACACCCGCTTGCTTAGCAACTTGGCCAAGCAAGGTTGTCACACTACTCTTACCATTAGACCCAGTAATAGCAACTACCGGTGCTCGCACATAGCGTGCGAATAACTCTATATCACCAATAAAATGATTATTATTAACCAATAAGCGCTGTAGCATTGGATCATGCCCTGCTAATCCTGGACTAATCACAATATCAGCAAACTCTCGCATAAATAACTGCTCAGGCCAAGCACCACAGTAATACTCAACATCAGGATAAGCTTCTTGCAGCTGCTGTAAATGCGGCGGGGAGGTGCGTGTATCAATAACGCATACAGCAATTCCTTGCTGCTTTAAAAATTTGACACACGACCAACCGGTTTTACCCAAGCCAATCACAAGCGTAGACTGCATATTAACCTCTTAAAAACACACTCGCCAAACCAATAAAGACCAGCACCAATGTAATTAAACTAAACCTTAGCATTACTTGGGTTTCTGGCCAGCCTTTCTTCTCAAAATGATGGTGTAACGGCGCCATTAAAAAAATACGCTTACCACCAGAATATTTAAAATATCCAACCTGTAAAATCACAGAAATAGTTTCAGCAACAAAAATTCCACCCATAATAATTAATAGTAATTCTTGCTGTAACAGTACCGCGACTACACCTAAAGCTGCTCCCAATGCCAAAGAGCCCACATCTCCCATAAACACCCGTGCCGGGTAGATATTAAACCATAAAAAACCAATACCAGCACCGACAATTGCCAAACAAAATATAGTAATTTCACGACCCCCTGGAATATAAGGCAAGCCAAAGTACGCTGCCCATCCAGCCTGTTGACCAGCCACTGCAATCACAGCAAAAGCACCGGCAACAATCACCACACACAGTGCTGCTAAACCATCGAGCCCATCGGTTAAATTAACAGCATTACTTGACCCGACAATGGCAAAATAAGCCAGTAAAATTGCACCTAAGCCTAAATTAATGCCAACACCTTTTAAAAAAGGCACCCATAAAACTTGCTCATGTAACATCACGACTACAACTATTGCAGCAACTAAACCAATGACTGACTGCCAAAAATACTTCCAACGTGCAGCCAACCCTTTGGGGTTTTTAAAGATAAGTTTACGTGCATCATCGACTAAACCAATACAACCAAACCCCAGCATAACGGTTAAGGCAATCCATAAATACTGACTATGCCAATCCCCCCAAAGTAAACAGCTCACCAGTACAGCAAATAAAATTAAAACACCCCCCATCGTCGGCGTGCCTGTTTTACTTAAGTGCGACTGCGGCCCATCATCACGCACAACCTGTCCTAATTTATAACGCTGTAGCCTGCGAATACACCCAGGCGCAATAACTAAGATAATTAGCAAAGCGGTCATCAACGCAAAAAATGATCGCCACATCAAATCCGTACCTATTCCAGCTAACATAAAGCACCCTCATTGTGATATTGTAATTCCTCAATCACCTCTTCCATGCGCATCGCCCGTGACCCTTTCACCAAAATAGTCAGCTCACCACAGGTCAAACGGTTTGTATTTAATTCTGTTATTAACTGGCTGACGAGTGCTTTTTTAGTGGTAAAATGCTGAGCATACTCACCAAAAGCATGTGCAGCAGACTGCATTTTTTCACCCACGACATATAAATTGTCAATTCCCAACTTTTTCGCTGCCTCAATCACTTGCTGATGATAAACAATTTCATCCACACCTAACTCTCCCATATCTCCCAACACCGCAACACGTTTACCAGAGAACATCGACAATACATCTAAAGCACTTAGCATCGCGTTGACACTGGCATTATAAGTATCATCAATCAAACGTGCACCCGCTACAGCTGGCAATAAACATAGCCGACCTGGCTCAGGCACTACCGCAGCTAGGCCATTGATAATATCTTCTTGATTAACCTTTAGTGCAACCGCCGCGGCTGTTGCTGCCAATGCATTGTTAATATTATTTCGCCCCAATAACGGCAAAGTTACCGTCATACTGTCTTTAAAAACATGCAGTGTAAATGAGCTTCCTTGATCTGTCATTTGAATATTCGTTGCATATACATCTGCACCTTGACTCTCAATAGAGCAAAAGCTTAGCTGATCAATATTTTTTAATTTATTTTTCCAAAAATCATAAAAACGATCTTCTTTATTTAAGATTGCAATGCCCTGACCTTTATTAAATTCTTGAAAAATTTCAGACTTTGCCATTGCCACACCTTCAAGTGAGCCAAAACCAGCTAAATGACTCGCCCCTGCGTTTGTTAATACCGCAACCTCAGGCTGTACCAGTTCAACAGTATACGCGATTTCTCCTGCATGATTTGCCCCTAACTCTAATACGGCATAATCATCATCAGCACGCAAGCGCAGTAAAGTTAAAGGAACTCCCCAATGATTATTATAATTTTTAACGGGTAATAGTGTTTTTCCTGCACGACTTAAAATAGCATACAGAATATTTCGTGTTGTTGTTTTTCCTGCACTACCTGTAATCGCTGCAATCTTCGTACTAAATTGCTGACGCCATACTTTTGCCAACTGACCTAAAGCCAGTGTTGTGTCTTCAACCAATAGATAAGGCAATCGCTGTTTTTCTAACTCAGCAGGCACTTGACTAATAATGACCGCCACAGCACCCTTAGCCAACGCTTCACCAACAAAATCATGCCCATCTAAACGATCACCCTTTAGGGCAATATAAATATCTCCAGCATTTAAATCCCGTGTATCATGGGTAATCGCTTGTATAGTGACATCTTCACCAAAGTACTTTGCATCAATCGCTTTTGCCAGCTGCCGTAATGTCTTCATCGCTTTCTCTCACTTTATCTTCAACTAGATCAATATCTGAAAAATAATGACGTTGGCCTGAGATTTCTTGATAATCTTCATGGCCTTTTCCGGCAATAATCAATACATCACCATTTTTTAATGCGGCGATAGCCACCTCAATTGCTTGTTTACGTTCAATAATAATATTTACTTGTTCTGGTAAAGCTAATCCGCTGCAAATCTCATCAATAATACTAAGAGGACTTTCATTGCGCGGATTATCGCTGGTCAAAATCAGCTGATCAGCAATTTTCTCAGCAATTTTTCCCATCAAAGGTCTTTTTTCTCGATCACGATCGCCACCACAACCAAACAAACAAAATAACCGACCGGTTGTAATCTTTTTTAAGGTAATAAGCACTTGTTCTAATGCATCTGGGGTATGTGCATAATCAACGACAATAAGCGCATGTTGATAATAAAGTGTCTGTAAACGGCCTTTCGGTGGGCTGATACGTTCTAATAAAGGCAATACCTTTGCTATCGATATCCCTTTTACACCTAACGCAGCGATCACTGCTAATAAATTAAATGCATTAAATTCGCCAAGCAAAGGAGCTTTTAAATGATATTGACCCCATGGTGTGACTAACTCACCGACCAGCCCGGTTTTACTAAATAATGGATTAATTAATCTTACATCTGCGCTTTGACTTAACCCATAACTAATAATATTAAGATGCTTAGGCGCATTCTTTCTTAGCCCTTGGCAAAAATGGTCATCATTATTAATAATTAAATTTTTCAACCCTGGCTGATCAATGAGCCTGGCTTTTGCCGCAGCATAATTTTGCATTGTGCCATGATAATCGAGGTGATCTTGCGTTAAATTAGTATAAATCACCGTTTCCATAGCAATGGCCCGAACTCGCCCCTGCACTAAGCTATGTGATGAAACCTCCATCGCAACATCTGTCACTTGTTGTTGATAAAACTGATCAAGTAACTGTTGCAAAGCAATTGCAGCTGGCGTGGTATTAATACTCGCTTGCAAACAACCATAGATTCCCGCACCTGTTGTTCCTATTAATGCGACACGCTGATCAAGCTGACTTAATAGCTGAGCATATAAATAAGACACTGAAGTTTTACCATTCGTCCCAGTGATCCCTAGCAAGGACAACTGCTGTGATGGACAACTATAACAAAAACCAGCAAACTCACTGATATAATCACGTAAATTTACCACGGCGATTGCCGGGACCCGCTGTTTTTTTATGTCAATATTAAATACTGCGGCCTCTTTTTTTTCATAAAGAATCAGTACAGCACCACGCTCACAGGCCTGCGCTATATAATGACGACCATCATTATTTTCACCAGGATAAGCACAAAAAATAGTGCCAAGCACAACACAGCGACTATCATCGGTAATGCCTATGATTTTTTCATAGTCAATATTAATAGTTCTATTTATATTGTTAGTAGAATGACTATGAAGGTAATTGATAGCTTTTTTTATCGCTGGAATGTCCATGGGTTTTATTATTTGGCTCCACATTTAATACATGTAATGACCGCTTAGCGATTTTTGCAAATACTGGAGCGGCGACTTCTCCACCATAGTATTGCTCCCCCCGCGGATCATGAATAACAACAACAACCACTAATTTTGGCTGATCGGCGGGCACAATTCCAGCAAAAAGTGCAGTATAGCGATCAAGGTCATAATCACCATCAGTCACCATCCGCACAGTACCAGTCTTGCCAGCAACACGAAAGCCCTCAATCATAGCACGATGTCCAGTCCCTGTCGGACTCACCACAGTTTCTAACATAGCCATAACTTCTGCAGCTGTTTGAGTATCCAATACGCGCTGCCCATGTGCTTTTGCCCCACCTACAACCACACTCAAAGGATAGCGCACCCCTTCTGCAGCTAAGACAGCATACGCCTGTGCAAGCTGTAACGTTGTTACCGCCAAGCCATAACCGAACCCTAAAGAAGCCGCTTTCGCTACTGTCAGTCTTCCTTCTGTACTAATTGCACCTGAACGCTCACCAGGTAAACCACTAAAGCTAACTTCACCAAAGCCAAATCGAGCAAGAAAGTGCTTAAATTCTACTGCCGGAAGCTGCATCATCATTTTTGCAATACCAACATTACTCGATTTTTTTAAAATATCTCGCACCGTCAATTGACCATAATTTCTAACATCATGTATTTTGCGCCCATCAATACGCAACCAGCCAGGTGACGTATTAATAATGTCATTTTTATGGTATTTTCCAGATGATAATGCATAGGCCAGTGTAAATGGTTTGATCACTGATCCAGGTTCAAATACATCCGTCACGGCTCGATTACGTATTAACTCAGGGATTAAATCACTGCGATTATTTGGATTAAAAGAAGGGTAATTTGCAATTGCCAATATTTCACTATTTTTTGCATCTAAAACAACTATCGAACCTGAGCGTGCTTTATAATTATAAATTGCTTCAATCAGCGCCATATGAGAAATATGCTGAATACGTCGATCTATACTAAGAGATAAACCTTTACCATAAGGGCTACCTAACTCTTCAGCTAATATATCGATAATACCACCGCGACGATCATGACGAATATTTCTTTTCTGACTCACTCCAACCAACCAATCATTATAAGCCAGCTCGACTCCTTCTTGTCCTTGCTCATCTATATCAGTTAACCCAACCAGTGGACCTAACATCGAACCATCAGGATAAAACCGCTGATAATATTTACCAACATACATACCTGGGATTGCTAACGACTTCACCTTCATCGCCATTAACGGCAACACAGATCTCTTTAAATACATAAACTGTCTATTTTTATATTTTTTTAACCGATTTTTTATTTTATTAACATCTAAATTTAATAAATTAATTATTTTTTTTTCTACATCATCAGATAAAATAAATTTTTGTGGATTAATAAAAACAGAATAAACTGGGGCAGAAATTGCTAATGGCTCACCATAACGATCAAAAATACTTCCTCTAACAGCAGGCAACACGATGTTTTTTGTTGAGCGTACTTGACTTTGCGCATGCAAAAAGTCATGCTGCATCACCTGTAAATAAAAAGCACGCACACAAAAAATAATGATTAAAATAGCTAAGACACAAAAAAGTCCATATAAGCGCCAATTAAAATATTTTTTCTGCCAATGCGCCTTTAAGTTAGCCATCAAGAGGGCAGAGTAAGTAACTGAGGAGAATCCGGTTGAATCATACCCAACTTGTCCTTCGCTTCTGTTTCTATTCTCCCATACGATCGCCACGTACTTTCTTCAAGTAATAATTGTGTCCACTCAGTATAGAGTGAGTTTTGCTCTTTCATTAATGTTTGTAAATGGACAAACAAAACCCGCCCCTCATCACGCACATACACAACCATCAATGCACTAAAAAAATTAAGGAGTGCAAGCAACACTATGATCCAGGCGGTACGCCGACAAAATGTTTCACGAATAATGCCGAGCACATTCCAGTCAATCAATCGATTCATTATCCCTACCCCAAACACTCCGCAACTCTTAGCACAGCACTGCGTGCGCGAACATTAGTCTCTACTTCTAGCTTAGACGGCTTAATTGCCTTCGTCACTATTTTTAAGTGTGGGTTTAACATATCTGTGGTCACCGGCACTCCAGGAGGAAAATCATCACCACGCGCTTCTTTACGCATAAACTTCTTCACAATCCGGTCCTCTAATGAGTGAAAGCTAATCACCACCAAACGCCCACCTGGCTTTAACACGGTTAAACTTGCCTTGAGCACAGCATGCAAGTCACCTAGTTCATTGTTAATTTTAATACGAATAGCCTGAAACGTCCGCGTTGCTGGATGCTTATTTTTTTCCCAACGTGGATGTGCTTTAGCAACAAGTTCAGCCAATTGCTTAGTTGTCTGGATTGGCCCATAACAACAAGCCTGGCAAATCGCTTTTGCAATTCTTCGCGCATAACGCTCTTCACCATAATCAAACAACACCTGAACCAACTCACTTTCATCAACAGCCATCAACCACTCACTGGCCGACACACCGACCGCCGGGTTCATACGCATATCCAACGGCCCCTCGCGCATAAAACTAAAGCCGCGTGCATCGTCATCAAGCTGAGGTGAAGAAACGCCTAAATCCAATAACACCCCGTCAACTTGACCACGCCAATGACGTTTTGCCACCTCATCCGCCATCATGGCAAAAGAGTCATGCACAATAGAAAAGCGTGTATCATCACCAAAACACTCTCCGGCAACAGCAATTGCCTCTGGATCTTTATCAAAAGCTAAAACCGTTCCTCCATGTCCTAAACTAGACAAAATTCCACTTGTATGTCCCCCGCGACCAAAGGTACCATCGATATAAATTCCATTTTGATTGATCGCCAATGCAGCGATAGATTCTTGCAACAAAACAGACTGATGCATAGTCGACATGATTTACCCTTTATCTTCTCTCTATTTGCCTAATTAATATCTGTATTATTTTATAGCTATTTATAATTAAATTAAATTAAATTAGTTATATTTTAAGTCGTTACCCAATCAATAACATGCTCTTCTAAATCCTGCTCTAAAATATCACGCTCACAATAAACTCGATCTCCTACAGCAATGCCTGCACGGATAACACTTTGATGCGTTCCAGAAAGTAACGGATGCCAAGCAGGTAATGGCTTTTTCTCCAATAACAATCGATAGGCACAAGTACTAGGTAACCATTTAATTTTATAAATATTATCTCGACTTAATTTCACACAACCCGGCACTTTCGCTTGGCGATTTTGATAGTCTTTGCATCTATGTGTATTCTTATCGAATAAAGCACAAGCCACATCTGTATAATAAAATTGGCCATCATCGATATCTTCTAGCTTATTTAAACAGCAGCGACCACAACGATCACATAAGGCTTCCCATTCTTGCGGGTTCATCTCTGCAAGGCTTTTTTCTTGCCAAAACTTATTCTTTTTCTTTATGTTCACTGAACTTAATCTTCACTTTTGTTTAAGGTCGTCTCAGCGAGCTCAATGCGCTCAATTGTTCTAGCAACACAATCGCTTAATGTTGGTGGTATTTGCAGGTAAAATCCATGCTTTTCAATATTTTCCATCACATCCAATACGTTCTCACGCGCCAACTGACGTTGTTCATTAAGCAATACATTCATCACATGTTCACTCTGGCCAAAGCGACGAATCAACTCTTGAGGTAAATGATCAAAGCATTCACCCTCTTTGATATATAAATACATCTCATGATGACGTAAACTTTTAAAAATTGAACACTTAATTTCCATACCACCCACTCACTTTTCACAAACGAGCCATAATATCATCAATTACTGATCACTGCACTGAACTTTAATAACACAGTGATACCAGCGCCTATAAGGCGAAACGATAGGACCTAACAGCCCATTATGAAGCTAATAATAAAGTTAATAATTAATTTAAAACTAAAATTAATTTTATTAAATCAACTATCAACATTAATAACAGATTAACAAGATAATTTGCTCATGCTTTGCAGCATTATAAAAAGATTCACATCGCCTTTAAAGTAAGTTATATTTTAATTCCTACGTGATACATCAACAAGGATACCGGCATGAACACTGCCAGCAAGCACTCGAAACTTCGTACAGCCTCTCAAGCAACAGCTCAAACTCAAGCTCAAGCGAATAACTACAGCCACTTTAATAAAAATAAGCAACACACTGATTATTCAATCAGTTGCAAAAAAATATTACACCTCGAAGGCTTAGTAATAGACAATGGCTTTATCTTGAGCAACAATTAATAATTAACTGCTGTCAACCTCTAAACCCAGCAAAGTTTGACAGGCATGATACACCACTCTACAGTCTAGCTTTATGAAAAGATAATAAAGATAGATAAAAACGAGTTACTGTATTATGTCTTTAGTCACACGTGATTTAAAACATATCTGGCATCCCTGCTCACAAATGAAGGACTATGAAACCTTCTCCCCTCTTGAAGTCATCAAGGCGCAAGGCTGCTATTTAACCCTGGCTGATGGTAGAAAAATAATAGACGTTATTTCAAGCTGGTGGTGCAAATCTTTTGGCCATAACCATCCTTACTTAACACAGGCGCTCAAGCAACAACTTGAGAAATTCGAGCATGTGATTCTTGCCAATACCACCAATCATACTATCGTAGCGCTTTCAGAAACTTTGGCAAAACTACAACCTGGCCTCGACAAGGTCATGTATGCCAGCGACGGTTCCTGTGCTGTTGAGATTGCCATGAAAATGAGCTTACACAGTCGTGTAATTACTGGCCAAACCGAACAAAAATACTTTGCAGCTCTGAAAAATGGCTACCATGGTGAAACCCTGGCAACCTTATCTGTCAGTGATTTAGGTCTTTATAAAGCCCCTTATCAATCTGCCTGTCTAAATAACATCACCTTTATTGACGTCCCTTATGTCAGTGGTCCGAATGATCCGTTATGGCATGATAGTGCTACGCATTGGCAGTCTACTCAAGTTCAGTTAGAGCATATTAAACACCAATTAACCGCTATCCTCGTAGAACCGATCGCTCAAGGGGCAGGAGGGATGCTAGTTTACAGTGCCGACTTTCTAAAACGCCTGGCCCATTGGTGTAAAACACATGACATTCATCTAATTGCTGATGAGATCATGACCGGCTTAGGACGCACTGGTCGCCCTCTCGCCTGCCAACACGCAGACATTACTCCTGATTTTATTTGTTTATCTAAAGGTTTAACTGGTGGCTACTTACCGATGAGTGCTGTACTGACCAGTAATAACATCTATCAGCTGTTCTATGATGATTATGAAACCGGCAAAGCCTTTATGCATTCACATACCCACTCAGGCAATGCCTTAGCCGCAGCGGTTGCGCTTGCCACTCAAGAACTTTTAAATACCCCTGGCTTTTATCAAGAGATCCAAGAAAAAGGCCAATATATGTATCAATTACTTAAAAATATTGCCGAGCAAACCGGCAAGCTGAAAAATCTGCGCAATATCGGCATGATTGCCGCCGCAGATTTAGTCGTGCCCAATAATGATAAAACACGCTGGGGTTATTTGATTTATCAACAAGCAATTCAACACGGAGCACTATTAAGGCCCTTAGGCAATAGCTTGTATTGGCTGCCACCTTTAACCATCACAAAAGCCGAATTAAAAAAAATCGCTTCAATTACAGCCTTAGCCATTGAAACGATTTTATAGTTATAAATTTTTTCAATTTAATGTTTAATTTTAGAAATTAGACATCAAGATTAGACACTTGCAGCGCATTTGTTTCAATAAACTCACGGCGTGGCTCGACATGGTCGCCCATCAAGGTTGTAAACAGTTCATCAGCGGCTACAGCATCTTCAATAGTCACCTGGAGCATGCGCCGTGTTTCACTATTCATTGTCGTTTCCCATAACTGATCTGGATTCATTTCACCCAAACCCTTATAACGCTGAATATTTTGACCACGCTTGGCCTCACTCATCAACCAATCGATCACCTGATTAAAGCGACTGACAAAGTGCACACGCTCACCACGCTGAATAAATGCACCGGTCTCTAATAGTCCCTGTAAAGCACTGCCAAGCTGCGTCAGCACACCGTACTCTTTCGAAATAAAGAAATCTGCGCGAATCAAATAATGGGTATCAACACCATGCAACGTCTGACAAATATCAAGCACCGCTGCCGCATCATCGACACTTTGACGATAGCCGACTTTAAACTCCACCTGACTTTCATGTGATTGTAACCAGTCTTGTAATTGCTGAGTCCACGTAGCAATAGCTGTCTGATCAGCAAATAAAACGTCCGTAAGCACAGGTAAATCAACCAGAGCTTGCAAGAAGATCGCAGGGTAACGCTTAGACAAGCGCTGAATAATCTCTGCACCTTTTTTATATTGTTGAACTAAGTTTGCCAATTGCCCCCCAGTGATCGCTGGCGCATCTTTATGCACAAATAACTGTGCATTTTCCAAGGCAATCTGAGTTAAATAGTCAGATAGGGCTGCATCATCTTTTACATAGTATTCTTGCTTGCCTTTTTTCACTTTATAAAGAGGAGGTTGGGCGATATATAAATAACCACGCTCAATCAATTCTGGCATTTGTCGATAGAAAAAAGTTAACAGTAATGTTCTAATATGAGAACCGTCAACATCCGCATCGGTCATAATAATAATGCGATGATAACGCGTTTTATCCGGATTATAATCATCATTGCGAATACCACAACCTAAGGCTGTAATCAACGTGCCAACTTCTGCAGAAGAAATCATCTTGTCAAAACGTGCTTTTTCAACATTTAAGATTTTACCCTTTAACGGCAAAATAGCTTGCGTGCGACGATCTCGTCCCTGTTTCGCCGAACCACCGGCAGAGTCTCCCTCAACAAGATACAATTCAGACTGTGCGGGATCTTTTTCCTGACAGTCAGCTAACTTACCCGGCAACCCGGCAATATCCAGCGCCCCCTTCCGGCGTGTCATCTCCCGCGCTTTACGCGCTGCCTCACGCGCGCGCGCCGCATCAATAATTTTGCCGACAATCGCTTTCGCCTCTTGCGGCTGTTCAGATAAAAACTCTTTAAGCTTTTCTGTTATCAAGCTTTCAACAATCGGTTTTACTTCAGAAGAGACTAACTTCTCTTTAGTTTGTGATGAAAACTTTGGATCTGGAATCTTCACCGATAACACCACGACTAACCCCTCACGTGCATCATCACCGGTTGCATTGATTTTAGCTTTCTTAGCAAATCCTTCCGCTTCGATATATTGATTTAATGTTCTCGTTAATGCCGCACGTAACCCAGCTAAATGCGAGCCACCATCACGTTGAGGAATATTATTAGTAAAACAAAAAATATTCTCTTGATAGGACTCATTCCATTGCAAAGCTGCAGAGACCTGAATCTCATTTTTTTCACCATCAAAACAAATGACTTCATTATGAATCGGTGTTTTATTACGACTTAAGTGCTCAACAAAGGCTTTAATCCCACCTTCATAGAAAAACTCATCTTTTTTATCCGATCTCTCATCAAATAATGTAATTCTCACGCCTGAATTTAAAAAAGATAACTCTCTTAAACGCTTTGCTAAAATCTCATAGTGAAACTCAATATTAGTAAAGGTCGCAGGACTAGGATGAAAGCGAATCTCCGTTCCTTGGCGTTTACTCTCACCAATGACACTCAATGGTTCTTGTGGCTCGCCAACCACATAGTTTTGTTGATAAATCTTGCCATTTTTATAAATTGTTAGCTTTAACTGATCAGATAAGGCATTAACAACAGAGATCCCAACACCATGCAAACCACCAGAGACTTTATATGAACTACTATCAAATTTACCACCTGCGTGTAACACAGTCATAATGACTTCTGCAGCTGAGCGCCCCTCTTCTGGATGAATATCAACAGGAATACCTCGACCATCATCACGAACAGTGATCGACTCGTCCGAATGGATAATCACCTCAACGGTAGAGCAATGTCCCGCCAACGCCTCATCAATGGAATTATCCACCACTTCAAAGACCATATGGTGCAAGCCAGTTCCATCATCCGTATCGCCAATATACATTCCTGGACGCTTACGCACCGCATCCAACCCTTTTAGCACTTTAATATTTGACGAGTCGTATGTATTCTCAGTCATTTGTATCCCCTCAATCTAAGCATTGGGTCATTATACCACTTCTTTAATAGATCCGTGTTCCACGTGAAACTGTTTTAAGTCGAGATGTTTATCCTGAATATACGCTGCAATCGGCGATTTTTTTTCAATCCCAGTAATAAACACTTGCCCACCTAAATCACATAATAAACTTAATACGCGCAATAAATTATCTTGATCTAATTCTGCCACCAAATCATCAAACAAATAGATCGCTTGTCGCCCGGTAAGGTGCAGCAAGGTCTGCCCTTGTGCTAACCTCAAGGCATAGACCAGTAGCTTTTGCTGTCCGCGCGATAATATTTTCGCCACATCTTGCCCTTGGGTACGCAAACGAATATCAGCACGCTGTAATCCTACATAGGTATAGCCCCGCCGAAAATCGCTGTCCAAGCTCGCCGCTAACTGTTCCTTTAAACCCTTACTTTCATCCCAACCTGCATAATATTCTAAATCAAACTCCCAGTTTTCGAAAAATAACGCCAATATTGCCAAACAGGACTCTTTGAGAGTTAAAAAATAATATTTTCTTTCTTTATTAACAATCTCGGCATATTGACAGAGAAATTCATCAAAAAAAAATAATTCTTTTCCTTTTTTTCCTGATTTAATTAAGCTATTCCTCTGCTGTAAAGCTTGATTATAGCGCTGCCAAGCCTCAGAAAAAGGTTCACGTTTCACGTGAAACACTCCCCAATCTAAATAGCGACGCCGTATCGATGGCCCATCTGTAATTAAGCCGCCGCTTTCAGGATGTATCACCTGTACAGGAAAATAACAAACGAAGTCAGCACTTGAAGTAAGCTTTTCACCTTGCCAATAAAACTGCTGGCGTTTCATGCCCTGCTCACGATAAATCAAACTCTGATGACTTATTTCCTGATCACCGCAATTGGCTTGAAGGCGATAAAACCTCTGTTCGCTTTGCAACATCTGGCGCCAACCTGAAGAACGAAAGGAACGGCCTAAGCCAAACAAACCAATCGCTTCTAAAAAATTTGACTTACCGCTGCCATTTTGACCAAATAAATAATTAAATGAAGAGGATAAACTAATATCAACAGGGCTTAAATTTCTAAAATTATCAACTTGCAGCCCTTTAATAATCACCCGCTAATACTCATCTTGTTAAAATATAGTTTAACTAAAGACGCATCGGCATAACAACATAGCAGGCATCAGCATCAGCTGATTCTTGAATAAGTACACTTGCAGTCGCATCCTTGAGTAACAAGCGCACCGGCCCTGGACTTAACACGCTGAGAATATCTTGCAAATACGATGCATTAAAGCCAATTTCTAAAGGTCTCCCCTCGTAACTGACTTCAAGATAATCTTCGGCTTCTTCTTGCTCTGGGTTATTCGCCCCCATTTTTAGCGTATTCGTACTTAATTCCATCCGTACACCGCGGTATTTTTCATTAGATAAAATCACCACACGAACAAGAGCTTGCTTTAATGCGTCTCGATCAACCAATACGAGTTGATCATTACTTTCAGGAATCACTCGACGATAGTCAGGAAATTTTCCTTCAATTAATTTAGATGAGAAAGTAAATTCGTCTGTAAATACACGCAAATGATTTTCTGTTAGAGTCAACTCAATCTCGCTCTGCAAGTTTAATAAACGAGTAAGTTCTTGCACTCCCTTACGTGGTAAAATAACTTGTTTTTTATCAGATACTTGAACACTCATAGGCACAGATGCTAAGGCAATTCGATGCCCATCCGTCGCCACAGCTCGCAAAATATTATTGTCTGCCTCAAGCAACATACCATTTAAATAATGACGAACATCCTGCTGAGCCATAGAAAAGGCGACACGCTCAAATAAATACTTTAAGTTTTCCTGACTCAAAGCCAAACCAGTCCCATGACTTACTGAATCAAGCACAGGAAACTCATGTGCGGCCAATGATGATAAGCTAAAACGACTACGTTCTGCGCTTAATGTCACCCGCTCACCTTCAACATGAAATTCAATTAATATATCTTCAGCAATATTTTTAACAATATCGACTACTTTTTTTGCCGGCAATGTAAATTGGCCCAGCTCATCACCACCACCAAAGCCAGCCTGCACACGAGCAATTAACTCTATCTCTAAATCACTTGCAGTTAACTGTAAGCGATCCGCCTGAATATCAAATAAAATATGGCTTAATATAGGCAAAGTATGACGTCGCTCGACAACACCTGCTAACATTTGTAAAGGCTTTAATAAGGCATCCCGCTGTACCGTAAATTTCATAATTTTCCCCGATTATTTTATTTTCTATGACGATAATATTCGTAATAAACTGACATAATCTTCGCGAATATCGGCCTGATCTTCTTTTAATTCTGCAATTTTTCGACAGGCGTGCAATACTGTAGTATGGTCTCGCCCACCAAAATGATCACCAATTTCAGGCAAGCTATGATTGGTTAACTCTTTGGCCAGAGCCATAGCAATCTGACGTGGTCTTGCAACAGAACGACTGCGACGTTTTGACAATAAGTCATTAATTTTAATTTTATAATAATCTGCCACTGTTTTTTGAATATTTTCAATCGTCACTAACTTTTCTTGCAAAGCTAATAAATCTTTTAATGCTTCTTGGACAAACTCTAGGGTAATATCGTGACCAGTAAAACGGGAATGAGCAATTACTCTTTTTAAAGCACCTTCTAACTCACGGACATTTGAGTTCACTCGCTTAGCAATAAAAAATGCGACCTCAGCAGGTAAATGAATATTGACTTGTTCTGCTTTAGTCATCAAAATTGCCACCCGAGTTTCTAATTCAGGCGGCTCTATCGCCACCGTTAACCCCCAACCAAAGCGTGACTTTAAGCGCTCTTCAAGACCATTTAACTCCTTTGGGTAACGATCACAGGTTAAAATAATTTGCTGTTGGCCTTCTAACAGTGAATTAAATGTATAAAAAAACTCTTCTTGTGAACGCTCTTTGCCTGCAAAAAACTGGATGTCATCAATTAACAAGGCATCAACAGAGCGATAATAATTTTTAAATTCATCAATTGCATTATTTTGTAACGCTTTTACCATATCACCGACAAAGCGCTCTGAATGCAAATAAACGACATTGGCATTGCGGTTATGCTGCTGAATTAAGTTGCCTACTGCATGCATTAGATGGGTTTTTCCCAAGCCAACACCACCATATAAAAACAATGGATTATAAGCACTGCCAGGATTTTCAGCCACCTGCGTTGCAGCTGCCCGAGCTAATTGATTTGACTTACCTTCAACAAAACTCTCAAAAGTAAAGCTCGTATTTAAGTTATTAACAGGATGTTCAACAATTGTTTTTTTATTTAAATTGCCAGATCGCAGATTTCCAGGCTTTTCTTTATTTTTATTAAAATTATGTGCATAACTTAGATTAACCTGTGCATTACTAGGTGACTTATCCACAGACCGCGAGTAATCCTGACTATTCTCTACAGATAAACGGCTATATTGACTATGGTGATTTTGAGCAACTTGACCCGTTACCGAACCCGTATTCAAGGTATTTAGAGCATTTACCGCAACTGGTTTTGCTGCAGTTTCAACAATAACATTAAAACCAGGATCACTGGAAACTTCATACACAACATCTTGAATTAAAGAAAGAAAGCGCTGTTTCACCCAGTCCATAACAAAACGGTTAGGTGCTGCTAATACCAATGTTTGTCCTGATTTAACATCAGCCTTTAATGGCCTTACCCACATATTATAATCTGAAGAAGAAAGCTCTTCAGCCAATCGAGCTGCACATTGAGCCCATAAAGACGTATCTACAACACTGTTCATATAGTTATCTTATTTATATTGTGCTTGCAAAACAAAATTATACACACCCAGTTATCCACACTCATGACCGTGCGACCTATCATACACAATAGATAGAATCGAGGAAATAGGTAAAGCTGTGGATAAACTGTACAAACTCCTATATTTTTTTGTGGGTAAGTTTTACTGTGTTTTTTATCCACAAAATAAACACAGTTCCCCCATTAATCCAAACACTAATTAAACACCTTATCCACAACCCTAATCCTAATATAACCCATTGTAAAATATAGGTTATTTAAGTTAATCCACAGAATCTTGCTGTATAATAATAAATAACTATAAGTCTAGACATATAATATATCTCTCTTATTTAATTATTAATAATCAGCAGATCAATAAATTTTTAACCGGCTCAAATCAAAACAGTGATCAACTTGTGTACTTGAATATCTAAATCTAAGAAATAAGAACTAGAATTCTAGAGTTTTTAAAACAAATTCTATAAAAATCGAAAGAGAAATGACTAAAATTCAAGAAAGCCAAATTTTAAAGGTGAGTAAAAAAGCCAGAGTCTGTGTATAAGTAATAAGGTTATACACAGATTCATTGACATTAAAACAAAAATTGATTACCATCCTCGCTTGCTTTTAACTAAGCACTATTGATCAATAGAGGTAATCAAATGAAAAGAACATTTCAGCCTAGCGTTCTAAAACGCAAGCGTACGCACGGCTTTCGTGCTCGCATGGCGACTAAAAATGGACGCCTTGTTATTAAAAGACGTCGCGCGAAAGGTCGTGCACGCCTTAGCGCCTAATTTTTGGTGACTACAAAAATGCCAGCAAAGTTTTCTCGCTCATTGCGACTTCTTGATGCGAGGGACTTTGGCTTGGTATTTAAAAATCAGCGCCGTATTTCTGTTCGTGGCTTCTCCCTTTACCACGCAGCCTCAACAAATAATCATGTAGTAACTTCTCGGTTAGGATTGGCAGTTTCAAAAAAACATGCAAAACGTGCCGTTTCTCGTAACCTAATAAAACGCTTGATTCGAGAGTCATTTCGTCAACAAAGCGATCAGCTTCCCAAGATCGATTGTGTTGTTGTTACTCGACCTGGTGTTACTAATTTATCACGCGTTGAACTGCATCAGGCCATTAAACTACTTTTTGAGCGCCTGCGATCTTTATAGCTTAATTGAGTAGCAATTTTGAAATATAAATTTACCTCAATCTAAATCTTATTTTAAATCGAAAACTATATTCACAGTTACAGCTTAGGTGCTATACCTCAAGCGGAATTATGGTATTATAAGTCGTTTTTAGTGCTTGTTGTTCGCAATAAGGTTCGATATAACACACGATTTGTTAAAACTTAAGAGAGATATTTATCAATGAATGCACAACGTATACGTTGGACATTATTAGGCGTACTTGCGTTAATACTGATTTTATTATGGAGTCAGTGGCAATTGCAGTATGGCCCTAAGCCGACACCCACTCAATCTCAACAAGTAGTAAACCAAAACTCTAAGACTAACACGCGATCTGCGGATTCTAATCCAAGTAAAACAGGTAAAGCAAAAGCTGCCCAAGGGGCAATAACTACGGCCTTAACAGCAGGCAAGCACATTCAGATCTATACGGATTTATTACATTTAACTGTTGATACTGCAGGAGGTAGTATTGTTCAGGCAAATTTAGAAAATTATGCCAACGAGTTAGATTCTAAAGATAAAATCTTATTGTTTAATGATGATGCAAATCAATATTATGTAGCTCAAACCGGCATAGAAACCTTGTCAGGCCAACAGTCTCACCAGCATGTGACTTATCAAGCCAGTGCCGAAAAATACACATTAGCACCCGGTCAACAAACATTACGTGTTGTTTTAACAGGTCAACTAACAAATGGCATTAAAGTTGAGAAGATCTATCAAATTAATCGTGGTAGCTATCAAGTTCATGTAACTACACGTTTAAGTAATCAAAGTCTTGGCGTTTGGTCAGGGCAGCTTTATTCTCAATTAGTGCGTAAAGAACAAGCTCAATCTAAAAGCTTACTCGATAGTTATACGACCTATACAGGGGCTGCTATTTCAAGCCAGCACTCGAATTACAAAAAAGTATCTTTTGCGGACATGCGTGAGCAGAGCCTTAATTTACCCACAGAAGGCGGTTGGGTGGCGATGCTACAGCACTATTTTGTAAGTGCATGGATTCCATCAACAAAAGACCAAAATACGCTCTACAGTGCTGTAGGGGCGGATAATCGGTACATCATAGGCTTTAAAGGACCGTTGCTGACATTAAAACCCGGCCAGGTTACTGAGGAAAGTGCCAAATTATATGTTGGTCCCATAGTAGCTAAGCGTTTGGAAGCGGTTGCACCAAATCTACAACGCACATTGGATTATGGCTGGTTTTGGTTCTTCTCAGAAGCGCTTTTTTGGGTGATGGATCATTTCTTTATGTTGTTTGGTAACTGGGGATTAGCGATTATTTTTACTACCGTAGTCGTGAAATTGATCTTTTTCCCGCTCACAGCAAAAAGTTATCGCTCTATGGCAAAGATGCGCAAGCTGCAACCAGAAATTAAGAAAATTCAAGAACGCCATAAAGATGACCGCCAAAAAGCGGGTCAGGCGGTGATGACCTTATATCGTGATAAAAAAGTAAACCCGTTAGGTGGGTGTTTACCAATGTTAATTCAGATTCCGGTGTTTATTGCATTGTACTGGATGATCATGGAAAGTGTTGAATTGCGTCATGCTCCATTTATTTTGTGGATTCATGATTTATCTGTCAAAGATCCATTTTATATTCTACCCATTTTAATGGGAATTTCGATGTTTGTGCAGCAGCGCTTAACACCTGCGCCACCGGATCCAACACAAGCGAAAATCATGATGTTTTTGCCGGTAGTATTTACTTTCTTATTTGCACATTTTCCGGCAGGGCTTGTGCTTTACTGGATCATTAATAATACGCTGACGATCGTGCAGCAATGGTGGATGATGCGCGATGTTGATAAAGAAGACCGTGCTGTTTCAATAAAAGCTAAAGCTAAATCTAAAAGTAGCAAAAAGGCCTAATGCAGCGATGTCTGCCGTAGAGACAATTGCCGCGCAAGCGACGCCTAGCGGTCGTGGCGGCGTCGGCATTGTGCGTATTTCCGGACCGAAAGTAGTAACTCTAACCACGCTATTACTCGGACAGGTCCCTAAAGCGCGTTATGCACACTATGGACCATTTTTAGGTGAACAAGGTGAGATCCTAGATTTTGGTATTAGCTTATATTTTAAAGGCCCGCACTCATTTACTGGAGAAGATATACTCGAATTGCAAGGGCATGGCGGTCCTGTCGTTATGGATAACTTACTACAATACATTTTGGCGCAGGATGGCGTCAGAATGGCGCGACCAGGTGAGTTTTCCGAACGGGCATTTTTAAATGATAAGCTGGATTTAGCACAGGCAGAAGCCGTGGCTGACTTGATAGATGCCTCATCAACACAGGCTGCACGTTCTGCTTTGCGTTCTTTGCAGGGTGAGTTTTCCAAAGAGGTTCATGCCCTTGTTGATCAGGTGATCTATTTGCGCACTTATGTTGAAGCGGCAATAGATTTCCCTGAAGAGGAAGTGGATTTTCTTTCTGATGGAATTGTTGAGACTAAGTTAAATGATATTCGCAGACACTTAGAGCGGATTCGCTCACAGGCACGACAAGGCGCCTTATTACGTGAGGGGATGACGGTTGTTTTAGCAGGTCGGCCAAATGCAGGAAAATCAAGTTTATTGAATGCATTGACGGGTAAAGAGTCGGCGATAGTAACGGATGTTGCAGGGACGACACGCGATTTATTACGAGAATATATTCATATTGATGGCATGCCTTTGCACATCATTGATACTGCTGGTTTAAGACAAACCGATGACGTGGTTGAGCGGCAAGGTGTTGAACGCGCTCTGAATGAAATCCGTCAAGCTGATCAATTATTATTATTAGTGGATAGTCATGAGACTCCTGCGACAGGATTAATTGAAGTGTGGCCCAGCCAGCTAGATGGTTTAATGGGTGAATTAGATGTGACGGTTGTTCGCAACAAGATCGATATGAATGGCCATGATCGTGATCGTTTACAGGCAGAGCAATTTGAAAGTGAGGGCGTTGCTTGGATTAATTTATCGGCGAAAACTGGTGAAGGAATCTCATTATTAACGCAGCATCTCAAGTCGATTATGGGCTTTAATAGCCAGGCTGAGGGGCGTTTTTCAGCGCGTCGACGTCACTTAGATGCCTTGGAGCGGGCAGAGCGCAGTTTAAATGAAGGTTATGAACAATTTTTAGTTTTAAATGCTGGCGAATTATTAGCCGAAGATCTGCGCCATGTTCAGGGTTATTTGTCAGAGATCACCGGTGAGTTTAGTTCGGATGATTTGCTTGGGCAGATCTTTACAAGTTTCTGTATAGGTAAATAAATGTGTATAACTTCGTAGGTTATACACAAGAATAGCCTTATAATTAACAGTTTATCCACAGGTTAATTCTGTTTTGTTAAGTATTTAAAGTTAGGTTGATATGATGTTTTTTGATGAGCCCTTTGATGTCATTGTTGTTGGTGGTGGGCATGCAGGTGTTGAGGCCGCGCTAGCTGCTGCGCGCAGTGGTGTCAGCACATTATTGCTAACTCATAATATTGAAACGATTGGCCAAATGTCGTGTAATCCGGCCATCGGTGGGGTGGGCAAAGGTCACTTAGTTAAAGAAATTGATGCCTTAGGTGGGGCAATGGCTTTGGCTGCTGATTGTGGTGGTATTCAGTTTCGGACTTTAAATGCACGGAAAGGTCCTGCGGTGCGAGCAACACGTGCACAAGCAGATCGTATGCTCTATAAGGCTGCAATTCGTGAGATTGTTGAGAATCAGTCGAACCTGAAAATTTTTCAGCAATCTGTTGATGATCTGATTGTTGAGGATGATCGTGTCAGCGGTGTTGTGACGCAAATGGGCTTAAAGTTTCGAGCAAAAGCTGTGGTTTTGACGGTAGGAACTTTTTTAGGTGGAGTGATTCATATTGGTTTAGAGAATCACTCAGGTGGTCGGGCTGGTGACCCTGCGGCGAATGCCTTAGCGCGACGATTAAGAGAGTTGCCATTTATGGTGGGGCGCTTGAAAACAGGCACGCCACCACGTATTGATGCGAGAACGATTGATTTTTCTGATTTGCAAGAGCAGCCAGGCGATACACCGTGTCCAGTGTTTTCATTTATGGGATCGGTTGAGCTGCATCCACAGCAAATATCGTGTTATATCACTCATACTAATGAGAAAACCCATAACATTATACGTGCTGGCCTTGATCGCTCCCCAATGTATTCAGGTGTAATTGAAGGGGTTGGCCCACGTTATTGCCCATCGATTGAAGATAAAATCACCCGTTTTGCTGATAAATCATCACATCAAATCTTTATTGAGCCAGAAGGTTTGACGACACATGAAATTTACCCCAATGGCATTTCGACAAGTTTACCCTTTGATGTACAGGTACAACTGGTACGCTCAATGAAAGGTTTTGAACAGGCTCATATTCTAAGACCTGGTTATGCAATTGAATATGATTATTTTGATCCGCGTGGTTTAAAGCCGAGTTTAGAGACGAAATACATTAGTGGTTTATTCTTTGCTGGACAAATTAATGGCACTACTGGTTATGAGGAAGCTGGAGCACAGGGGCTATTAGCAGGAATCAATGCGGCATTATGCGCACAAGAAAAAGAGAGTGTTCATTTTCGTCGTGATGAGTCCTATCTTGGTGTGCTCGTCGATGATTTAATTACTTTGGGTACTCAAGAGCCCTATCGAATGTTTACCTCACGAGCCGAATATCGTTTATTATTGCGTGAAGATAATGCTGATTTACGTTTAACGGCAAAAGGGCGTGAATTAGGTCTGATCGATGATACGCGTTGGCGAGCATTTGAAGAAAAATGTGAAGCCATTGAGTTGGAAAAACAGCGATTAAAATCAACGTGGTTGCAACCTGAATCAGCCCAAGCTCTATTATTGAAAGAGCGGCTCGGAGTGACACTTGGACGTGAGCATAGTTTAGAGAGTTTATTGCGTCGCCCTGAAATTAAGCATCAAGATCTAGCAATGGTTGCACCAGCAGAATCGGGTTGTACAGATGATGTTGCTGAGCAAGTTGAAGTGCAGGTTAAATATGCAGGTTATATTGAGCGCCAACTTGCTGAAATTGCCAAACAACGTCGTCATGAAGAAACAAAAGTACCGCCTGAATTTGATTATGATGCAGTCAGTGGTTTATCTAATGAGGTAACGGCAAAGTTAAAATTAGCACGCCCTGAGACGGTCGGCCAAGCCTCACGCATATCTGGCGTAACACCGGCGGCTATATCATTGCTCTTAGTTTATCTTAAAAAACAGCGTCATATTAATGATGAAAAATTGGCCTGATTTAATTAGGCATAAATTAAAATAAGTTGAAGTTGTTAGCGATAAAATGTTAAAAGAAAAGTTAATTCAAGGTATTAGTCAATTAAACTTATCACTCAGTGATGAACAAGTTAATTTGCTGATTGATTATGTGCAGTTATTAAATAAATGGAATAAAACCTACAATTTAACTGCAATTCGAGATATTAATGAGATGATCAGTTTGCATCTCTTAGACAGTTTAGCCGTGGCGCCTTATTTGCAGGGGGATGATATTCTTGATGTGGGTACAGGAGCGGGGGTGCCGGGAATTCCCTTGGCAATTTGCTTTCCAGAGTATAATTTTACGTTATTGGATAGTAACGGTAAGAAAACACGTTTTGTGCAACAGGCCGTTTTAACTTTAGGTTTAAAAAATATTAACGTGGTACAAAGCCGGATAGAGCACTTTGTGAGCCACGATAAATTTACGACCATCATCAGTCGCGCCTTTGCTGCAATCGATGATATGCTAAAAGGGGCTGCTCATTTGTGTCGGCATCAGGGAGAATTTTTAGCAATGAAGGGAATAGATCCAGAAAAAGAGTGGCAAGCGGTCGCCGCAGATTATCATCTACTTGAGACAATCAAACTATCTGTACCTTTTATTGATGGTGATCGCCACTTAGTGCGTATACGTTTAAAAAATAAGTAAGCATGTTGGGGGAGTTATTGTGGGGAAAGTGATTGCGCTAGCAAATCAAAAGGGAGGTGTGGGAAAAACCACCAGTTGCATCAACCTGGCAGCTTCTTTAGCTTCATTGAAAAAGAAAGTCTTACTTATTGATATTGACCCTCAAGGCAATGCCACCATGGGTAGTGGGGTGAATAAGCATGAGGTCGAGTTTAGTATTAATGATGTACTAATTGCTGAAATATCCATACAACAAGCACGGATTGATGCTAATTTAGCGGGTTATGATTTGATTGCTGGCAATGCCAATACGACAGAAGCTGAAATTCAATTGTTTCAATTTGAACAACGTGAACAAAGATTAGCACAGGCTCTTGCACCTATTAAAGAAGATTATGATTTTATTTTAATTGATTGTCCTCCTTCTTTAAATATGTTGACTTTAAATGCGTTAACTGCAGCAAACTCGGTATTTATTCCGATTCAATGTGAGTACTTTGCTCTAGAGGGTTTATCTTCATTGCTTGAAACGGTTGAGCAAATTAGAGAGTCTTTAAATAGCGAGTTACAGGTAGAAGGCGTGCTTAGAACCATGTATGATGCGCGCAATCGCTTAACGATGGATGTTTCTGAGCAGCTGGTACAGCACTTTGGTAAGCAAGTATATAAGGCAATTATTCCACGTAATGTGCGTTTGGCAGAAGCGCCTAGCCATGGATTGCCGATTATTAAATATGATAAATATTCAAAAGGGTCGTTGGCCTACCTTGCTTTGGCAAAAGAATTTATTCGCAAAAATAAAGTGACTCAGCAAGCAGCTCGACTTTCGTCAAAATCAAAACTCAGCGCTGTAAAAACTCAAGCTAAATCTAAATCAGCTAAATCCAGGTCTAATAAATCTAAAGTGAAAATGGCGTAATCTACAGTATCTAAGGTAAGGGTGGTAAGGTGATGACAGTGAAAACAGCAAAGCGCCGAGGTTTGGGTAAAGGTTTGGATGCTCTATTGTCCGGAGCAAGCTTAGATACGACCTTGATTGGCAAAAAAGCAGATCGAAATCGTGAAACATTAAAGTATTTGCCGATAGATGTATTGCAACGAGGTCAATATCAACCACGTCGTGATATGGACCCTGACGCCTTAGAAAGCTTGGCTGCGTCTATTCGTAAGCAAGGTGTAGTACAGCCGATTGTTGTGCGTCCGGTTGGTGGCGAAAAGTTTGAAATCATCGCTGGGGAGCGCCGTTGGCGCGCATCACAATTGGCGGGTAAAGAGACGATTCCGGCGGTGATTCGAGATATTCCTGATGATATCGCCCTCGCTTTGGCTTTAATTGAAAATATTCAGCGTGAGGATTTAAACCCGATCGAAGAAGCGGCGGCATTGCAGCGTTTAATTGACGAATTTGATATGACCCATCAGCAAGTGGCAGAAGTAGTTGGGCGCTCTCGTGCAGCGGTTAGTAACTTACTACGCTTGATGGCGCTGGAAAGTAGTGTAAAAACGATGTTAGAGCGTGGTGATTTAGAGATGGGGCATGCACGGGCGTTATTATCTTTGGCGAAAAATCAGCAAATCCAATCTGCACGTCAGGTTGTTGCGCGTGAGTTATCTGTGCGTGATACTGAACGTTTGGTCAAAAAATTATTAGAAGGAAAAACACAGAAAATAATGAAAAGAAAAAAACAGTCGATCCTGATATCCGTAAATTGCAAAATGATTTAGCAGATAAGCTCGGTGCGTCGGTTACTATTAAGCACGGCGCACGCGGACGCGGCAAGCTGGTGATTGAATATACTAATTTAGATGAATTAGATGGTATTTTAAGTCATATTCAGTGATTGCAATTGTTAATGATTCTTTGCTATTTTAGCATAGAGAGTTGAACCTAATCATATTAGCGATTATAATTTGCTCGCTGAATTAGTTGTTGTGTATTGTGTTAGGGGAGATCTATGCAGCCAAAGCAACGGATGTATAAAATTTCTTTGGTGCAACTCGCGCTAAGTGTGTTATTTGCTATAATCGCTTGGTGTATTTCGCAGCAATGGGGATTGTCTGTATTTTTGGGAGGAATCAGCGTAATACTGCCTAGCTTGTATTTTATTTGGCGGTATCTGCGACGACAATCTAAAGACACAGTAAGCTCAGCTAAGTCGGTTTTAACTGACTTTTATTTGACTGTTTTTTCGAAAATGGTTGTGGGCATTGTTGTGTTAATTACATTGTTGATGATTTGCGTTCATATATTCCAATTACCAGTCATTCCATTTATAGTAGGTTACGCAATTAATCAGGTGGTGTCGAGTTTACTACCGCTTGTATATAAAACAGAAAGTGTTGGTGGGGCATAATTAAGTGGCTACAGCGTCGGCGATAACAAGTACAGAGTATATTTCTCATCATTTGAACTATCTTTCCTTTGATTTGAAAACCATGAGTTTTGGTGAAGGCTCAGGCTTTTGGGTGGTTCACCTTGATACATTGCTTATGTCAGTAGTGTTGGGGGTGCTTTTTTTATTGGCTTTCCGTTGGGTGGCAATGCGCATGGTTGCGGGTGTGCCTGGGCGATTACAAAATTTTGTTGAAGTCATTATTGAATTTATTGATAATCAGGTAAAGACAACATACTCAGGGAAAAGTGAGATTGTTGCACCTTTAGCCTTGACGATTTTTGTCTGGGTTTTCTTGATGAATTTAATGGACTTGATTCCTGTTGATATTATTCCAGGGGTGGCTAGTTTGTTAGGGGCGAGTCACTTTCGTGCGGTGCCGACAGCAGATGTGAACTTAACATTTGCGTTATCAATTAGTGTTTTTTTATTAAGTATTGGTTTTGCTGTGCGCTCAAAAGGTGTTTTGGGCTTTATTAAAGAGTTGGCACTTAATCCATTTGGTAAGTGGTTAATTCCAGTAAATCTCGTATTAGAGTTAGTGACATTGTTTGCACGACCTTTGTCATTATCGCTTCGTTTGTTCGGTAATTTATATGCAGGTGAGCTCGTCTTTATTTTAATTGCCGGTTTATTGTTGTCACACTGGAGCTTACAGCCAGTGGGTTGGGTGGTGAACTGGATTTGGGCGATGTTTCATTTATTAGTAATTACCTTACAAGCCTTTATCTTTATGATTTTAACGGTTGTGTATTTAAACATGGCTGATGAAAAGCATTAATTTTAACTAACTGTAACTGTACGCACTTAGGTGTAATTTTGAGGAGAAGTGATGAACTTTATTGCAATTTTAGCTCAGGTCAATGGTATGTCGGCGGTAGCCGCAGGTCTTTTGATTGGTTTAGGCGCACTTGGAACTGCGATTGGTTTTGGTGTTTTAGGTGGAAAGTTCTTAGAAGGGGTGGCGCGCCAGCCTGAAATGATGCCAACACTTAGAATGTGGATGTTTGTGGTTGCTGGCTTGATTGATGCGATTGCAATGATCGGTGTCGCGATTGCTTTGGTCTTTATCTTTGCAAATCCATTTACGACGAATTTACAAGCGCAAGCGAATGCTGAAACAACGATGCAAACGATGCAGCTGGTTGCTCAAGCGAAAAAATTAGGAATCAAAGGTGATTCTAACGTAATTAAACCTCTTGTTGCGGTCATGAGTGAAGCGACAGAAAGTAAATAAGAGTATTTAGAGTTACGTCGAATCTTTACCTGATAAATAAGAAGGGCCACATTTATGAACTTAAACGCGACCCTGATAGGACAAATGATTGCATTTCTCCTATTTGTTTTAGCGACTTGGCGATGGGTTTTACCGCCAATTATGAAGGCGCTGAATGAGCGCCGTGAAACCATTGCTAAGGGCTTAGAAGCTGCAGATGCCGGTAATAAAGCACTAGAGCTTGCTAATCACCAGGCTGCAAGTATTTTAAGAGATGCCAAAGCACAGACCGCATCAATCTTGGATAAAGCCAATCAACGTGCACATCGTATTGTTGAGGATGCTAAAGAGGATGCGCGTCAAGAGGGTGCGCGTATTATTGTTGCAGCTAAAGCTGAAATTGAGCAAGAAACAGCTCAAGCGAAGGAAACTTTGCGTTTGCAATTGGTTGATATTGCCATGGCAGGAACAGAAAAAATTCTTGAACGTAGTATTGATCAAGCAGCCAATAAAGAGCTTTTAGATAAGCTTGTTAAAGAATTTTAGGCGGTTTTATTATGGAAATTGTCGCTAGGCCTTACGCTAAAGCTATATTTGAGCTTGCTGAAGAAAGTCAGCGCTGTCCATTTTGGTCTGATGTTTTGTCAACCTTAAGTGATATTGCTGCTGCACCTGCAACACAAGTGATCTTAGCCAATCCTGTTTTTCCCAAAGAAAAAAATCAGCCTGGTTTTTAGAGATTGCAAAAAAAGTGCTCGATGCAGAGGCAATTAATTTAGTTAAATTACTTGCAGAAAAAGATCGTTTAGCGTGTTTACCTGTTATTAAAGTGCTGTATGAGAAACATCGGGCGGATGCTGAGCGTCTGTTAAATGCCACGGTGACGAGTGCTTTTGCATTAGCATCAGCAGAGCAAGAGAAGATTATTTTGGCATTAGAGAAAAAATATGCTCGCCAAGTGAAACTCAATTGCACAATTAATCAGGCGTTAATCGGTGGTGTAGTGATTCAGGTCGGTGATGAAGTGATCGATGGTTCAGTAAAAGGCAAGCTTGAGCGTTTAGTAGGCGCGTTGACGTTATAATAGTTGAGGGTGAATTATGCGTTTAGATTCAACAGAAATCAGTGATCTTATTAAAGAGCGCATTAAAGATTTTGACGCGACTTCAGAGTCACATACTGAAGGTACAGTTGTTAGTATTAAAGATGGTATTTTACGTATTCATGGTTTAGCAGATGTAACGATGGGGGAGATGATTAAGCTCTCTAATTCTCGTTTTGCATTGGCATTAAACCTTGAGCGTGATTCTGTGGGTGCGGTGGTGTTAGGTCCATATGAAGACTTAACTGAAGGGGATAAAGTTCAGTGTACTGGCCATATTTTAGAGGTGCCGGTGGGTGAGGCTTTATTAGGTCGTGTAGTCGATACTTTAGGAACTGCGATCGATGGTAAAGGCCCACACGAGGCGAAAGCATTTTCTCCAGTAGAAAAAGTAGCTCCTGGGGTAATTACACGTAAAAGTGTTGATGAGCCGCTGCAAACTGGTTTGAAATGCATTGATGCAATGGTGCCAGTCGGCCGTGGTCAGCGTGAGCTAATCATTGGTGACCGTCAGACGGGGAAAACAGCCATTGCCATCGATACAATCATCAATCAAAAAGGCAAAAACGTTAAGTGTATTTATGTGGCGATTGGTCAAAAAGCATCATCCATTGCCAATATTGTCCGTAAGCTTGAAGAGCACGGGGCAATGGAATATACCACAGTTGTTGCCGCTTCTGCTTCTGATTCTGCTGCGTTGCAATTCTTAGCACCTTATGCGGGTTGCGCGATGGGTGAGTATTACCGTGATAAAGGTGAAGATGCTTTAATTATCTATGATGATTTAACCAAACAAGCTTGGGCTTATCGCCAAGTCTCGTTATTACTCCGTCGTCCACCAGGACGTGAAGCCTATCCAGGTGATGTATTTTACTTGCATTCACGCCTACTTGAGCGTGCGGCACGCGTAAATGCTGAGTATGTTGAAAAAATGACAAACGGTAAAGTCAAAGGCAAAACTGGCTCATTGACGGCATTACCGATCATTGAAACTCAAGCGGGTGACGTGTCAGCCTTTGTACCGACGAACGTGATTTCGATTACCGATGGTCAAATTTTCTTAGAAACTGGTTTATTTGCCTCTGGGATTCGCCCTGCGATTAATGCGGGTATTTCGGTATCGCGTGTTGGTGGTGCTGCTCAGACTAAGATCATTAAAAAACTCGGTGGCGGCGTGCGTTTGGCACTTGCGCAATACCGTGAACTAGAAGCTTTTTCACAGTTTGCTTCTGATTTAGATGATGTGACACGTAAACAGCTTGAGCGTGGTCAACGGATGATGGAGTTGATGAAGCAAAAGCAATATTCGCCATTATCGATTGCTGAAATGGGACTTGCACTGTATGCGGCTGAGAAAGGTCACTTAGATGATGTGGCTGTAAATAAAGTGGTTGATTTTGAAGCGGCTCTATTAGCCTACTTTAATGACCAAGAAAAAGATTTAATTGCGAAAATCAATGATACAGGTGCTTATGGTGATGATATTGAAGCCGAGCTCAAGCGTGTCGTGACGCAATTTAAAGCAACGCAAACTTGGTAAATTTTAATTTAATTAAGGTATTCTAATGGCCGTCGGCAAAGAAATTAAGACAAAAATTTCAAGCGTACAGAATACAAAAAAAATTACAAAAGCGATGGAATTGATGGCAGCAAGCAAGATGCGCAAAGCGCGCGATCGCATGGCTGCTACAAAACCATATGCTCAACGTATGCGTGAAGTTGTTGGGCATATAAGCTTATCTCACCCTGAGTATATGAACGCTTATATGAGACAACATGAAGTGAAACGTGTTGGTTATATTGTTATTTCAACGGATCGCGGCTTGTGTGGTGGATTAAATCTAAATCTATTTCGCAAGCTACTGACATCCTTAAAAGAGTGGGATGATCAGGGAATCGAAGTTGATATTTGCGCTATCGGGGTAAAAGCTGAACACTTTTTTCAGTATTGCCATGCGAATGTGGTTGCTACCGCGAATCATTTAGGCGATCAACCTAAAATTCAGGATTTGATTGGCTCGGTAAAAGTAATGTTGGATGCTTATGCTGAAGGTAAGATTGACCGCCTTTATTTAGCATCGAATGATTTTGTTAACTCTATTACTCAAACTCCAGAAGTCACTCAGTTATTGCCCTTAGTGCCAGGTGAAGACGATAAGCTAAAGCACTTTTGGGATTATATCTATGAGCCTGAGGCAAAAGAGCTGCTTGATCAACTGATGGTTCGCTATATTGAATCACAAGTGTACCAAGGTGTGGTTGAGAATAATGCCTGTGAGCAAGCTGCCCGTATGGTGGCGATGAAAAATGCCACAGATAATGCAACCGATATGATTCATAAGCTCAAACTGAAATATAACAAAGCACGACAAGCGGCAATTACTCAGGAGCTCTCTGAGATTGTTTCTGGTGCTGCGGCAGTTTAACGAGTAAATAATTTAAAAGAGGTTTTGAAAATGACTACCGGTAAAATTGTTGAAGTTATCGGCGCCGTAGTAGATGTAGAGTTTCCGCGCAATGCTGTACCAAAAATCTATGATGCCATGACGATTGAAGGGCGTAACCCTAGTGATATTACCTTAGAAGTGCAGCAACAGCTTGGTGATGGTGTTGTACGAGCGATTGCTATGGGTGAGTCGAGTACGGATGGCTTGCGCCGTGGTGCCGTGGTTACTAATACTGATCAGCCGATTCATGTGCCGGTTGGTAAGAAAACATTAGGCCGGATCATGAATGTTCTGGGTGATCCGATTGATGAGGCCGGGCCAATTGATGAAGAAGAGCGCATGCCGATTCACCGCGCGGCACCAACCTTCCGTGATCAAGCACATAGTGCAGAAGTGCTGGAAACAGGAATTAAAGTTATTGATTTGCTGTGCCCCTTTGCTAAAGGCGGTAAAGTCGGTTTGTTCGGTGGTGCCGGTGTTGGTAAAACCGTTAATATGATGGAGTTAATCCGTAATATTGCCGCAGAGCATAGTGGTTATTCTGTCTTTGCGGGTGTCGGTGAAAGAACCCGTGAAGGTAATGACTTTTATCATGAGATGCAAGAATCAAATGTATTAGATAAAGTATCGCTGGTCTATGGTCAGATGAATGAGCCACCAGGAAATCGTTTGCGCGTGGCACTTACTGGCCTGACGATGGCTGAGAAATTCCGTGATGAAGGTCGTGACGTTTTATTATTTATTGATAATATTTACCGGTATACTCTGGCGGGTACGGAAGTATCGGCATTATTAGGCCGTATGCCATCGGCTGTGGGCTATCAACCGACACTGGCAGAGGAAATGGGTGTATTGCAAGAGCGGATTACTTCGACGAAAACCGGCTCAATTACTTCAGTACAGGCCGTGTATGTTCCTGCGGATGACTTAACCGATCCATCACCGGCGACTACCTTCTCACACTTGGATGCAACAGTAGTCTTGTCGCGTCAGATTGCAGAGCTTGGTATTTACCCAGCAGTTGATCCATTAGACTCTACTTCGCGTCAGCTAGACCCATTGGTTGTCGGTCAAGAGCACTATGATGTCGCGCGTAAAGTGCAAGGGATTTTACAGCGTCATAAAGAGCTAAAAGATATTATTGCTATTTTAGGAATGGATGAGCTCTCTGAAGAAGATAAAAGTACAGTCATGCGAGCGCGTAAGATTGAAAAATTCTTATCGCAGCCATTCTTCGTTGCTGAAATCTTTACTGGTGCACCAGGTAAATATGTACCGGTTAAAGAGACGATTCGTGACTTTAAAGCGATTGTTGAAGGTGAGTATGATGACCTTCCAGAACAAGCGTTCTATATGGTCGGCTCGATGGATGAAGCTGCTGAAAAAGCGAAATCGCTGTAATCAGGCTTAAGTCGGGAGATTATTATGGCTGCATTATTAAAAGTTCAAGTCGCTAGTGTAGAAGGTGAAATTTTCTCTGGTCAGGCAACCATGGTAGTTGCTCGGGGTGGCTTGGGTGAGGTTGGAATTACTCCAGGACACGCTCAATTATTGACAACGATAGAACCAGGGACCTTAAGAATCAAAAAGGACAATGGGGAAGAAGAAGCTCTGTATGTTTCCGGTGGCTTTCTTGAGGTGCAACCTGAAGAAGTGATTGTTCTTGCTGATACAGTGATTCGTGCCCGTGATCTGAATGAAGGTGCTGCACGTGAAGCCAAAGAGCGTGCTGAGGCTTTATTGGCGGATAAAGGTGCCAGCCAATTTGATCATACCAAAGCACAAAAGCGTTTAGCAGAAGCTGCAGCTCAACTTAGAATGTTGCAATATTTAAATCAGTTGAAACAGCACTAATGGTTATTTAGATAATTATTAATAACAAGTATGAGGTGCTGTTAAAATAATAAGGCGGGTTAATCCCGCCTTTTGTTATTATTGGAGGTAACAAATGTCATCGCTCACTGTGGTTATTTTAGCAGCTGGCCAAGGCACACAGGG
>LVCQ01000005.1 GCA_001644975.1 Piscirickettsiaceae bacterium NZ-RLO1
AGATGAAAGTGGTTTTGCAACAGATATGCCAAGAAAGCGAGGCTACTCCCAGAAAGGAACGCGCTGTTATGGTGTTCATAACTGGCATGAAAAGGGTCGTATTAATGTCATTGGTGCCCTATTAGGGAAGTTATTATTAACAGCCTCTTTATTTACTGGGTCAATTAATTCTGATGTGTTTTATGCATGGCTAGTTAAAGACTTATTGCCTAAATTGCCAGCACATTCAGTAATTGTTATGGATAATGCGCGCTTTCACAAACGCTCTGATATGATTGAAGCAATTGAAGAGCAAGGGCATACACTTGAGTATTTACCATCTTATAGCCCTGACCTTAACCCGATTGAGAGAAAATGGGCAGAAGCTAAAGCCATTCGAAGAAAGTATCACTGTAGTATCGAAGATCTTTTTTTAAAACATCTACATTATGTCAATTTATAAGGTTTTAGCTATATATGCCATCTTATACTTAAAATAACAGTACAAAATATATTTCAAAATAATAACACGCTCTCTATTATGGACCCGAATACCCTACTGCACCTTCGCTATTTTGATCTATTTCACCACTTTGCCCTGCTGCACTTTCTTCACCTATTGCTCTTTCATAAACTCTTTTTCTCACTGCTGTTGTAAAATTTTCAAAAAATAAGCTTGATATTTCCATATAACCAGCACTCTCGATTTTTACTTCACAATTCAAATCATTAAAGCCAATATCGTGTAAAAATCCTATAAATGAGTGTTTATGTTTACCTGTGGCCTTGATGCAACTTTTCACATCATCCATCGTGCATACATCATTTTCAACTTTATTCTGAAGCTCTGTTAATATTTTTAGCTCATTTTCAAAATTATGTTTTATATGTGAAAAACTATACCAGTACTTTGGCTTATTTTCTCTTAGCCAAGCAATTGCCTGATTGACTGCTAAATAAAGCTTGTCTTTATCGACTGGCAACATAATACACCTCATTTTAACTTCAAATCAGCTTAACAATGGCAACTTTTATAAAAAATAACATTTACATATAAATATCAATGACCTTTCAAAAATAATTCATATTATTAATTATAAAAAAATAATTAACTTTACATAAAAAGCGGGTTTTTACTATACCACAACTAAACTAATATTTTAAATTAATATTACTAAGTTTAAACACAGCCATACTAACAATCCACACACTTAGTAAACGGCTAAAATTACCAGGTTCCAGGTCTTAATATTTTGCATTATCAAAAATAGAATCACCCTATATAACAGTGATTTAATTATCCTAACTTAGCTTATCTTCTTAATTATATTCTATAAATTTTCGACTAAGACCTTGATATAACACCTGAGTACTACTATCACGAAAAAGAGTGATACATTTACTTTGACGTTTACTAAGTAAAGATTTTACCTCATGATATAAAGAAATAGCATCAGTATAATCAACATTAAAACTCCCATTTTCATCGGTTATTTTATTCCATACTGTAGCAATTCCTTTTGGAACAAAAATTACTTGTTGATTATATTTTATAGGAATACCATATTTTCTAAATTTAAAAATATTAAACCCATGTAGCTGAAAATTATTAAGCTTATTTCTTATGGTAGAATAAATATTTTTTATTTTTTTCAAACAGATATTTTTCTTATCAAATTCTATAGGATTATCAATGACGTATTGAATATGCTGTGCTTGATTTAATCCTGCGCTATTAAGCTTTAATAATGCATATTTATTTAGCTCCATTTCATCAATTAATTCAGGCTTATTGATAATTTTTTCAACACAACCGCGTTGACTAAGTCCTATTGTCTCTAAACGCTGATAATTTTTTTCAAACCGTTTGGGATAACTAATAACTTTTGCAACACGCTCTTCTTGATTTAAGTCAACAGATTTTAAACGTTGATAATTTTTTTCAAATTGCTCTGGATTATAAAGGATATATCTAACATTCTTTCGAAGATCAAGACCTAAACCTTGTAAAATCTGGTAATTTTTATCAAATCGCTCCGGGTCTTTAACTAAGACATTAACAGTTGAGTCATTACAAATATGGTGTTTTTCGAGAATTAAATAGCCTGCTAAATGAATAGCACGATCCCCTTCTCCAGGTAGAGGCAACTTGCCACCTGAAGTATCAAATAACCCTTTAAATTTTAATGAAAGCTCTTCATGATTATAAAAGGCTCTAAACACTTGGCTGGCAACTAATTCACCATTAAAAACCTCACAAATCAAAGGGTCATTATTATGATAAACTTCATCTAAGCTTGCAAGCTTAGAGCCCGGCAATATGCATACCATACGCTTAAATGCGAAAATGTCTAAATCATGATTCTTGCGTAATATAAAGTTGTTAGGCAAAGAAGACGGGCAACCATAAAAACTCTTGAGCCGATTGCCTAATTGATCACTGCAACCAAAATCAATCAAGCTAACTTTATCGTCCATCACACAATAATTCTTAGCTTTAACATCAAGATGAGCTCGTTTTATCCCTTTTTTAGAATGATCACCTTTATGAAAACTATTCAGCGCTCGGGCTGAATTAATTAATAAATCAAATATCCTTTGCCGATCAAACTCAACACTCAGCTCATCTTCTAAATTCCAACCTTTGTATTTATAAAATAAAATAAGTTTATCTTTTGTTTCAACAAAGCCTTTACCACAATCCAGATCAGTAATAATTTCACCTTCATTCTGGTAAATTTTCCTGGTATAGTTAATATCCACTCCGAGAACATTAAAATCATCTGGAACACTATTTTTGCTAAATTCCTTACAAATATACTGCTCATTCTCTTGCTTATTACAGCAAAAATAAATATCAGTTGAATTTCCACCATTACTTATAGCTTCATTTTCTTTCACAAAAATATCTTTATCCCGGCCAGAGGCTCTAATATAGCTGTGAGTTAATACGATCTCTTTTGCTGTTAATGGATCTTCTAATTTCATCCCCAAGCTCAACTCTGAGCCTGGGACAAGATCTAAATATTTTTCAATAACTCGCCACTCTGCGGCTTTCTGCTCTTCTGCTGTCCTATTTGCTTGAGAATTCCATACAACGTTTGGCATCACTTCCTAACCTAATCTTTCTAATTTTGAAGCTCTTAACCACCTTTACTAGGCCCCGTTGACATTTCACCTTAGCCATAAGATGGTGCTTGCAATTTTCAAAAAGGATAAATATCTGCAAGCTCTTTTTTCAAAACGTGAAAAAACCCTTCTAAATTGCTTTAACTTGCCAATGCAACACTCTACCAAGTGCCTTTCTTTGTAAACATGCTGATCATGGTAAAATTTATTAGCCCTATTTGATTTAGAAGGAATAACACATTTAGAGCCCTTATTAGTAATCAGCTCTCTTATTTTTATGTCATCATAAGCTTTATCAGCAATAATTTGATCAAACCTTATTGAAGTGAGTAATCCCAATGCCTGAGGAGCATCATGTGCTTGCCCTCGTGTCAGTACAAAATCTATAGGATAACCCAATCCCTCAGTTAAAACATGGACTTTTGTACTGAAGCCTCCACAACCGTAAGCGTCGCTACCTCGGTAGGTATTTTGCACATCCAATGATGCAAAATCGCCGAGCAAAACGCGACGACTATAAACCCTCGGCTGCCCTCGTCACAGGGCATTACGTGCCTTGAATCGGCCACTACATACCCTGCTCTCAAATGGCGCTACGGCTCGTAAAGATTTTTAGACACTCGTTACGCTTGCTACAGACCTTACGCTCTTCCGCAACTCCGCTCTGCTAAAAATCCTCACCTACCTCGGCCTACTCACCCCGTGCTTTGCACTCCTTGGCTCGCAGCGTACGATCTAAAGCTTGGTTAATCCCTTTATCTTTTTTTATATCCTGCAGAACAAGCATGAGCTCGAACCACTGTTGAATCAATCATGCCTGAATCTAGTTCAGGTGTTTGCACAGATATAAAAAGAGCATCCCAAACGCCTCTGCTACTCCAACGGCTAAACCGTTTATAAACACTATTCCAATATCCATAATGTTCCGGTAGGTAACGCCATTGAGAGCCCGTACGGAGAATCCATATAACGGCTTCGATAAATAAACGACACTTTCTTTCTGAGCCACAGTAAATGCCTGGGAAGTCTTTTAAGAATAAATAAATTTCGTCCCACTGCTTTTGTTCTAATAATTTTGGCATCATTGCTTCCAAGCAAAATACTACTTATTCTCATGAGTTATATGGAAATGTCAACGGAGCCTAAGGCTAACAAAATAAAAAACAAAAAAACCCAGCATTATCATTGCATGAAAAAGAAATCAAACCATACCTAAGAATGAATGATATTTTTATGTAATCACTTGATTTTGTTAGCTCTATCTCACTTTAAGTGCCTCTAAGCCTAAGCAGACTGAATAATATCAGCTCAAAAAGCCCAACGATTATTACAATAATATAAAAACAGCGCATAAATGCATTAATGCTAAACACTCAGGTAAATAAATAAAATAATTATTTATTTTAATTAATAAAAACAACTAACTAATAAAAGAAAGACGAAAAGAGAACAAAAAAAAGCCCTGTATAAAAGAGGGTTACAGGGCAAGTCAATTAATGTATTCGGCTTGGGGAATCCGAATACAGTTTCTCCGCTTTAAGGGAGGGAAAAAGCGGAGCCGTGATGCGCCCACGTACTAAGTAAGACAACATCTTAAACATAAGTTCACCTGCTATCTTCAATTTAATGATTTAATGCTCCAAACGATAAGGTACACCAACAAAAACACGCGTTGAGCCATAACGAGTAATCGGGTTATACATCAACGCAGCTCTTAATAGCATCGCTTTACGATTATGTAAGAAATGATGCCACCAGCGTGTTGGCACCGCCTCTGGAATCACAATCACCGCGCAGCCACGCTCAGGCTCTCGTAGATCAACCCGTTTGATATAACGCAATAAAGGGCTAATGGTCGCTCGATAAGGCGAATCTAATACAACTAAGCGCTCTGGAATCTGCAACTCCTTCCAGTCCTCTTTAAGCTTATCAATGCGCTCGCCATTATCATGATCATGCGTATCCACCACCACAGCCGTCACATCATCAGACAAACTGCGCGCAAAGTGCAAAGCCATCATCGTGCCACGGTGTAATTTGGAAATTGGTACGATTACCTTCAATAAGGGGTCATCATAACTTAACAGATTATCATCATAAATATTCTCAACCGCAAGCTCCTGATCTACCTCGCGATAATGAGAGTGTACTTTATAAAATAAGTATAATAATAACGGTGCAATTAAAAAGACCACCCAAGCGCCACTGGTGAATTTACTTTCGGCGATAACAATAAAAGCAATACTGGTCGTGATACAGCCAACGATACTCACCCCACTCTTCCATAACCAACCGTTTAAACGACGTTTGATAAAGTAACGTGCCACCCCAGCTTGCGATAAACTAAAGGCCAAGAACACCCCAATAGAGTACAAAGGAATTAAACTGTGTGTATTCGCTTGAAACGCAACCACCAAAACTATGGCAATAATCGCTAGCATGATAATCCCATTCGAATAAGCTAACCGATCACCAATATTGCGCAGCTGACGGGGTAAATAGTTATGTTCAGCCAGTACCGAAGCCAAGCGCGGAAAGCCTGAAAATGAAGTATTCGCCGCAAGTAATAAAATCAACGCTGTCGCAACCTGTAAGGCATAATACAAACCAATGCCTATCACACCCTCACCAAAGACTAAATGCGCGATTTGTGATAATACACTTTGTGTGTGATTAGGGTAAATATGTAAGCTATCAGCAAGCACGGTCACCCCTAAAAACATTGTCATTAAAATCAAAGCCATTGCCATTAAGGTCCGATTCGCATTTTTTGCGCACGGTGTTTTAAACACTTGCACCCCATTAGATACAGCTTCTATGCCGGTCAATGCTGAACAACCTGATGAAAATGCCCGTAAAATTAAGATAATGCCTATCGAACTGGCTTCAAAACCACCGACAGGAATCGGGTTGAAACTCACGAAGTCATGATGAAAGCCATTGAATAAACGCAACAGCCCTATAACAATTAAAAGATAAATCAAACCAATAAAAATATAGGTCGGTGCAGCGAATATCCCAGCAGTCTCATGCAAACCACGTAAATTCAGCCAAGTGATAATAATAATCGCAAAGACACTTAAAGCCACGGCATGTGGCATCAGCTCAGGAAAGGCTGAGGTCATCGCCCGTATCCCAGCAGATACACTAACAGCCACGGTTAGGATATAGTCAATAATTAAGGCCGCAGCAGCTAATAACCCCGCACGATTGCCTAAATTTTCTTTAGCCACCGCAAAGGCCCCACCACCATTTGGATACGCCGTAATCGTCTGCCGATAAGATGCACCAACAATTAAAATGAGTAAACAAATCGCCAAACTAATCGGCAAAGTAAAACTAAATGCAGCAGACCCTGCAATCATCAATGCGCCTAAAATCTCTTCAGTCGCATAAGCAATTGAAGATAAAGCATCCGATGAAAAAATCGCCAGCGCCATTTTTTTACTCAGGCGCACATCCGCCATTTTTTCTGTAGACAGCGGTGCACCAAATAACAAACGACGCAGCTTCATCTTAACTCTCACATCAATTAATATTAAATTTATTACATTAAATCTCAGAATCTAAGGCCGATGCGCCTCAGTTAGATATTCTTGGGATTGCATTTCTTGCAGGCGGCTTACGGTCCGGTGAAATTCAAACTCTAGACGCTCACCTTGATATAGACTCAACATATCAACCACAGCTGACAAAATTAGCTTAACCTTACGATCGTAAAACTCATCAACTAAGTGAATAAAGCGCCGTGCTGCATCTTCATTATTATCATTAAAAACAGGCACATCACTGACAAGCACCGTATGAAATTGCCTTGCTAGCTCGATATAGTCTGCCGCACTGCGAGGGCTATTACACAATGCCTGAAAATCAAACCAAGCAGTATCTTCTGCTGTACAGATCACCGGAATAGCCCGATCAAAAATTTCGATGGGAACATGATGAGTTTTAACATGCGCTGCAAGCTGAGCAAAGCAATGCGATAACGCCGTATGGTCACCGAGTACTGTAATATGGTACATCTTAGCTTCAGTCAACGCTCTTAAACGGTAGTCCTGCTCACTAGCTAACTCTAAGGTATCACAATACTGCTCTAATAAGGCAATCGCAGGTAAAAATGACGCACGTTGTAAGCCATCTTCATACAAGCGCTTAGGCGGAATATTTGATGTTGCCACCAAGCTCACACCCTGTGCAAACAAACCCTTAAGCAATCCTGCCAAAATCATCGCATCACCAATATCCGCGACGAAAAACTCATCAAAACATAGTACTTTTGTCTCTTTGGCCCATTGGTTAGCCACCAAGCTTAACGGGTCTCTATGCCCCTTAAACGTATTTAAATCCGCATGGACTTGTTGCATAAAGCGATGAAAGTGTAAGCGCTTTTTTTTATCACAGGCCACATGCTGATAAAACACATCCATTAAATACGTTTTACCCCGGCCCACATCACCCCAAATATACAGTCCCTTAACAGGCTGCGGGCCTTGACCACGGGAAAACCAACGCTTTAACAAGTTGCTATTTTGTTGATCATTAACAAATTGGCCTGCTAGCAACGCCAAACGCTTAATCACTAGCTCTTGCGCCGGATCATAAATTAACCCCGTGTTCAGGTCATGCTGATAGCGTTCTAATATATCCATGATCTAACTTTAGCTAACTTTGATTAGAATTAATTTTAGAGTGAGGAAAAATAATGCTGCTCTATCACCTGGCGCAAATCCACCAGGCGGCCATGAAAAAAGTGACCCGCTTCTTCAAAACGCTTAATTTGCGGCGGCTGTGCTAATTTTTCTGCCCAAGCCAATACTGCCTCGGCAGCCACCACTTCATCGACCATCCCTTGAATCAGGAAGATAGGGCAATTTGGCTCTACTTCGCTGTCAAAGTCAAAATTAACCACCGCCGGAGCCACAAGCAGTAATCGCTTGGCATTAAAACGACTGGCTCCACGATAAGCAACATAACCTCCAAAGGAGAAACCTGCCAACCAAATTTCATGATCAGGCTGCTGCTCTTTGACCCAGTCAATCACCGCGGCTAAATCAGCGGTTTCACCCATGCCATGGCTATATTCTCCAGCACTGTGCCCCACACCACGGAAATTAAACCGAACAGCATATAACCCCTGCTGCTTAAATGTCCGTGCTAAGGTGTGTACGACCTTATTATGCAAGGTTCCTTCAAACAATGGGTGAGGGTGGCAAATCACTACGGTGACTTTCTGCTGCTGACTGGGTTCGCTTACTTTAGGTATGGACACCGCCAACTCAAGCACTCCACAAGGCCCTGATATTTCTAAACTTCCATCACGCTCGGGAAAACCCACAGCCACCCCTCTCACACTTATCTTAGAATAAACACAAGGGCGGATTCTCGCATGTTTTACTATAAATGCCAAGACGATAAAACCAGTCAAAACATAAAATCTACTTTACAAACCCAAGTAATCCAACAGACAATAGAGGGTGAAAGAATAATATTCATCGCATTATACTTAATACGATTAATTTTAGATTGTGTAGTAATTTATTAAGAGGAGACCCTGTAGATGTACTTTGCTGCCATTGGCCTTATAGCGCTTATTATCGGTCTTGTCATTGGCTATTGGTGGGGACGACGTCAAGCACCGCAAAAACCAAATCAACTGGCATTAGAATTACAAAATAAGGCAGAAGCCTATGAAATCTACCAACAAACAGTTGAAGAGCATTTAAATACCGCCGCTGACCTTGCCACCGTCCTCGCACAAACGCAACAAGAACTCAGCGAACATATTGCGCAAAGCTTAGAAAGCCTGAGTCAACGTGGAGTGCTACCACCACCGTATGCAGAAAGCGCGGCGACCTTAAAACAAGCGAAAAAACAGCAACAGCAAGCAACAAAATCAACGGAACAGCCTCCTAGAGACTATGCCACTTAATATAATAATTAACTATAAATGACCTTAATAAAAGTAATAATAACGATAACAGGATCTTATCAATCACTATATTTTTAAGGATACTTTGAGGATACGCCTATGAAAAAAACTCTCGTTTGCGCTTTGCTTAGCTGCAGTTTAATTGCACCCGCACTAAGCTATGCTGAACTACCACAAGAGCTAGTGACTAAAAACAGCTTAGCGCCTATGCTAAAAAGCGTAATGCCTGCTGTTGTCAATATCTCAAATTTACAAGATGTTGATTTTTCTAAAATCAAACTCCCTCCCGGCGTACCTAAATCCAAGCTACCCAAAGAACCGATTCTTGTCCCTAAATCCACTGGCTCTGGCGTGATTATTAATGCTGATAAAGGCTATATCCTCACTAACTATCATGTGATAGCAGAAGCTAAAAAAATTCGTGTCACCTTAAAAGATGGCCGCCAATTTACAGCAAAAGTCATTGGCAATGATAAAGGCACGGACATTGCCATCATTAAGATTAGCGCGAAAAACCTTGAGAAAATACGATTACCTAAATCAGACTACACACCGGATGTCGGTGATTTTGTTGTTGCCGTTGGCAGTCCTTATGGCCTGAGCCAAACTGTCACCTCTGGTATTATCAGTGCCCTTGATCGCAATAACCTGGGCATCGAAGGCTTTGAAAACTTTATTCAAACCGATGCACCCATTAATCCAGGTAATTCAGGTGGTGCGTTAGTTAATTTACAAGGCCAGCTTGTCGGCATTAACACGGCTATTTTATCGCCCGACCCTGCCGCCACCTTTACCGGCATCGGCTTTGCTATTCCATGGCCAATGGCAAAAAGTGTCTCTGAACAAATTATCCAGTACGGCGAGGTCAAACGCGGCCAACTGGGTGTATTCGCACAAAACATTACCCCAGAACTTAGCGAAGCGATGGGCTTAGAAAAAAGCGAAGGGGCAATTGTCACTGATGTCATGCAAAATTCAGCCGCTGCGCTTGCAGGCATTAAAATCGGCGATATTATTACCCAGATTGACCAAAAAAATATTCACTCTGCCGCAGATTTACGCAACTCAATTGGCCTAATCCGTGTCGGCGATAAAACAACCATCCAAGTCGTCAGTGCAGGTAGGAAAAAAACAGTAACAGCCAAACTGATTAGTCCAGCCGCACGCGATAAAGTTATTGCGGAAAGCGATCCTTATCTCGTTGGTATGACCTTACAGCAAGTTGAGAATTTTAGCCCGCAACGCGGCTTAATTCAAGGAGTGAAAATCACCGAACTAAACACCAGCAGTGCCGCATGGAATTCTGGCCTACGCCAAGGTGATATCATTCGCGATGTCAACGGCCGAGCGATTAAAAACCTGAATCAGTTTATCCAAGCGATGAAAAAAAGCGATAAAAAAGCCATTACATTAAACATCGCCCGCGGCCAAGGGGCACTTTATGTCGTTTTACATGCTTAAATTAAGTTTATGAATTTAAGATAAAAGATGAAAAACGACAGATAAAAGCGGGGTAATTCCCCGCTATTTTTTTATGTTAACTAAAAAATATTAAGCCGGACTCACATCCTCGTGACTCTCTTGTGCTACAGAATCACTCTCCTCAGGCTGATGATTCTGAAATAAAAGCTCAGGCCCTCTCTGGCTACTCTGTTCCCTGCTTGATGCTAGCCTTGCTTCATATTGACCTACTAATTCACGATACTCCGCTTTTAATTGATCGCTGTAACCATTCTTAATTAAAGTTTCCGTTGTCACAGGGAGGTTCGTCAACGGGTTTTTCGACCGTCTCCCTAACCATACTAATAAAGACTCTAAATCACACGCTTTGCTATCTTGTTCAATCGTAACTGGTACGGCGATTGGCTCCAGGCTAATCCCGCAATTAATTAACTTATCCCTCTCATCCATAAATTCCTGATGTAATGGACAACCCTCATCAGCAAGAACAGCAGGAACAGGGAATACGGCTTCTCTATCAATCGCCTGAAAATCTTCAAAACGGGCAAGAATTGCAGCTGATGCAGGCCCTCCTTCTTCTGGTTCCAGCTCTGGTTCTAGCTCTTCTTCTAAATCTATCACTGGTTCTTCTAGCATAAAATAGTCTTCAGGGTCAGGAATACTATCAGCCAAACTTAGCTGACCAATACCCTCTGGCCATACACCTGTATCATAGCGCCTCATTACCGCAGCCATAAAACCTTCTCTTGAAGAAAGCAGCCCTTGCTCAGCATCTTCACCAAAGAAAAGCTGTGTAGCAAGAACATGATCATTAGCAATCCCTCTAATCCTCTCCACCATATCTGCGTCTACCGCTGCGAGCCAAGGAGTGCAAGGCACGGGGTGAGTAGGCCGAGGTAGGTTCGGGTTTTTAGCAGAGCGGAGTTGCGAAAGGCCGTTAGGTCTGTAGCAAGCGTAACGAGTGTCTAAAAATCTATACGAACCGTAGAGTCATGTGAGAGCACAGTGGTGGAGTGTGCCGATTCAAGGCACGCAACGCTGTGTGACGCGGACAGCCGAGGGTTTATAGTCGTCGCGTTTTGCTCGGCGATTTTGCATCATTGGATGTGCAAAATACCTACCGAGGTAGCGACGCTTACGACTCGAAGGAAGCGAGAATATCGCTAATAAATAAGTAACATATAATATGGCAAGATTTTTACCAATACGGTCATCCGCACGAATACGCTCCCTTAGCTCACGTACTTTATCAAGTCGATCTCTCCCATATCGCTCACGATCTGCGAAAACATCATCTAACAGCATTTCAAGGTCAGTCTTATGATTAAACTCATTTTCAAAAGGCATTTTTACTCCCAATACAACAACATCTAAATATAAGCATGAATTTTCACAAAAAAACCGTAAGCGTCGCTACCTCGGTAGGTATTTTGCACATCCAATGATGCAAAATCGCCGAGCAAAACGCGACGACTATAAACCCTCGGCTGCCCTCGTCACAGGGCATTACGTGCCTTGAATCGGCCACTACATACCCTGCTCTCAAATGGCGCTACGGCTCGTAAAGATTTTTAGACACTCGTTACGCTTGCTACAGACCTTACGGTCTTCCGCAACTCCGCTCTGCTAAAAATCCTCACCTACCTCGGCCTACTCACCCCGTGCTTTGCACTCCTTGGCTCGCAGCGTATGTGGGCCTATCTAGCTAAAACTCAAGGAACCATCAAAAAATTAATACCACCATCGCTTAACAGTGAATTTAACATCCATTGGCAAGTAGAACCCGGACAGAAAATTCATAACAGTCAGTCAATCATCGATCGTATTGGAATATTAACCTCAACGAGCAATAATTTAGCTATCATCCAACAAGATTTTGAATATCTTAGGCAATACTGCCCACTCGTCGTTGAGTAATCAAAACAAAAAAACTAACCTTAACCCGAAAAAGCGATATTTGTTTATACCACTTCAGCCTAAGTCTGCTTAAATTTTCACATAACTATGAACTAAATTAATTCTAAATCTAGCAAAAAATTTCGCTTATTTTGATTAAATAAACGAATACGCTCCTTTGCTGCCGTTTTATCACTTTTTTTATTTTTTATTAACTGATCAGCCAATATTGCCTCATCAAGTGAGCTATTTTGTGATAATAACCATTGCTCTTCTGCACTAATTAGAATACTAGCACCCGCTAAACCTAAATGCGATAAACCACTTTCAAGTGCCTGTTCACAAAGCAAGCGGTTTAATTTTTTTAATGTTTTCGATGGCCGCACGGGTGTTAATGCGACTTGGTAACTCATCAGCAATAACAATAATACTTGCAAGATATTTTGTACTGGCTCATTAATCTCTCCTCGTAACTCACTCAATGTTTTTGCTCTAACTACTAATTTCTCAATCACTGCATTGACGAGCTCTGGAATTTGAATAATGCCTTTAAATACAGAAATTTGTTTTTTAATCTGATCAGGCGTTACCAATAAAGAAAAACGACTTGCCATTAGGTTTTCAAGCTTCTGCTGATCTGATAATTTTCGTACTTTTTTTAGATAAATATCACAGCGAAAGCGTGTGTTTAACAGATAATCTCGCATCAGCTCTTGTAATGCAGGTGTTTTCTGCTGCTGAATTAAATTAACTTGCGATTTAGAAAACTGAAATTGATCAAAATTATTAATTAAGCTTGCACTACCAGCATAAGCTAATTTTAATGCCTTCATCCGCTCAATCATCTGTGTCACATAAAAGCATTGCCAATCTTGATGATAATACTCATGAATTAAATAATGTAAATTCTCTTCAGTTAAGCTATCTAACTGATAAGCCAATAATGGGTGATCGCTAAAAATCTGCGCCTGATTATTTTGCAACTTTTGCAATAATCTCTGGCTTGCTTTAATTTTTTCTTGATAACTTGCGCCATCCGCTTGCAATAATAGCTCCCGAATAGAACGTAAGCTGTCCCAACCCGGCGCAGCATTATAACCAATATAAACAAGACCTGTTGGCTTTAAAAAGCGCCTGATAAATGCATGTATTTTTTTAAGTACCGCCTCACTAACCCAAGAGTACAAACCATGCATAACAATATAATCAAACTTTTCAAAATTAAACTTTTTACAATCAACAAAGTCATCATGTATCAGCTCTAAGTTATCAATACCCGCTTGTGTTCTCAGTGCTTCTGCAGAATCAATATGCTCTGCCATAAAGTCGATACCATAAAATTGTGCTTTAGGAAAGCTCGCTGCCGAAAATAAAAGTGAGTTCGCATAACCACAGCCCAAATCACAATAACGAAATGCTTGTGTTTCAAGCGCCGGGGCTTGAACATTATTTAACGTACAAATAAAGTTTAAAAAACTAGGCGAAAGTTCACGATGATAATGATGAACATAAGGCAACGCTGTACAATAACCTTGTTGATAGCTCTCCATGTGACCACTCCCTCTCACTGTACTAACCTCACTACCTTCTTATAATACACCTTAACTTAAATTTAGCTTAGTCTGGTTTAGTTTAGTAAGTTTTAATCCAAAGCCAACACTGAATATTAATTCATATTAAATAATACGAAACAAAATTTTCAATCAGCCAATAAAAAAGGCAGCTAAATTCATGCTGCCCTTTCAAAACTATCAATTTAAATTAATTATTTACCTAGAACGTCAACCAAAAGTCTAAAGTTAATACGCTATAGCGATTCGTATCAGATGACTCTAGTGTAGGGTTAGCATACTGAGCAATATTACCATACTCTAAAGAAACATATGCACCTGGCATCACCGCAACACCTGCGCCAACCAAAACTTGGTTCTTAAACTGCTTGTTAGACGTTACAACACCATTTAAGTTCTTAGTCGCACTATAACTCACTGAGAAGTCGACCGGCTTGATAATGGTCGTGCTATAACCAGCTTGAATATTATAGGCAGATACTTTCTTATCTTGCATATCAGTACGATTAACGTCTTTCGTCGTTTGTGCATAATTAACTTTAAAGCTCACAGGGCCTACTGCCATTTTCGCAGACACGTTCGCAGCAGGTAAAGCATCTAATGTGTTCTGTGCGGTAATATCACTTAAAGCATGGCCGGTGATATCGGCAACATAACCAGCACCGACTTTTGCCTTCACTTGACCAACTTTAAAGCTATAATCCGCTTGTAAAGTCCAATCTTTAACCTGCGTTACATTTGCCCGTTTAGACTTAAATAGTGCAGCAGAAACATTGAGGTTATCTTGTGAATAACCTAAAGCAATTGCACCTACTGCCGAGCTGATACGAAAGTAATCCGTTGAAAGTGGGCTATTATAAATATGTCCACCAAAATCGCCAAAATAAGGGAAGTATTTACCTACTGATAGATATACCGGCGATTTATCTAAGTTACCTATAGTTAAATAACCCGAGCGCGTATTTGCGCCATCAGCAAAATCCAGCTGCCAATCAACAAACGCCCAATCATTCAATTTTGCTAACAAGTCCAGGCGAGCAGTATCTAGAAAAATTGCTGACGCATTCTCACCTTTTACATAGCCTTGGCTATTGTAAATTGAGCTACCATCAGCCACATTGCGCCCATATGCTGCATCAGCTTCTAAATTACCACCAATGGTTAAACGGGGCGCATCCTTACCCGCTTTTTGTAATAAGCCGAGCATTTGCAAGTCACGACCAAAACGGCTGGATTGATCAGCAATCATGCCACCACCAATCGGCCCCATATGCACGGAACCACCATCTTTACCTTTACCTGTTTTCAGCGCTTCAACTTGCTTTTCTAAAGCAACTTGGCTGGCTTTGAGTTTATCAAGCTCCAGTTTCAATGAGTCAGCTGTGGCTGCAAATGTAGTGCTTGCAGCCACACTCAGTGCAACTGAGCACGTGATTAACTTTAGTTTCATCGCATCTCTCCCTAATGCTTTTAAAATTATTTTTCTTAAACAATTTTGCACACTCTTGCGGTCTTGTTTGCGTTAACAAGTAAACAAACATTCCTTTGGCAAGTATTGGCAGAGAGCAGTTTTTTTGCCAGTTATCTGACTAATATTTAAACATTAAAGTGCTAGCTCATTGTTTATTAATAAAAGAAAAATTAATAAACCAACAACAATGGCCGCTTAAAAGTCAACTTTAAAATACTTTAAATAACATATTTTATTTTTCTTGCAATGTAATAATAGTCAAACAAGCAAAAATCAAGCCAGGGAAAAATAACAGCAAATAAAAAAGAGCGAGGAAAACCTCACCCTTTTTATTAACTTAAATTTACCTATTAAAACTCAATCATCAACAATCATTAATATAAGCTATTAACAGTAAAACAACTGATTAGTGATTAAAGCTTATCATTATTTTTAGCAAGATAATCTGCCACACCCTGAGGAGAGGCTGTCATTCCTTCATCACCTTTTTGCCATCCAGCTGGACACACTTCACCATGCTCTTCATGAAATTGCAGAGCATCAATCAGGCGAGAAATCTCATCCATATTACGGCCTAATGGCAAATCATTGACAAGCTGTGAACGCACAACACCATCACGATCAATAATAAACGTACCACGGAAAGCCACTCCAGCCTCTGGATGTTCTACACCATAGGCTTGACATACTTCATGTTTTACATCAGCAACCATAGTGTATTTCACTGCACCAATGCCGCCATCTTCAACTTTAGTATTGCGCCATGCATTATGCGTAAACTGAGAATCAATAGACACAGCAACCACTTCAACACCACGCTGTTTCAATTCATCTACACGCTTATCAAGAGCAATTAACTCAGATGGGCAAACAAATGTGAAATCTAATGGGTAAAACACCATTGCCACATATTTGCCTTGCGTTGCTTCCCGAAAATTATAATTATCAACAATATCACCATTACCAAGAACCGCAGCCGTCATAAAATTAGGCGCTTGACGACCTACTAATACAGATGGGTAAAACAACTCTTCATCTTCAAGAATCATGCTCATGATAGTCTCCTTTTAACCTTATATCTTTATTCATTGCACTATATAAATGTAAAGAGACATAAGTGTGCTTCAAGCGCCCTCCCCTGTCAACATACCCCACTATACTTGATTCAATATTCACCGCCTCAAGGACAATTTACATCTTCATATCTCCCATCTCTTATCACTAGAATAAAGCACAGGATCTCTTTACTTAGTTAACCATCATCAATATAATCAGTCGGCTTTAACACAAAAAAATCAATAAGTCACTGTAACAACAAACACTGAAAATTAAGCAAAATTAAGGCAATGAATTTAATTCACTCCATGCAGCTTTTTATGTCATACCCGTTAAGGCAATAATGCATCACAGACATAAGGCATTTACTTTATATTAAGGAATCCTTATGATGAACACCACCTAATTTTCTATTCATTTTTTAGGAGAACCCATGAGTTTAGATCTATTAACTTCCCTTTTTCTCTGGGCCCCAATGACTGTGATTATCCTACTCTCACTCATTAACTTTCTATTTAATCGTTAATTATCAAGGCCCATCTTTATGTACGAATTAATTGCAACCTTTACGCTCTATATCCTGGTTATCTTTGCCATTGGCTTATACTCATATTTTTCCACACGTAACTTAACTGACTATATGCTCGGTGGCCGCACCTTAAGTGGAGCCATCGCAGCCCTTGGGGCAGGCGCCTCTGACATGAGCTCTTGGCTCTTATTAGCGCTTCCAGGAGCGGTCATGTTGCATGGTTTAAACCAGATTTGGTTACCAATTGGTCTGTCATTAGGTGCTTATTTAAATTGGCAGTTTATCGCTAAACGCTTGCGCATTTATACAGAAATAGCTAAAGATGCCATTACTATTCCTGCCTACCTCGAACATCGCTTCCACGACACAACTAAAGTTTTACGCAGCGCTACCGCTATTGTTGTCTTGACCTTTTTTACTTTTTATACCGCAGCCGGTTTTGTCTCTGGTGGCTTATTATTTAGCTCAACCTTCCACATTGATTACAGCACAGGCTTGATCATTACCGCAGCAATTATCGTCATCTACACCTGTGTCGGTGGTTTCCTCGCCATTGCTTGGGTCGATTTTTTCCAAGGCACACTCATGTTCTTTGCTCTATTAATCGTCCCAGCCGTTGCTCTACATCACTTAGGCGGAGTAAATGCGACACTGCATATCATCAATAGCCAGTCTTCTTTCTTGCTAAATGCTTTTCATGGTACCAGTGCTTTAGGGACATTTTCACTGCTGGCATGGGGCCTTGGTTACTTTGGCCAACCGCATATCCTCGTTCGCTTTATGGCGACCAAAACCCACAAGGACATTCCTAAAGCGCAGTTTATCTGCATGACCTGGATGAACCTTGCCCTATATGGTGCTATTTTTACTGGACTTTTCAGCATTGCCTTCTTTGCCCAAACGCCTCTTGCCAATACTGAAACTGCATTTTTACAACTTGCAAAAACCTTATTTAACCCCTGGGTTGCCGGTATACTACTCGCCGCCGTTTTTTCTGCAACCATGAGCACCTCATCTGCCCAATTACTCGCCTCTGCCAGTGCACTCGCAGAAGACTGCTATCACCGCTTCTTACGCCCCCAAGCAAAAGCTCGCGAGTTACTCAATGTTAGCCGCATCGGCGTGATACTTATTACCTGCGTCGCTTTCGCCTTAGCCTTTAACCCACAAAGCTCGATCTTAAACCTTGTCGGCTACGCCTGGGCGGGCCTAGGTGCTGCCTTTGGTCCGGTGATCTTAATTTCACTATTTTGGCGCCGTATGAACTTACCCGGAGCAATTGCCGGTATTCTCATCGGTGCATTGGTTGTCATCATCTGGCCTCACCTGCATAATCTAGGCAGTATTTTTACAATTTATGAATTACTTCCAGCCTTTATTTTATCAGTTTGCAGCATTATCATCGTCAGCTTGGCCACAGCGCCGCCTCACGCAAAAATCTACCAAGAATTTGACCAAACCTTAGCAATATTAAACACACCTAGCACTGTTTCCGGAGCATGCAGCAATGCTATACGCTAACCAACATCCCAAGTATCAGCCGTCAGCCTTACGCGCTGCCATTACTCATGCCTGGAGCATAGATGAACAGCAAGCAATAAACGCTTTACTTCACACGCCATTAATGACTGAGCATCAAATACGCTACACACAGCAACAAGCTCATCAACTGATAGAGAAAGTTCGCTCTGCTCGCCTTTCCCAAGGTGGCATTGATGCGTTTATGCAAGAATACAGTTTATCCAGCCAAGAAGGGATTGCACTGATGTGCCTGGCTGAAGCCTTATTACGTATTCCAGACACCACCACTTCAGATAAATTAATTAAAGATAAGCTCAGCGACATGAACTGGTCTGCACATCAAGGCCAGAGTGATTCATTATTCGTGAATTCTGCCACCTGGGGTTTAATCCTGACCGGCCAGATCCTCAGTGCCGAATCCACTCGTGCCAGTACTATTTCACGTACACTTAAAAAGCTCAGCGGGCGCATCGGCGAACCGATGATTCGTCAAGCGATCCGTTATGCAATGAAACTGCTAGGCGAGCAATTTGTCACCGGCCAGACCATCGAAGCGGCGTTAAAACGGGCAAAAAAAAGGAAAATATTGGCTACCGTTACTCGTATGATATGCTCGGCGAAGCGGCAAAAACCGATGCAGATGCGCTGTTTTACTTAAATGAATATAAAAAAGCCATTGAAGCTATTGGCACACAAAGTCAAGACCTTGATATTATCTCAGGCCCTGGTATTTCCATTAAGCTCTCAGCCCTGCACCCTCGTTATGAAGTCACCCAATACGGTCGAGTGATGGACGAACTTTACCCTCGCCTCTATGAACTGGCCTTGCTCGCAAAAAAATATAATTTAGGCTTGAATATCGATGCTGAGGAGGCCAACCGTCTTGAGCTCTCCCTCGATTTAATCGAAAAACTCTGTGAAGAGCCAAGCTTGGCCGACTGGAATGGCATCGGCGTCGTCATTCAGGCTTATCAAAAGCGCTGCCCTTATGTCATCGACTGGCTGATCGATATGGCCAAACGTACCAAGCACCGCTTGATGATCCGTTTAGTTAAAGGTGCCTATTGGGATTCTGAAATCAAACTCGCCCAAGAGTTAGGCCTTGATGGCTATCCTGTCTATACTCGTAAAGTCTATACCGATTTATCTTATCTGTATTGTGCGCAAAAACTCCTGGATGCCCCTGAGCAAGTTTATCCACAATTTGCCACGCATAATGCTTATACCCTATCAGCCATTTTAGAGTTAGCGGGACACTATCGTGATTTTGAATTCCAGTGCTTACACGGCATGGGTGAAACCCTGTATGATCAAGTGGTCGGCAAAAACAATCTAAATATCCCTTGCCGCATTTATGCCCCAGTCGGCACTTATAAAAACCTTCTCGCTTATCTGGTCCGCCGCTTACTTGAAAATGGCGCCAACTCATCTTTCGTTAATCAAATTCTCGATGAAAATATCCCAATCAGTCGCCTGATTGCAGACCCGATTCAAATCGCCAACTCCCTCACTGGTAAACCACATGCTCACTTGCCCTTACCGCGCAATCTCTATGGTAATCAGCGTTTAAATTCCAAATCATTTGAATTAAACAGCGAAAAAGATCTCGATCAACTCAATCGTGCTATGGCTAAGTTTAGTAAGAAGCTTTATCATGCTAAACCGACAACTGCAGTCAATACAGATCATTTAAATAGCAATAATGATCAAGACTATCCTCCGCTTGCCATTAAAAACCCAGCGAATCATGATGAAATTATTGGCCATGTCAGCGAAGCCGATGCAAAACACATTGAAGCAGCATTAACAATAGCCACAGCAGCTTTCCCGGCATGGCAGAAAACAACCTGCGATCAACGCGCCAAACTACTAGAAAAAACGGCAGATCTTTTCGAAGAACACATGCCAGAACTCATGCAGTTGGCAATTCGTGAAGCAGGTAAAACCCTTGCTAACGCCATTGCAGAAATTCGTGAAGCCATTGATTTTTGCCGTTACTATGCCAAACAAGCGCGCGAAGAATTCACAGTCGAATCCGGCTTAACCGGTCGCGGGCCTATTGTATGCATTAGCCCATGGAACTTTCCTCTGGCCATTTTCACCGGTGAAGTCGTCGCCGCCCTCGCCGCGGGAAATACAGTCCTCGCAAAGCCCGCCGAACAAACACCACTGATTGCCGCACGTGCAATTGAACTCATGCACCAAGCCGGCATTAGCCCAGAGGTATTACAGCTATTACCAGGCCAAGGAGAAACTGTTGGTGCGGCTCTTGTAAAAGATCAGCGCATCAAAGGCGTGATTTTTACCGGCTCTACTGATGTAGCGCATAGTATCAACCGCACTCTGGCACAGCGAGACGAGGTCATTCCACTGATTGCTGAAACAGGCGGTCAAAACGCTATGATCGTTGACTCTTCCGCATTAGCAGAACAGGTCGTCACTGATGTCATCACCTCAGGCTTTGATAGTGCCGGCCAACGTTGCTCAGCCCTACGTGTATTGTTCTTACAAGAAGATATTGCCGATCATATGATCGCCATGCTCAAAGGCGCAATGGCTGAACTGACTATCGGCAACCCAGCACAGCTGAATGTCGATGTCGGCCCAGTGATTGATACAGAAGCACAAGCACGCTTAAACCAACATATAGAAAAAACCAAAACACAAGCCAAACTACTATTTCAATGTGAGTTGCCTGAAAATAACGGCACCTTTGTCGCTCCCACCACCTTTGAGCTCGATAATCTTAACGATCTCAAACAAGAAGTCTTCGGCCCAATCATTCATATTGTTCGCTTTAAAGCCGGTGAATTGGACCAGGTTATAAAGCAAATTAACGCTACAGGGTTTGGTTTAACACTGGGAGTTCATAGCCGCATCTCTGAAACAATTAACGAGGTCATCACTAAAGCCAAAGTCGGTAATTTATATATTAATCGCAACCAAGTCGGCGCTGTAGTCGGTGTCCAACCTTTTGGTGGTGAAGGCTTATCCGGCACAGGGCCTAAAGCTGGAGGTCCCCTTTATATGCACCCACTCGTCAACTCTCAATACAGCCAAGATCAACAACGAAGTGAGAACCATAACACTGAAAATACTCACAGCTCAGCCCCAACACCAGTACCAACCACTGCAGTCGCTATTGATGTAATTAAACAGGCGATTAGTCACCAAACAATCTGGCAAGAAGGCAATGCACAACGTAGCGCGTTACTTGAAATTGCTCTACATAAAGCCCGTGATCGTAAACTAACGCCAAACCTCGATCAACATCAACTGGACTTACTCATCACCCAAGCCAAAGCCTTAGCAGCTAAGATTCAGCAAGCCACATTGCTGCCAAGCCCTACGGGCGAAGATGATACCTTATCCAATCATCCACGTGGAACAATGCTTTACTTACTTGACCAAGCAACAACAATCACCGAATGTCTAAATAGTATCAGTGCAACACTTGCTAGCGGAAATAGCCTGGTAATCATTCATATTTATCCGACCATCACAGACATTAATATTCAAGCAATAATTAATTGCTTCTACGACGCTGGAGTGCCTCATGCTGCATTATCCTCTTTTGTCATCAACCCCGAGGAAATAAATTCAGTCATTGTCGATCACCAGATTGCTATCGCCGGCTTAATCTACTCTGGAGCTAATCCAACAGTCTATAATAAACAATTAAGCTTACGTACAGGTGCGATTTTACCTTTTATTCATATGACGAAGCACCCTCTGCCTTTGCACCGATTGGTTCATGAGCGCACAATTACCATCAATACTACCGCTGCAGGAGGCAATGCATCACTAATGACGATGCAAGAAGATTAATCAAGACAGTGATAACCAAAATAACGCCAGGCGGATAAATTCAGCCTATACTTTTCACAAGTAATCACAGCAAGAGGTCTATATGAAAATTAACCGTGTTGAGATTTTTGATACGCATTGCCCAGAACGCCCAGCCTGGAACCCAGTTTTTGTCCGTATTCATACTGACGAGGGTTTATCCGGTGTCGGTGAAGCCGGTTTAGCTTACGACCTTGGCCACAGCGCAGCAGCTCACATGATCAAAGAGTTTGCCGAAGAAATGCTCATCGGCTGGAACCCAATGAATACAGAAAAACTGTGGTCACGCATGTTCCGTGAAAGTTTTTGGGCACTTGGTGGCGGCCCTATAGTCTATTCAGCAATGAGTGCAATTGATACTGCACTTTGGGATATTAAAGGCAAAGCCCTGAATGTCCCAGTGTATGAATTACTCGGAGGCAAGGTGAATGATCAACTGTGGACTTATGCCAGCCAATTACAATTTGACTGGGACATTCATGACCGCAGAAAACTGACTCAACCTGAAGATTATGGTCTTGCGACCGAGAAAGCCGTTGCCGAAGGCTATACAGCAGTCAAGGTAGACCCCATGATGTTTGACGCACAGGGTAATACTATTTTTGATTGCACCAAACTTTTTCGCCGCGATCATTTAAATTTAATTCGTGCACGCCTGCAAGCAATTCGCGATGTACTCGGTGATAATGGCGAGATTATTTTTGAGTGTCACAGTCTAGCTGGCTTAGCACCAGCATTACAACTGGGTGAAATTGCCGAAGAGTTTAATTGTATGGCGCTAGAGGAACCGGTTAATTATTTAAACTCTAAACTACACCGCCCCTTAAAAGAAAAGCTAAAGATCCCGCTTGCTGCCGGTGAACGCCTTTATTTACGCCATGGCATCCGCCCTTACCTAGAGGAGCAAACAATTGATATTTTACAGCCTGATATCGGTTTGTGCGGTGGTCTCACTGAAGCAAAAAAAATCTGTGATTATGCAGACATGTACGATATTCAGGTGCAAGCCCATGTCTGCGGTGGCCCTGTTGCAACAGCCGCCGCCTTACACTTAGAAACGGCTATTGCAAATTTTATCATTCATGAGCATCATACCTATGCCATTAAAACCTTTAATCGAGCACTCTGCTTGCAAGACTTACAACCAGTGAATGGCTTTTTTTCTGCACCTAGCGCACCTGGTCTCGGCATAGAACTCAATGATGAAGTGATGATGAAATCACCCCGCCTAGAAATAAAATAAATAAGAATAAACCAACTTAGTAAAACCAAAGAATCAAGGGCTCGTAAGCGTCGCTGCCTCGGTAGGTATTTTGCACATCCAATGATGCAAAATCGCCGAGCAAAACGCGACGACTATAAACCCTCGGCTGCCCTCGTCACAGGGCATTACGTGCCTTAAATCGGCCACTACATACCCTGCTCTCAAATGGCGCTACGGCTCGTAAAGATTTTTAGACACTCGTTACGCTTGCTACAGACCTTACGGTCTTCCGCAACTCCGCTCTGCTAAAAATCCTCACCTACCTCGGCCTACTCACCCCGTGCTTTGCACTCCTTGGCTCGCAGCGACTGAGGTGCACCGAACCAATAGCCCTTAAACGTTAATCATTAAAAGATTCGCTTGAGCAAATTTACTTTATCGATCACTGCATGTTTAACTACACCTAAAATATGTAGACCAACACAAGTCAAAATGACCCAGCCCATCAAACCATGAATATTATGAAAAAACTGAAAGGCAACAGTCGACTTTGCAATCGGAGCAGGCACAACCCAGCCAAAAATAACCGGTGGATACCCCACGGCCGTTGACATAAACCAACCACTTAATGCCTGGAAAAAAGCTGAAATTAATAATAAACGCTGAACAATGCGGGCAATGAACATTTCCCATAATTTTTGTTTAAATGGCATCGCTGGAGGGTGCTCTATCATCGTCCAGATAAAGAAAATTAAAATAACAAAAACCAAAATAACGCCGAGACCTTTATGAACCGATATAAATACACTGCTGATTTTTCTAAATTCATCCTCAAAAAAACCGACTAACAGCATATAAACCATCGACAACACAATAAAACCATGCAAAATACGTGTGACTCGGCCATATTTTGTTTTTGCTATCTGCGCTTCAGACATAAAGCCCATTACCCCTTAATTATTTTAAATAATTTTCCCCGCTCCTATTATGCAAATGATCAATCTCGGCTGCAACAATCTTTAGATACTAAGTGTTAAAAAAACACGACCAAACTCTGCACTATGGTGTTAAAAATCATTGAAATAACGGCAATGCCTCCATTTGATTGTTCAGTTAGATAGCCTTGCCAAGCTCGAATTTATTGATGAATAAACCAATCACCACATCATGCATCTTTTCACACTTCGAAAAACAAATGGTTTTGCGTACTAAACGCTTAATTCGAATTCTTAGGGTTACATGTTTACACTCAATGGCTTGCGTGTTTTTTTTGCCAATGAAGTGAGAGTCTTCTGGCAAAACACAATGATAAGAGCCCCAATCATCTGTATAGTAATAACGAATGTTAAATGATGAAAGTTTTGATTTGAGCGCAATTAAAGCCTCATTTTTACGTCGGCCAAAATAATAGGCAAGAATTTTTCGAGTTGAGTGGTCAATTGCAGGTCAAAGCCAGCGCTGGTTTTTCTTATCACCAACAAAGCTCTACATTTCATCCAGCTCAATATCGATAGTTCAGTAAAAATGTATCTTTATCACAGCCTGTACTTTTGCATTTATAACGCTGATTGCCTGAAGCGTTCCTGCCAAATTTAATGGCATCATTCTCGCTGCATTGTGGGCAACTGACTTCGATATGAGGCATGGATAAATCTCTAAATTATTGTTAACTTGCTTCGAGTTATACTATATTAATCAATAAGATACATCACCACTATATCTTACTTTATCACCTGATATTTCCCTAACATTTTGACTCTCTCTGTCACTAAACTCACCTTAAATTAAATATTTAAAACATCTTTTAAAATAACCATTCCTTCCATAACGCTTCCTTGCTATGCTCTGCTATAAATTTACTAAAATATGATAGTTTTCATAACAAAATAACAAGGAAAAAACCAATGAAAAAGCCAATGAAGAGAGTTGCAATACTTGCCACCGGCGATGAAATTATTAATGGTGACCTGGTCAATACCAATGGTCAGATCATTGCTCAACGACTTTTTGAACATAGCATCACACCTGGCCAGCAAATGACAGCGGCAGACAATCAACAGGAGATTTACCAATCATTAGTTATACTTGCCAAACAACATGATGTTATTATTACCATCGGCGGTCTTGGCCCAACAAGTGATGATCTAACACGCTTTGCGATTGGCGACTTTTGCGAGCAAGAACTTATTTTCAATGAACAAAGCTGGCAGCGTGTTCTTGCCATTGGCAAAAAATTTAATATCCATATGCATGAAAGTAATCGCCAACAAGCTTATTTTCCAAAAGCAGCCAATATTATTGCTAACCCTTATGGCTCTGCTGATGCCTGTATCGTCAAACATGGAAATTTATCAGTGATTATGCTGCCTGGACCACCACGCGAATGCTTACCCATTTTTGACCAAGATATTCTACCTTACTTAATGGAGTTAAAGTTAGCTGAACCAAGTAAACTCTATCGTTGGCGCTTACTTGGTGTTCCCGAAGCAGAGATTGCAGCGAATGTCACTGACATTGTCACACCATTTGGTTATAGCGCAGGGTTTCGTGCCCATCTCCCGTATATAGAAGTCAAATTGCTCTGTAAAAATCCAGCTGATTTAAATACAACGTGCCAAGCCCAACTAGAAGCGCTATTTGCTCCCTACCTTGCTTCACGCTCTGAACAAAGCTGTAAAGAATTACTGATTAATCACTTAGTCAATCATAAAATCTCTCTAATTATTGATGACAATGCGAGTTTTGGTTACTTATACAGCCAACTGCTCACACCACACTCTTATCCCTGGCTCAACCAAACAGAAAAAACACAAACGCTGAATATCAAACTTAGCGGTCTTAACGAATTTTGGCAAAGCGAAGCTTATGGCCGTACAACGATCAATATCTCCATCAATGACCAGTGCTATCAACAGCCTATTCCGCTACGGGGTCAAGCGACCCTGAGCGTCTTTGTCGAATATAGCTGTTGGGTTATACTCAAACATTTAATGGCCTAACAGGCGTTAATTTTATGATTTTAAGAAGAAGTGGCTAGAGGAATAAACGAAATATTTTGCCTCAGCCACTTCTCAAAACCAACCACTAAATAAACCAAAAGACCTGCCATCACTGACAATAACCAAGATTGCCAGCCAATAGGAGTGGTATTAAATAAATAATTAAACGCCGGTAAATAAGTAAAGGCTAACTGCAATAGCACCATACCCACCACACCCACTAATACCCACACATTAGAAAACACACCAATATCAAACATAGACCTATTCAACGAACGGCAGTTAAAAAGATAAAATAATTCACACATCACAATCACATTGACCGTCGTTGTCCGAGCCTCTTGAATACTAGCACCTTGGTGTGTTTCCCAAATAAAAATACAATACGTCATCGCCAACATAATTAGCGATACCATAGCAATTCGTAACATTAACGCCTTATTTAAAATCGGCGCACGCGGATTACGTGGTGACCGGCGCATAATATCGCCTTCTTTTGTTTCAAATGCCAACATCATCCCAAGCATTAATGCTGTTGTCATATTAATCCATAAAATATGTGCTGGCAGTACCGGCAAAGTAAACCCGGTGAAAATAGCGGTTAAAACAATTAAGCCTTCTCCCATATTGGTCGGCATGGTCCAGACAATAAACTTAGTCAGGTTATCAAACACACAACGCCCTTCTTCAACCGCACGGCCAATAGTCGAAAAATTATCATCGGTTAATACCATATCTCCAGCTTCTTTAGCAACCTCAGTACCACATAAGCCCATGGCGACACCAATATCTGCTTGCTTTAATGCCGGTGCATCATTCACACCATCGCCTGTCATTGCCGCAACATGACCTTGCTGCTGTAATGACCTGACTAGGCGTAATTTTTGTTCAGGTGAAATACGCGCATAAACTGACGCACTTTGCACAGTTTTTTCAAGCATATGATCATCCATCTCATCAATATCCGCACCAGTAATAACCGCTGCCTCATCTTCAGATAAGCCCATTTGCTGAGCAATCGCCCCTGCAGTCACCGCATGATCACCGGTAATCATCGCTACCCGAATGCCTGCCTGGTGACATTGTTTAATTGTAGCGATTGCCTCTTCACGCGGTGGGTCTATCATGCCCTGCAACCCTAAAAAAGTCAGATTCACAGCAAGGTCCTGATGATTAACCTCTAATTGATCAATCGCCACCTCTAACTTGGCAAATGCCAATACCCGCATGCTTTTCGAAGCTAAACGCTGCATTTCTTGTTTAACTTCTTCCTGGTTAACGGAATCAGGGCTACACCTTTCCAGTACTGTTTCAACAGCTCCTTTAATATAAACAACAGCTGACTGTCCTTGATTAATTTGATGCAAAGTTGCCATATATTTATATTCTGACTCAAATGGGATAGTACTAATACAAGGCATAGCTTGCCGATAATTCACTTCACTCAGGCCCACTTTGCCTGCAGCGACAATCAACGCACCTTCCGTCGGATCCCCTTCAATCTGCCAACGACCTTCTTTTTGCACTAAAATAGCATTATTGCAAAGTAAACCGGCTAATAAGCATTCTTTTAACTCATCATTAATATCGCTAATCTCCTGCCCTGCCGAATTTTTCACCTGACCCACAGGTTCATAACCGGCGCCGCTGATAGTATAACGCTCCTGGCCAGCCACCACTTCTTGTACTGTCATCTGATTTTTTGTCAGTGTCCCCGTTTTATCAGAACAGACAACCGTCGTACTACCCAATGTCTCCACTGCGGGTAATTTACGAATAATCGCTCCTTTACGCGCCATACGCGATACACCAATCGCCAAAATAATTGTAAACGCCGCCGGCAAACCTTCTGGAATGGCCGCAACCGCCAACGCAACCGCCGCTAAAAACATATCGGTTAATGGCTCTTGCTGAATCATACCCGCGGCAAAAGTTGCAAGTGCTAGAGCTAAAATTAAATAAAGTAACAATCGACTAAAGCTGGCAATTTTTCGAGTAAGCGGGGTATCAATCTCGTGTGTCTGCGACATTAATGTTGAAATACGGCCAATTTCTGTCTCATCACCAATGGCCGTGACCACCCCTTTACAGCGACCATACGTGACCAAAGTAGAAGCATACGCCATATTTTTACGTTCAGCGAGTATCGTTTTCTCACTCAATACGTCTACACATTTAGACACCGGTACCGACTCACCGGTCAAAGCAGATTCATCAATCCGCAAGTCACGCGATTCTAATAACCGCAAGTCCGCAGGAACCTTATCGCCAGAGAGCAATAACACAATATCACCAGGAACCAGCTCCGCTGCTGGCAACTCTCGGGTTTTACCCTGACGAATCACCCGAGCCTCGGTAGTCATAATACGGGATAAGGCTTCTAATGCGTGCAGTGCTTTATTCTCTTGCAAGTAACCGACAATACTATTGACCAGCACCACAGCAAAAATCACACTAGCGTCAACATACTCACCTAAAAATAACGTTACCGCTCCTGCGGCTAATAGAATATAAACCAGCGGCTGGTGAAAATGCAGCAAAAAACGTACAAAAGGCGATTTACCCTTTCTCGGTGTTAATAAATTGAGACCATAACATTTTTTATAATCTTCAATCTGGCTGTCACTTAGACCCGTTTCAGTATGACTATTAAAGTGATTAAGCACTTTGTCTTTAGCAAGCTGATGCCATGCCTGGCTCTGCATATTCTCCATTTGCCTTTTCCTTGCACTCTCTTCGCTCTTTACATGCGCTATATGCTATATATACACTCAAGAACTCCAGGGGCTTACATTATCCATTATCGCTACAATAAGAATATAATTAATACAATTAGTTTAAAAATAACAAAAAAGTAACCCACCCACTCCTGCTAGAGAGAAAATTACATTAATAATCTAGATACAAGAATCAGACCAAATCAGAGCGATAACTAAAAACGATAATGAACACCTAGAGCAAGAATTTGTATCGTATTTTTAGATTGCATCGTCAGTGTATTAAGCTGTTGTATAGCCATAGGGTTAACACGTTGATCAATAGTAATATTAATGGGGTTTAGCGCGGTCACTTGACTGCTTTGTGGACTACCATATAGATAACTTAAGCCAATAGAAGCCTGCTTAGAAAAATAATGACTCAGCCCTAAACCGAACCACAGTCGATGATTCGATGTCGTAAACTTGCCATCATCAACACCCACTCCCCACTCTATAGCGTTTCTGCGATTGAGCTGATAGGCCATACCTAAAGAAAGTAAGTGACTATTTTTTAAGTTTAAATGAGAGTTTGCTGAACTAGTCACTCCCGCGGCAATTTGACTGTGTTGCTGTAAATAAAACTGACGCCACAACACTTCTTGCAGATTCAGCATTACTGTCACTTTTTCATTAAATCGATGCCTAAAACCAAAATTTACCGTATCAGGAAACTGAGCGCTAACCTTAGAAGAATAAGTTCCAGCAGCATCCAGATTAGTTACAAAAATATGATTATAACTAAGCCCGATTGATGTGTTTTTCGACCACTGATATAACCCACCGAACAAAAATCCCTGATTCCAGACTGTCGCTGATTCACTATAATAATTCGATGCTTGCCCAACTAAACCTGCAGCCCCAGTGGATTGAAACCTATTTCTTTGAAAATGCCAGCCCAAGCCTAAAGATAACTGTGGGGTTACTTTAACTGCCACAATCGGTGTTAGCGCCAAAGTCATCAATGTCATCCCAGTATTTAAATGACGACCAACCCATTGACGATTATACTCGGTATTTAAGCTACTTCCTGTCACTATCGTCAAACCCAATGACACAACCGATGAAACCGGCCAGGCAATAAATACACTCGGCACCTGCTTAGACGTTGCCTGTCGTGCACTTGTTTGTCCACTTACTATTTCTGTAATACCTGAAACTGATAGTCGTTGGGTAGCAGTCGCATTGCTATTATTAGTCGCAGAGCGAACATAACTATCACTAATATAAATCTCCGGAACAGATAAATGGGCCAATATTGCCGGATTTGAATCCATAACCGCAATATTTGCGCTGGTGACTGCACCAGCAAAGGCATTACCCGCCAAATAACTATTGGTTAGGTATTGCACAGGTACCGCAAAAGCACCCTGAAAAAAAATAAAAAATAAAAAGAAGACAAAGACAGCACACGCTAAATATTTTTTTTTCAAAAAAACGAATACAGGCATTTTTATATTTATTTACCAAAAAAAGATAAATACTTTAGTTATTTTATTATTTTATCTATATCTACTGATTCAATCTTAACCATCGATTCTACTTAGGAAACATTAAGAAAACATTAAAAGATTATGAATCCGTACTCGTAAGCCTTAGCAATAACATCAAAGCAAAAATAAAGGGTGACGTGTCTATTTAATTGTTCAGTTAGATAGCCTTGCCAAACTCGAATTTATTGATGGATAAACCAATCACCATATCATACATCTTTTCACTTTTTGACAAACAAATCGTTTTACAAGCTAAGCACCTAAATACCTATCCTTAATATAAGATGCTTACGCTCAAGTGCTTGTGTAGCCCTTTTACTAATCACACATGAAAGTCTAGTCTATCGGCATAATACTATTGATAAGCCCCCAACCACCTGTGTAATAGTTTAAGTACACTGCCCTTTATATATTTAAAACTCCAAACACAGTTAACTCATAACCAGCTGACGCATACTCTTTGATCGGCGTTGTAATAGGTAAGAACCCATGCCCATTAACAGTCCAGCGCCTAATAATAATAAGGCTGTCGCCGTAAAGCCATAACTGTAAATCCCCCCTGCATGAACATAAGCCTCTGGTGAATTCATCTCAAAATTAACCGCACCAAGCTTAGATAAGCTATTGGTTAATAAACTACCCACAGACTGGCTAAGCATCCACATGCCTGTCAGTGCTGCCGTTAACTCTTTCGGTGAAATTTTAGTAATCATTGATAAGGCAACGGGCATAATAAATAATTCTGCCAATGGGAAAACAATAAAGGCGATAACAATATAAAGACTGCTCACCTGAGTACGTAATTGCATTGCATGCTGAGCAGCAAGAATAAACACACCAAAACCAACAGATAAAGTAATCAGACCCATCATACATTTATACAGCGAACCTGGCTCTAATTGACGTTTAGCCAACTTAGTGTAAACAATGGCAAGTATCGGCCCAATAATCATCATAAAAACAGGGTCCAAAGCATAATAAACACTCGGCGGAATCTCAATACCAAACATATGGCGATCAACCATGCGCATAATAAATAAGTTTAAGGTCGTGCCCCCTTGACCCAATGACCCACCAAAAATAATGGCAAAAAACATCAGAGCAAAAATAATGAGCATAACTTTCATATGCTGTTTAATAAACGGTCCAATTTTTAATAAAAAGCCAATCACGCAAGCTGCAATTAAATAATTTACCAAATGGTAATCAAGAACAGCATAAAGCACAGCAACTGCAATAACTGCACTTAATAAAGTAACAATAAAAGAGACCGGATGACTCGCTGATTCATCAACTAATACAGCTAAATTCCCATGCATTTTAAAGTAAAAGAAGAAGCCAATCATCATCACCAAGCTAGATAACAAAAAGGCATAATGATAACCATAGGCTTGACCAATAAAACCACAAATAATCGGCGCAAATAACGCCCCAATATTTTTTGCCATATAATAAAGTGTAAAACCCGCATCGCGCCCATGTTCAGAGCGATCATATAAACGGCCGAGTAAAGTCGTTAATCCTGGATAGAAAAAGCCAAATCCCACCGCGATCAATGCCAGCGATAAATAAACCAGCTGTACTTCTGGCACCACTAATAATAAATTACCGAGCATCATAAAAAAGATACCCATTAACGCGGCTTGATGATAGTTAACATAGCGGCCAATAAATAAACCCGCTAAGGCAGGTGTTGCACTAAATAAAGCCACAAAGGTGGTATAGAGCAAAAAGGCATTCGCATCACTAAAGCCTAAGCTTTGTTTTAAATAGAAAACCAGTAATGCCGTAATCCCAAAGCGCCCAAATAACTCACAGGACTCTATAAATAAAATACTGCTGACCCCTTTGGGTAATACCTGTAACAAGCGCATGCTTTCTACCTTTTGCTCTTAAATATTTATTTATTTTAAAAATTTGCTTAAATTTACTTTGAGTGCCACATAGCATCATGCTCTTAACACAACCCGACTAGTTATATCAAAAAACAGCCCACCATTCAACTGTACCGTTACGAAAATACAAAATATTAATAAATATTGAACTTTAAGATCTTTAACCGCCACATAAAAGCTTACCTTGTTAAAATATATTGATTTTTATTAAACTAAAATAAAAATAGAGGAGAATAGAGGAGAATAGAGGAGAATAGAGGAGAATAGAGGAGTAGTTGGACAGCAAAAATTTAAAAAATTCAACTACAATCTAAAATAACGCGCAGTCTAGGGAGAACTGGTGTGAAATTCACAAAAACATGCATTTTTGCATTTATTGCCATGACGAGTTTGCTGCTGCCGAGTGTCAGCCTCGCAGCCAGTGGTGGTGGAGCGCCTTTAAATCTGCAGATGACCTCTTCATTTGCGGGTTTACTTGCACTCACTGTATTCATTATTGCTTATTTATTCGTTATGTCTGAAGAGTTTACTCATTTACGCAAATCCAAACCCGTTATTGTTGCTGCCGGGGTTATCTGGATTATCGTCTCAATTTTGGCTGCTCAAGCAGGCTCTTCAGCTGCCGCAGAAGCCGCGATACGCCATAATTTGCTTGAGTATGCCGAACTGTTCCTCTTCTTATTGGTTGCCATGACCTACGTCAACGCAATGGAAGAGCGCAATGTCTTTGAAGCGCTCAGAGTTTGGCTAACCCAGCGTGGCTTTACCTACCGGCAGCTATTTTGGATCACAGGAATTCTGGCTTTTTTTATCTCGCCAATCGCAGATAACTTAACCACCGCACTGGTCATGTGTGCAGTGGTCATGGCTGTTGGCAGTGATAATAAAAAGTTTGTTGCTATAGGCTGTATTAATATTGTTGTTGCTGCCAACGCTGGCGGTGCATTTAGCCCGTTTGGTGATATTACCACCTTAATGGTCTGGCAAAAAGGCATCCTTGATTTTGCAGAGTTTTTTGCGATCTTCTTACCTTCAGTCATTAACTATTTGGTTCCCGCGGTGATTATGACCTTCGCAGTACCCAAAGTACAGCCAAAGGCACACGAAGAATCAATCAGTATGAAGGTCGGTGCACGCAGAATCATGGTATTATTTTTACTGACCATTGTAACTGCTGTTAGCTTTCATAACTTCCTACACCTACCGCCTGCGGCCGGTATGATGCTTGGTCTTGGTTATCTACAGTTTTTTGGCTATTACCTCAAAATCGTTGAAGAACGTAAGATGAAGCACTTAGGGAATACAACGGATAACTACGTCTTTGACATCTTCAAGAAAGTCCAACGCGCCGAGTGGGATACTTTGCTTTTTTTCTACGGTATTATCCTCTGTGTCGGCGGCCTATCTACCATCGGCTACCTTGGCATCCTCTCAGAGGCGATGTACGGCCAATGGGGTCAAGCACTTGGACTTGCTGCGATTCATAATGCAACACCTGCTAATATCTTCGTCGGTGTCCTTTCTGCCATCGTTGATAATATCCCCGTGATGTTTGCTGTACTTACCATGCAACCTGAGATGTCACACGGCCAATGGCTATTAGTCACTCTCACTGCCGGGGTTGGCGGCAGCATGCTCTCCATTGGCTCAGCCGCCGGTGTTGCTCTGATGGGACAAGCCAAAGGTGCCTACACCTTCTTCAGTCATTTAAAGTGGACCTGGGCCATTGCCCTAGGCTATATTGCCTCAATTATTTGCCACCTCTACTTAAATGCTGACCTATTTTATAAACCTATTACTTAACCATGTGACAAATAATTATTAAGGGGGGACTTGAGCCCCCCTTCATCTTTATTAAATCGCGAAGTCATCCTCATGTTGAATAAAACACCAGACAAATTCCTCGCAACCAACTTGATCATAGCTCCACCGTTACCCTGTCAACTCTAACATTCTCAATACGGCATGATCTCAACCCTAAAAATTACAGATAAATTACAGATATTTAATACTTAAGTATAAGGGATAACAATGCGATATATATAATAAACTATTAATGTTGATCTACTCATTATCATGAGTATAATGACTGGAGATATTCATTTTAAAATAATTAGAAATTTAGAGGCAACTGTGTTTAATAAGTTATTTATTTTATTGCTTTTATTAGCTTTTAACTCATATTTTTATGCATTAAGCGGTCGCACTATTACGATATCCAATCAAACGATGCAGAATATCACCCTTAACTTTTTTGACGCAACCTGCATGTATACAGACTTGAGTAGTCCGGAAGCAGTCTCTATGGACTCATTAAACAATACCACTCTTAAGGCACATAGCTCGGTGAAAGTACATGAGGAATCAAAAGCGTCTGAAATATGCTTTTTCATTCGCTTCAACTCCAGTGAATATAAGCTCAAGGCATCCTTAAGTATCGCCCCTTATATTTATACCGTGATGCAAGGTACTGCATATGGCTCTGCAGTTGAACGCTTTATGCGCTATAGCACAGTAGGAGGCAGTATAGAGAGGTTTACATTTAGTTTTAAGGATAATAATATTTATATTAAGCATTAATGATTGTGCACCCTTTAATCCTAAAATCCTAATCTAAGATAATTTATCATGCCAACACGCTATCACCTCCCATTAAAGCGTACAACACTTTTAAACTTCATTAGGAAAGAGCCCTTGTAATTAATTTTAAAAAAATTAATAAGGTCACACTAACATATATAAAAAATTTAAACTCCACCCTCTAAAATAAAAAATACAACGTAAAATAACAAGTCAGTTCATTTATTAAAAAACATTGATTTTTATATTTTTTAATATAAATATATATCTTATATTCTGCAATAATATTTATATCAAAATCTAAGAAGCCAAACTTATGCCAAAAAATATTTTTGTATTTAATATTAATAAAACATTGCTATGGGCTGAAGAGTTCCCAAAAACTATAAACCAAATACCTATTACTCTATCAACTTGGCCAGCTTATCGACATGATAACATTCATGTCATTAATAAAGAAAAGATCGCTAAAGTAATGCAAGAGATTTTAGCAAATGGAGATCAAATCGCCTTCCTGCAAGAAGTGCCTATGCCTGAAAAAAATAAAAGCAGGAAAAAACAAAGAGAAGAGCAGGATGCAAACTTCCTAGAGTTCTGCTCTCACGAATATGGTCTTTCTCTTCGTCCAAATAGTATTCACTTTCACCACGGCGGCGATGACAAAGTTGCCTGTCTTCTGCGTATATCAGAATACCAACAACTACCTCATCAAAATATAATATTAATCGATAGCAATAAAAATCATACAAGATCAGCACGAAAAACAGGATTTCAAGCGGTCGATGTAGATAGCAACTGGGATCACAACACAAATTGTGACCTTAATCCAAGCTATGGACTCGACTCAACTCATGGCAAGCAATATATTAAAACCTTAGAAACAATAGTAAGCAAACAAACTCTTTTTCTAAAAGCCAAAGAATCACTACAACAAATTCATACATCAACTGAAAAACAATTGCTGTTTTCAAAATGCGATACCCTGCAAGAACTCTGCTTTGCTGCAGCAATTCGTCAAAAAAGTGGTATTTTCCATCCACAAAATACAACAACAACTGGAAATATGTTGATCCAACTCTTAAACCGCCCTGAAAACTACTTACTTAAGCTACAACTCTGCCCACAAGGTGAAAAAGTGCGCGTAAGAGATATCCGTCATTACGCTTTATATGGCCATCAAGAAGATTATAAACGCAGTAGCAGCACATGTTTCTTAAATATGCAAGACAGCAAAAATGAAAGCTTCTTCTCGCACAAAAATAATGATAATCCCAAAGAGCCAACATTGCTGTTTAACAATCGTGCTGGTTATTATTTATCGCATCACGAACTTGATGCCGCTATCAAAGCGGATACTAAACTAAATAATATTGCGCATATAAACTAGCATAACGTTTATTGGCCTGCAGCAATTGAGCTTCAGTGCCAAACTCAATCAGCTGGCCATTTTCCATCACAGCAATTTTATCCATACCCTGCACATCAGTTAAACGGTGAGTAATTAATAATACAGTACGACCTGTCATTAACGTGATTAAACTTTTCATAAACTCATCAGCAGTCAGCGGATCTAAACCTTCGGTTGGCTCATCCAGCAAGACAATGGGATGATCGGCTAACAATGCCCGTGCAACAGCAATTCGACGAATTTGTCCACCAGAAAAACGCGAACCATGCTCACCCACCCACGTACCTAAACCTTCAGGCAGTTGCTGCACAGCATCAAATAATTGTACTGTTTTTAGTGCTTGATTTAACTCTTCATCAGAGGCGGTAGGCTTTGCCAATAATAAATTATCACGCACACTCATATTAAATAAATAACTACGTTGTGAAACTACACCCATCAAGCCTCTTAAAGCCGGCTCACTGAAGTCTTTAAGATTATGATGGCCGACTTTAATCATCCCAGAATCTGGATCAAACACCCGAGTTAATAGCTGAATTAATGTTGTTTTACCCGCACCGGTTGAACCGACAATTGCAACTTTTTCGCCTTGATGAACACATAAATTAAGGTTGTTAAAAATAGTTTCACGACCAGGATAAGCAAAATTAACCTGATCAAACCCTATAGAATAATCTACGGGTTTATTCGCATTAATAACATGTTGAGTAAATAAAACCGCAGGTTGCTGTTCAGCTAAATTTAACAGTCGGCCCATCGCCTTACCTGTACGCCCAAGGTATTGAAATGCCAAAGGCAAAGGCATAATCACCTCAAATGCGGCAAGTACAGCAAAGGCAATCAGTGCTAAATTTACTCCATTTAATTGCTGAGCTAACACCAACTGGGCACCCAAATATAGGGCCAACCATAAAGCCAAACCTGTAAACAACAAAATCAAAGCTTGCGAAAGCGCATCTATCTGATTCATTCGTGCTTGTAAGCGTAATAATCTACCCTGCCTAGTTTGCAATTGAGCGAAAGCACGGCGCTCACGGCCAAAGCTTAATAGCTCCATCAACCCTTGGGTACTATCAATACAATGAATCCGCAATTGCGCCAACTCGGTAACTAGGCTACCTCCTGTCGCATGACCTAAACGCAGCGCTAACAATGGTACACAAAAACCACTTAAAACCATCAATAAAAAAACACACCAAGCAATTTCTATACTAAAAAAGTGCAAGAAAAATAATAAAACAATAGAAAGCAATACAGCGATTAAAAAAGGCCCAACAACTCGTAAATATGCCTCATCAAGCGTGTCAATATCACCGATTATGCGTGAAAGCAAATCACCGCTACGTGATTTTAATAAGCCGGCTGGGGCCAGAGGCTCTATTTTTTGATAAAACCACACCCTAAGCGTCGTCAAAATCCGCAACGTTGCCTCATGGGTCACGACGCGCTCACCATAACGCCCGACAATCCGTATTAGTGAAAAGGCACGCACCGCCCCACCAGGCAAGTAATAATTAAAAGCCAGTGCCGTTGCCATGGCCAGACCCGCACCTGCAGACGCTGAAATCAGCCAGCCAGACAGTGATAATAATCCAACCCCAGCAATGACTGTCACCAAGCCGAGCAATAAGCCTAAGCTCATTGAACGCCAATGAGCTACAACGGGTTGAAGAAACGGTATCAACTGACTTATTTTTCTGCGTATCTGTTTATTCATATTGTTGCCATACGATAAAAGTGAGATTTTCGCTTCATTAATGCTGCAAAACTGCCATGCTCTAAACACTGCCCTTGATCCAAAACATAAATCGCATCTACTTCCCTTACTTGAGCTAACCGGTGTGTTAAGTGAATAACCGTCCGCCCCCGTGCAAGATCAGTGAGTGCTGCAAGTACACGTTGCTCACTTTCACTATCCAAGCTTGCCATTGGCTCATCCAGTAATAAAATAGGGCTATCTTTTAAATAAGCACGTGCTAGGGCTATACGCTGAATCTGCCCACCAGACAACCCTACTCCAAACTCACCTAGTTGAGTATGAAAACCCTGAGGCAAAGCATGAACAAATTCATCAACAAATGCTGACTGCGCCGCAGCCAAAACCTCCTGATCCGTCGCATCCGGCCGTGCTAAACGAATATTATCCAAAACACTGCCATGAAATAAGCGTGGGTTTTGTCCAACCCAACTTAACTGCTTACGCCAAGCCTGTGTATTTAAGGATGATAGGTTCTGACCATTGATCAATATATGGCCTGCTGTCGGCTGAATAAAGCCAAGTAATAACTGTAATAAGGTCGTCTTACCAGCTCCACTCGCACCAACAATCGCCGTATGTGTATGTGCAGCAAACTGCATATTAACCGCATCTAAAACCAGTGACATCTCTTCACTATCGCGGTCATACTGAAAAGAAACATCATTAAATTCAATATTAAATTTTTTATTACCCTGACTTAGCTGAATATCCAGTGCCTGCCCCGCTTTCACATTAAGCGCTTGTGGCTTTAAAGCAAAAACTTTCATTAATTCTTCAGCAGCAGCAATTGCCTTACTGCGAGCATGATAATACGTACCTAAAGTACGTAGCGGCGCATAAAACTCTGGTGCTAACAATAAAATAAACACAGCAATTTCAAGAGTCATACCATGAGCAGGAATGCCAATATATTGTAATAAGCTTACCCCTAGATAAATAGCAACCAGAGCAATCGCACCTGAGGCAAACAGCTCAAGCACACCAGAGGACATAAATGCAATCTTTAATACACTCATAGTCCGTGAACGATACTCTTCAGAAGCAGCTCTGACTTTTTCTACTTGCCCTTTGCTTTGATTAAACAGTTTTAATGTGCTTAAACCCTGTAAAATATCAAGGAACTGTGCGCTCATACGCGTTAATGTCTGCAAATGCTTCTGATGAGTACTGCTCGCTCCCATACCCACCAAAGCCATAAATAATGGAATCAGTGGCGCTGTGACTAAAAAGATCAGCCCGGCTAACCAACTCTTGGGAAATACAGCGATTAAGATCATCAAGGGTACAAGAACAGCCAAATACATCTGTGGCAGATAATCTTGATAGAAACCCTGTAGTGCCTCAATCTGTTCTATCAACGCAGTGCTTAGTGCACCGGCAGACTGACCATGCCTAGGCCCTAAATCTAGCATATGTTGAAACAACCGCTCACGTAAGACAGTTCTAATTTTTGCTCCTATCATAAAACTGGCGCGACGCTGACCATAAAGTAAGACTGCACGTGAGGCAATCAAAGTTAAAATCGCCCAAAGATAGGGTAATAATTGGCTAAAGTCTAAATGATAAATAAAAGCACCTGCAATAACATGAGCAATACAATAAGTTTGTAGAATCAGCAAAAAAGCACCTAGTAAGGCAAAACCAACCGTGACCAACAAAGTCAATCGCGATCGCTTGGCATAGTGCATTAGCCAACGAGAGGGTTTTAACGGCTTAATTGCTTGTCGACTCATACGGGGCCCTAATCTCTATTAAAATCAAAATATATGCCTTTTAACAAGTATCAGCATTGTACCCCGATGGTCCTAAGGCGCAAGTTTGCTAATTTTATCCTGTATAGTGACCTGTTTAACCGCCGACCAAGACAAGAAAAACATCAGCTAGATTAAAAAAGCAGCGTCTTGCCTTCTCCAATATTAAATATCTTTAATTTGAAGTCACTTCAAACTGCAAAAAATCGTTGGTATATAAGGGCTTTCGTGAACATAAATATCTTTAATTAAAACACCCTTTGACAAGCTTTGTTTTTCCTAGACCTTAAAAACCATACTTACAAAACAATACCAAGCTATGTGTTTAGCCCCACAATTGAAGATGCTGGTCAATTTTAGGTAACCAACCTGCAAAATCAGTAAATGCATGACCTCCTGCAACAGAGACATGACAACTTTCACTGGCAAACAAAGCCAGTGCATCACGATAATCCAGTACTTCATCATCTTTTTTTAATAACACTAAATAACGTTTACTTTCTTTAACTTCAGCGCAAATATAATCAAAGCTTTGTATCACTTCCTTCTCTGTGACTATTATTTGTTTGCCATTATAGGGGTTAACATGTGTACCCACCATTCCCTGTTGATACTTTTTAGGATTAATCAGTGGATTCACTAAAACTGCTGGACATTGGTAATATTCGGCTAAATACAGTGCATAAAAACCGCCTAACGAGCTGCCAATCAATACCAAGTCATTACCATCGCGACCACAAAGCTCTAACAACTGCGCTATTGCCAGCTCTGGTGCAAGGGCTAATCGGGGTAACATCACCTCTGTTTTGCCTTGAAAGTAATCTTTTACTAATTGCGCTTTAACACTTTCTGGTCCACTATTAAAGCCATGAATATAACAAATACGTCGCATACCAAACTCCTTAAGCCGCTGTGATCATAGCACAAAAAACCCCTGGCCCTTTGCCTATTGAAAATACGATGTATAATGACGTGTAATATTAAAGAACAAAGATAATTAAAAAACAGGCAAAAAGAATGAATTTAGCAAGCGCGCGAACCAACATGATTAAACAACAGCTACGTACTTGGGACGTCATTGATGACACAGTACTCCAGCTTATAGAATCAGTGGCTCGAGAGCAGTTTGTCCCCAGTCAATACTACAATCTCGCCTATGCTGATATGAGTATTCCTCTTGCCAATGGGCAAATGATGCTTTCACCTAAAGTTGAAGGACATATTTTACAAGCCGTACAAATCAAACGTACTGATAACGTCCTTGAAGTTGGCACTGGCACAGGCTACCTTACAACATTGATCGCTAAACAAGCTAAATATGTAACGAGTGTTGATATTGATGTGCAAATGATCAAGCTCGCTGATAGTCATCTCAAAAAATTACTGATCAGTAACGTCAGCTTTGAGCAAGGCTATGCTGAACAAGACTGGTCTAGTGAAGAGAACTATGATGTGATTATTCTTGGCGGCTCAGTTCCTAATGTCCCAGAAAAGCTCAAAAATCGCCTGAGCATCGGCGGTCGATTATTTGCAATAGTTGGCACAACAGCGGCAATGGTAGCAACATTAATAACGCGAGTCTCAAGAGAACAATTTATTAGCAAACCACTTTTTGATACGAATGTTAAAGCACTTGCTCAAGAGCAAGCGACAGACCCATTTGTTTTTTAATGATGACAAAGAAGGAAAATAACAGCATGTGCAAAACTATTTGCACGGGCGCACTCCTAATCAGCGCCCTAATCACCATGAATGCTTTTGCAGCAGATGCAGCAGTAACAACAAAAGCAACAACACCTACAAAAACAAATATTCAAGCCTCAAACTTAGATAAAAAATTAAATAAAAAACCAGTCCAACACTCAGTGCCAAGCAATGATAAAAACAAGGCCCAGCAACCACAGAGCCTTGCTGTTGATTTAATCACTGCCTATCAGCAAGCACTGCAAAAAGACCCAACACTCAAAGCAGCGGCTGCAACTTATCAGGCGCAACAGCAACTCACACCCATTGCTCGTGCAGGATTACTACCACAAATTGTTGGTACAGCGAATACACAAGGCAACCGCCAGAGTCCTGGTGCACCTGAGCGCTACAACTCACATGATTTTAGCCTCACCTTAACGCAATCTATTTTTAGTTATAGTAACTGGAAAACACTCGCTCAGAGCTACCCACAAGTTGCAGGTGCTGCTGCGGATTATGAAAACGCGAAACAAAGCTTGATTTTACGAGTTGCTCAAACTTATCTGGATATCCTACAAGCTGAAGATGAATTAAAAGCCGCCCAAGCCAATGAAGATGCGCTTGCAGAAACCCTTAAGCAGTCACAACAACGCTTTAATGTCGGCTTGGTTGCCATTACCGATGTGCAAACCACACGTGCAAGCTATGAATCCGCCATTGCAACCCGCGTACAGGCAGAAAATACTGTTGCCAACAACCAAGAAGCCCTTGCTGAAATCACCGGTGTTATTCAAAAAAACCTCATACCGATGCGCTACGATATTCCACTGACCAAACCGATGCCCAATAATATCGACAATTGGGTTGCCGCTGCACTTAAAGGCAACCCAGCACTCGCTAGTGCACGTTACGATCAAGACGCAGGAAACGACGCTGTTGGCATTGCCGCAGGTGCTTTTATTCCCACTCTCGACGGCACAGCAACTTATACACGCGCAGCTTCAAATGCTAGTGCAGCAGGTGCACAAAGCAGCTTAGCTCAAAGTGGCCAGCTCTCTGCGACCTGGAACCTCTTTCAAGGTGGCGCAGACTATGCAACCTATAAGCAAGCCAGTTACACTGCTAAAGCAACAGCAAGTAATTATGTCAACACTGAACGCAATACCACTACAAAAACACGCCAAGACTTTCTCAGCGTTATTGCTGGCATTGGTACAGTGAACGCCTATAAACAAGCGGTAATTTCTAGTGAAAGCTCATTAAAATCATTTCAAGCCGGCTATGCCGTAGGCACAGAAACGATTGTTAATGTTCTTGATGCACAGAAAAAGCTCTTTGATAGCCGTTCATCTTATGCTCAGCAAAAATATCAATATATTATTGATACATTAAACTTAAAAGCAGATACCGGCTCACTGTCTATTAATGACCTAAAAAAAATTAACAGCTGGTTACAAGTGAAAAAATCATAAACTCTCTTTTATTATCATGCTGTGCACGACAATAGTGCCGAGATAGCATGATAATAGAAGACAATGACACTAGAAAACTAAGGGGAGAATAATGAAAACACCTGTTCGTGTTGCAGTCACAGGCGCTGCTGGCCAAATTGGTTATGCACTACTGTTCCGTATTGCTTCAGGCGAAATGTTAGGTAAAGACCAACCGGTCATCTTACAGCTACTTGAGCTACCACAAGCACTCAAAGCCGTAGAAGGTGTCGTGATGGAGCTACGTGATTGTGCATTTCCAGCATTGCATGATATCACTGTTTCATCTGATCCAAATGTTGCCTTTAAAGATGCTGATTATGCCCTGCTCGTTGGCGCTCGCCCACGCAGTAAAGGCATGGAGCGTGCTGACCTGCTCGAAGCCAATGCAGCCATCTTCTCAGCACAAGGTCAAGCCCTTAATGATCACGCCAACCCCAATGTCAAAGTCCTCATCGTCGGCAACCCGGCGAACACCAATGCGTTAATCACTCAGAAAAATGCACCGAATCTCAACCCACGTAATATTCATGCAATGATGCGCTTAGACCATAACCGCGCCCTATCGCAAATTTCTGAAAAAGTTGGCGTATCAACCACAGCAATTAAAAAAATGACCATCTGGGGCAACCACTCCGCCATGCAATACCCAGATATTTTTGAAACCACAGTTGATGGCAAACCCGTCGGTGACCAAGTAGATCAACACTGGATCGAAAATGATTTTATCCCAACCGTACAAAAGCGTGGTGCAGCCATCATTGAAGCACGCGGTTTATCCAGTGCAGCTAGTGCCGCGAATGCTGCCATTGACCATATCCATGACTGGGTTGCTGGCACTGAAGGCGATGACTGGGTTAGTATGGGCGTAGTATCCGATGGCTCTTATGGCACACCGAAAGGTCTGATTTATGGCTTTCCCTGCCGCTGCAAGAATGGCGATTATGAAATCGTTCAAGGTCTAAAGTGGAGTGACTTTAGTAAAAAACGCATTGAAGCTGTCACCCAAGAACTCCTTGAAGAACGTGCGGCTGTTGAGCACTTATTCTAGTGATAATCCCGTTAAAATAACTCTCAATTAGTGAGTACAATATAAGTACTCACTAATTGTTAAACCCAGCCTAAACCTGGCAACCTGCCTATTAAAAACATGACTACTATCTATTTTATTTAAAACTACACGCCCATGACTAAAGATATTTCTTTTTATAATAAACATGTTCAGGTCATAACAGAAAAAACATGTTATAGCGGCTTTTTACCGATAAAAAAATACCAACTCAACCATGCTACTTTCAATGGCAACACGCTAAAATCAGTAGAACGAGAGGTCATGGTGCGTCGTAATGCGGTTGCTGCAATCGTCTATGACCCGCATGAGAAATTAGTAGTGCTGCTCGAACAGTTTAGAGCTGGTGCAATTCATGATGCTCAAACACCTTGGCTATTTGAAATTATTGCAGGATTAATTGAAGCCGGAGAAAGCAATGAAGATGTTGCCAGGCGAGAAATTTATGAAGAAGCTGGACTGGACAACATCAAAAGCTTACACCTTATTCAATCGTTTTATACAAGCCCTGGCAGCAGCAGTGAACACGTTTATTTATTTGCAGCCACCGCAAAACTAAAAGGCCAAGCTAAAAAAGCAATTTATGGCTTAGAGAGTGAACAAGAAGATATTAAACGCCACATTATTTCCTTTAATGATTGTTTTAAGTTGTTACAGCAAGGTGCTATTCGTAACTCCATTGCAATTATTGCAATCCAATGGCTGCAACAGCAAGTTTATTGCAATAGGTTATAATTAATTTTCACAACAATTGATCATTTTCCTGTAGCAAATGATTTGCCACAGGAAATAACGAGAAACACGAATTAAATAATTTCTTCAGCTTCAACGCTCACTGCAGCTTTTAAGGCTTTTGAGGGCTTAAACACAGGCACGGTCGCTGCTGGAATCTCAATTTCTTCACCTGTGCGCGGATTACGACCAACACGTGCAGCACGTTGCTTCATTTCAAACTTGCCAAATCCTTTTAAATCAACACTATCTCCTTCTTTTAAGCCATCTTCAATACTTTCAAGCATGATATCAACAAGGCGGCCAGCTGCTTTTTTACTGATATCTGCTTTTTTACTAATTACTTCAACAAGTTCAGTCTTTCCCATACGATCCTCTCCTTTTAAAACTAGATTATTACCCACTCTTCCCTCAAAAGGCAATAAGCAATAAAAGTAATAATCAGTTCAGTCTTTTATAATCTGTATTTTTTTTGGTTTTTCAGCCTGAAAATGATGATAAACACGGTCAATACCAATGAATAAAAGGCCTGCCAATAATGCACTTAACAATAGTGAACACCTAAAAAATAATCGCATAATACTCTAACTAAATTTAATTATAAGATGGCCACAATTTATTATAAGCAATATTAATGTGATCTTGACTTGAGCTATTTAATTTACTCAAGAACCTTAATCCCGTCTTTTCCTCTATCACTTTGACCGTTGTCAAATATAAGCCTATCTTGCGCGGTGCAACTTTCTTATTAGGCACCCAAAAAGCCAGTGCTTTTTCCTGTTTTGGCGCATAAATAATTTTAAAAAATCCTGTGGGTACAAAAATACCATTGCCTATTTTTTTAAGGTGATCACCATCAAACGTCGGCCCTGTGTAGACATAGACTTCACCGTAACGATTCGTCCAGTTACGCACATCTTTTTCTAATTTTCGCCATGCTAAACGGCTTAGTTGCTTATTCTGCGGACTGGTGTTTGACAGTAAAAAAGACTGTTTTAACGATAGTTTATTAAAATCCATCGAGGCTTGCGGTGCAAACTGCACATAACTATAACCAGATTTTGAATAATCTTTGGGAATCACACGAAAAGAACTAGGAACATCATCATCAGCATAAAAAGCTTCTTTTTGTAAAAAAGCGTGTGAAACAGATGATCGAGTCAAACGATAAGCAACCCAACGTGGCTGCTTAGTCGCATAATTATAGCCAACAACATAGCCTTCTCGACAAAGATACTGATCAACCCCACCAGGATTACCATACTTTAGAAATTGCTGGCAGCTCGCCTTCTCATTCGCATAAGCTGTAACTGTCACTCCAATGGCACATAGAAATAACATCGTCCGTTTTATCTTCATAATAGCCTCCCCTGCCTATTGCACTTCACTTAAATAGTATTATGAAAGCACAGCACTAGCCAATTTTATAACACTCATTAGAAACTTAACTAAATTAACTAATAATCAATGCAATTTACGCTTCATTAACATCACCATCTTCAAGTATCATGTATATTACCATATATCTTAATAAGATCATGAATGGCGACTAATGAGAAGAGGAGAGGATTGTGCGTATATCATTCCAAGGGCGGATTTTCAACTATCACTCAAAGGTTAGAGTTTTCACAAAAAAAGAGCACCTTGTTTTTCGTGATGAACAAGACCAGCTTCAATTTCCTCTGCAAATAGGCCTTGCCTATGCTCAAAAAGACATCATTCGTTATATTAAAAGCTGTTATCGTCGTGGATTTAAACGCCTAAACTTAAATCATTATCTTTGCCAAATACCTGCTTAAAAAATAAAGCCTGACTAACTTAACTAGTCAGGCTTTAATTAACCCAAACCTAAATGTTTAGTATCACAGATATAAGTGGTATTTACGCTGAAATTTTTTTTCTAGCCCTTCATCATACTCTTTTACTTGTGATAATATAATTTTTGTCGGCATACTTTTATCAAGATAAACAGAAAGCGATACAGAAATAGCATATGCTGGCATCAGCATAACAAACAAAACCAATAAGAAAGTCAATTTAAACATAAATCAGCCACTTTACGAAAACTCATTAAAACTTTACTATTCATATATTTTAAAGTATAGCTTGCTATCTTTCATACCATGCTAATCTTAACGAGATCACTCATCTGTTCCTAACTGCAGTTTTCAATAACTATAAATCAATCTAAAACATCCGCATTATCATGAAAAACAGTGCAACGACACACTTAGTACTTTTAGTACCTAACATCATGCCCAAATAAATACGCAGATATAAATAACTAATTTAAAATGATATATTAAAGCCTCAACAGTATACTTTCACAACATAAGGATATGGATATGACACTAAAAAAAATAACAATCACAGCTGTATTTTGTATTTTTAAACCAACTATCTCTAGTATACGTATACATACAATCGATACACTTTAACCCCAAAAACTAAGGCCAGCTTTAGCCCATAACGGTGAAGACTTAAGTGTAAAAATGCATATTTTAACGTTGCGCTCAAAGAGTAGCAAACACCGAACTTACTCACTATTAATATTTTAAATGGCAGGAAAAAAATATGCCTAATATTAAAATCCCAGAACAAGATAGAATTCAGCGCATGTGTGATAAGCTAAATCGATTAGCAAGCGTTGCCGTAAGCGTCGCTACCTCGGTAGGTATTTTGCACATCCAATGATGCAAAATCGCCGAGCAAAACGCGACGACTATAAACCCTCGGCTGCCCTCGTCACAGGGCATTACGTGCCTTGAATCGGCCACTACATACCCTGCTCTCAAATGGCGCTACGGCTCGTAAAGATTTTTAGACACTCGTTACGCTTGCTACAGACCTTACGGTCTTCCGCAACTCCGCTCTGCTAAAAATCCTCACCTACCTCGGCCTACTCACCCCGTGCTTTGCACTCCTTGGCTCGCAGCGAAGTAAAACTACTTTAAAACAAAAATCTGATCTAGATAAACTATTAATATCTATTCCACACAATGGCTTTACCTCAATATTACCTACTATCAAGCACATTTGGCCTGAGCCAAATATTGAACACCCAAGATTGAAAGTTTACTTTTTAAAAAGATTTATAGCCAATATGGTAGAGCACATCGCTACTCTAAAGAAATATGTTCACCCTACAGATAAACACAGCAGCACTGATGAGCATTTTTACTCTGAGCTAATCAAATTGTTTGAAAATATTGAGTACATCCTGAATGATGAATGCCGTTATTATTATAATGGCGCTGATATCATAATTACCCCATTACTTGAAAAAAAATCTCCAGAAGTCATTTGGGAGGTAGCTACATTGATTAAAGATCATGTAATGGAAGAAGGTGGGGACTTAGTTATTCCAGCAACCGACTTAGACTCAAAAGCCCTAGAAAAAGGTTGTGCACCATAATGATATGACCCTAATGTTCCGGTCAACTAAAATCCCACGCTTTTGATTGAAATTTTTCAAAGTCATGACACACCCGCAAAACGAGTGGCCTGACGATTGTAAGAAATCCATGGTAGAGATAAGAACCACAGAAACTCCACTTTAGGCTTAGCATAAAAATGGGAGCTGTATCCCCCATAAAAAAAATAGCCAATTGACAAGCAAAATCACAAATTACTGAAAAAAAGTTTTTGACATTGTTTTTAAATTAAACCGCCCTCCGTCATCTGAAGTGCAACACTACTCTATACTAAGCCGCCATCAAATACTCTAAAAAAACATGATTAGGTGAGCGATAATTCAAACTCGCTCTTCTTCTGGTGTTCAATGTATGCTCTATTCGTAAGCGTCGCTACCTCGGTAGGTATTTTGCACATCCAATGATGCAAAATCGCCGAGCAAAACGCAACGACTATAAACCCTCGGCTGCCCTCGTCACAGGGCATTACGTGCCTTGAATCGGCCACTCCATACCCTGCTCTCAAATGGCGCTACGGCTCGTAAAGATTTTTAGACACTCGTTACGCTTGCTACAGACCTTACGGTCTTCCGCAACTCCGCTCTGCTAAAAATCCTCACCTACCTCGGCCTACTCACCTCGTGCTTTGCACTCCTTGGCTCGCAGCG
>LVCQ01000006.1 GCA_001644975.1 Piscirickettsiaceae bacterium NZ-RLO1
CCTTGGCTCGCAGCGTGCGATAACCTGCTTTTACGTATTCGATTTGTTCTCCTAAATATAACTACATAGCACTCATGCTTTTAAAATAGGGAGATTACAACCTAAAAATTAAAGCAATTTTTTGTGTATGTAAAGTAAATTTTAAGTAAAGCAAGTTGTCGACTCTTTAAATTTAACTGCTTTCACATATTCTGACTCATTAAAAATGATAAATAATACAGATTAAAAAAAATAGATAGGTAAATTACAACTCAATAATTAATTTAAATAATAAGGGCTTGAAATAAAATCACTTATTGGCTGTAGTCTCTAGACTCTGATAAACAAACCTATTTTGCGTCATTTTATTTAAGTTTCTCCCTTACATTCTACTTCTTAGCAGCAGCATATAAATTACTACTCATGTGTCCGCACCACATTATCCACACTAACTTAACTGTTTTGATATAAAGTAAAGAAAAAAAAGGGAGCTAAAGCTCCCTAGTATTTTATTCAGCAACTCGATAGGTGGGATCTTCCAAGATATTCACCTCAACTTTATTTTTCGCCTTTGATAATAAGACTCGACAATCTGCGCTTAAATGCCTTAGGTGCAACGTTTTATTCACAGCATCATAACGTTCAGCCAATTGATTAATTGCCTCTAGCGCCGAATGATCACACACACGCGAGTTATCAAAATCAACAATCACATCCTCAGGGTCGTCATACGGCGTAAATAGCGATTTAAAATTAGATACTGAGGCGAAAAATAACGGTCCTTCCAGTTGATAGACTTTACTACCTTCCTGATTAATATAAGTTTTAGAATAAGTATTCTTGGCACTTTTCCAAGCAAAGGCTAAAGCTGCGACGATTACACCGACAATCACGGCGGTTGCCAGATTAGTAAATACTGTCACTGCCGATACGAGAATTAACACAAAGGCATCGACTTTTGGGATCTTGTGTAAAATTCTAAAGCTAGACCATTCAAACGTTCCAATCACCACCATGAACATAATACCGACCAATGCTGCTAAGGGAATCTGCGCAATGAGTGGCGAGGCAACCAGAATAATCGTTAATAAGCCTAAGCCTGCAATAATACCTGATAAACGCCGACGCGCTCCGGAGTTAATATTGATCATACTTTGACCAATCATCGCGCAGCCCCCCATGCCACCAAAAAAACCACAGGTGATATTGGCAACTCCTTGAGCTACACATTCTCGATTTTCTTGACCTCGCGTTTCAGTCAGCTCATCAATCAACGTTAAGGTCATTAGTGATTCTGTCAGGCCAACAATGGCCAAAATCACCGCATATGGCAAACAGATTTTAATCGTCTGCCAATTTAAAATAACATCCGGCACATGAAACTTAGGAAAACCCCCAGCCGTTGATGCCAGATCACCCACTGTGCGCGTCTGTAAACCAAACAAATGAACAATGGCCGTAACCACTAAAATCGCTACTAATGCCGCAGGTAAAAAGCGTGTAATCCTAGGCAATGCATAGACAATCGCCATCGTTAATGCGACTAAACCCAGCATAATATACAATGAATTGCCACTGACCCACTGCACCACATCATTCGCATCGTTAAACTGAAACTGCTTTAGTTGTGCTAAGAAAATGACAATCGCTAAACCATTAACAAAACCAAACATTACCGGCTGTGGCAACATCCGCACCACACGCCCTAACCGCAGCACACCGATTAAAATTTCTAAAATTCCAGTCATAATAATCGTCACAAAAAGGTATTGTAAGCCTTGCCAACCTGGGTATTGCGACACCAAACCAACGATAACAACCGCCATCGCCCCGGTCGCCCCAGAGATCATCCCTGGTCGCCCACCTAAAATAGCTGCCAATGTGCACATGATAAAGGCGGCATATAAGCCTACTAAGGGAGCAACATGCGCAACCAAGGAAAATGCAACCGCCTCAGGAACCAGCGCCATCGCCACCGTAACCCCGGATAAAACCTCATCTTTGACGTTTGCTGTCGTTTGCTTAATCAGCCCGAACATATCTATTAAAATCCTCTGTAATTATTTCTTTTTGATTACTCACCCTGCGCGGCCAGAGCAAGATCTAAAATTGCCACTATTTTTTGATCGCGCTTGACTAAAATTAGCTGCTCACGTAACCAGGGTGGGATTTTTTGTGCATGTAAAAACTTTTTTAACGGCTGCGAGTGCTCACGCCCTTGAGGACGAAAACGCTCACCGCCTTGCCGTAAGCCAATAGTCACGCCTTGCCAATTCCAGTGTGCCAAATCGACACCCAGATCAACTAAATGCTGACTTGAGATGACCTGGCCATTTTCAAGCTTGACTGTTTCACCACCCCAGGTTTGTTCTTTTAAAGAATAAGCACAGCTATGATGATTATCACCTTGCTGTTGATCAAATAAATACAAATGACCGTGATAACGACGCAATAACCAATGTCCCCATGTCAACATGGGCTGGGCATCGACTTTAGCCAAACATACATCATCAATCAGATGAGCAAGCTTGACTTCACTTGGCATCAGCACCTGATAGTGGGCAAGCCAGGCACGAATCAAGGCCTTTTGACGCGCTAAGGAATAAGCCCCAAACCCTGCAAGCTTAAATAAGCCCAAGCAACATTCAGAAGATAAATGATTAGCCACGTTACTTTGACTCTGAACAAGGTGCTTAACTAAATCATCCTGTACATAGGCATTAAGCAGTTCATTCTGCTCAGCACATAAACGTGCACTGCGACCGACCGTATCAATTAATCCAGGGTAACGTTGATGCAAATCAGGTAAAACTTGATGACGTAAAAAATTGCGCTCAAACCTTAAATTATCATTTGAATCATCATGCACCCAGTCTAACTGGTGATCACGCGCATAATACTCTAAATCGATTTGCTTAAGTTCTAACAATGGCCGCAAGACTATACGGTTATCATCGGCTGAAAATTGAGACTCTTTAGCCATCGCTGCCAAACCCTGTGGACCGGCACCGCGAAACAACTGCAATAAGAGTGTTTCAATCTGGTCATCGCCATGTTGACCTAATAATAATAGGTCACTCTCTTGCATGAATTTTTTAAACACTCCATAACGGGCTTGGCGAGCAGCCGCTTCAAGCCCAGAAGATAATTGACTTAAATTCAGACTCACTTTTTCACAAATAAAATTAATTTGGTAAGACTGGCAAATATACTGGCAGTAATCAGCCCAAGTATCCGCCTGAGCATTTATACCATGATGGACATGGACTACAGTGAATTTATTTTTAATTTGATAGTGTGGGTAATGCTCTGCTAGCCGCATCAGTGCGGCTAAAAGAACACGAGAATCAAGACCGCCACTAAAGCCTAAATACAGCTGCCGCGCAGCTATCAGGCGTGGCAGACAGCTTGTTAAAGCATCGCTAATCGCATCCTTATCATCGCTTCCCAACCCCCTCACACTAACAGGATTAACTGCGTGTCTCAAAGGTTCCATAGCGCATAAAGCGTTGATAGCGCCCTTCTAAAACCTCGTCGATAGGTAGCGCTTTTAAGCGTTCAACATGACTGGACAGGCTATCACGAATGGTTTGGCTCATCGTTAAAAGATCGCGATGTGCTCCTCCTAAGGGTTCAGCAATAATTTCATCAGCAATACCATGCTCAAGTAAACGATCTGCAGTAATCCCCATGATTTCAGCTGCATCCGAGGCTTTTTCTGCCGTATGCCATAAGATCGCCGCACAACCTTCAGGTGAAATGGTCGCATAATAGCTGTATTGCAGCATTAAGGTCACATCACCAACACCAATGCCTAATGCTCCGCCCGAACAACCCTCACCAATCACACAACAAATCACCGGTACACGCAGTTTCGACATTTCAAATAAATTACGCGCAATCGCCTCAGCTTGACCACGGGCCTCCGCACCGACACCCGGATAAGCTCCCGGTGTATCAATAAAAGTAATGACCGGCAATTTAAAGCGTTCTGCCATCTTCATCAAGCGTAGTGCCTTACGGTAGCCTTCTGGATGTGGCATACCAAAATTACGATACGTCCGCTCTTTCGCATCACGGCCCTTTTGTTGACCTATCACCATCACCGGCCGGTCATTTAAGCGTGCCACACCACCAATCACGGCTTTATCATCAGCAAAGGCACGATCGCCATGCAACTCATCAAACTCAGTGAAGACATGTTTAATATAATCCAACGTATAAGGACGCTGAGGGTGACGTGCCAACTGAATCACTTGCCATGCACTCAAGTTCGAAAAAATCGACTCAGTCAGTTTACGGCTTTTCTCTTCTAACGATTCAATCTCATTGCTGATATTAATATCTGAATTCGAAACACTACGTAGCGTCTCAATCTTCGCTTCTAATTCAGCAATCGGTTGCTCAAAATCTAAAAAATTTAAATTCATCTAATTTAACTTCCCACTCGAATGTAAGAAGGCCAGGCAAAACGCCTATCTTGCCATTGCCATTTGGAAAAATCAAGCTAAGCATAACATACCTCAACCCCCTGAGCTGTAAATCCTTGTTTTAGCTTAACAATAAACTCATCTGCCAAACACACACGCCAATCCATGCCTAAGCGCAACTGCCCTTTTAATTGTGAGCTTGTGTAATAATCAATGCGGACTGGACATTCACCACGATAGCCTTCAAGCAAGTGTTTAAATGCCATTATATCTAAATCCTGACTCTCTATTTTTAGTAATAAATGCGATGCAAATTGCTCACGAGCGCTTTGCAGATTCCAGACATTTTTAGCACTGATTTTACGCTGACCACTGTAATCATCAATCCCTGCCTCACCTTCAACTACTACCAACTCATCGATCACCAGTAGTTCACGTGCAGTCTCAAAACTCTCACTAAATACTGCCATCTCAACACGCGCACCATGGTCGTCCAAGGTTAAAATCGCCATGCGTGTCCCACGCTTGGTTTTCATCACCCGTAAGGCAACCACAATCCCGGCAATGACCACCGTTTTCTTCGTCGATGTCACTTGTAAATCAGCCAAACGACAGGTCGTCAACGCTGAAATCTCAGCTAAATATTGATCAATCGGGTGACCACTTAAATACAAGCCCAACGTTTCTTTTTCAGCTTTTAGGCGAATATCATCAGGCCATTTTTCAACCACAGTCAGTTCTGGTGTTTTAACGGACATCCGTGCAGAACCTAACTCAGGCACTTCAGCTAAGGCAAATAAATCATCAATCCCCTGCTGCTGATTCATTTGCTGTTGCTCAGCAAATTGCAAGGCCCGCGGCAGATTTTCCAGCAAACTGGCTCGGTGCGGCCCCAAACCATCGAGTGCTCCAGCACGAATTAAACTTTCAAATACCCGCTTATTAAATTTTTTTAAGTCCACGCGCAAGCAAAAATCAAATAAATCAGTAAACAGTCCGCTTTGACGCGCCTTAATCAGCTCATCAATCGGCATACGACCAACACCCTTCACCGCCCCCAAACCATAGACCACAGCTCCCTGATCATTCACGGTAAACTGATATTGACTATGATTAACATGCGGAAAGATAACATTCAGCTTTAAGCTATCACACTCTTGAATGAGTAAAACAACCTTATCCGTATTATCTAAATCAGCAGACAATACCGCGGCCATAAACTCCGCCGGATAATAGGCTTTTAACCAAGCGGTTTGATAAGAGAGTAACGCATACGCCGCCGAGTGAGATTTATTAAAGCCATAACCGGCAAATTTATCGACCAAATCAAAAATTGCGGAAGCCTGGTCTTTATCAACATTATTTTTTACTGCACCTTCAACAAAAATGACTCGTTGCCGGTCCATTTCTTCTTGCTTTTTCTTCCCCATCGCCCGGCGCAGCATATCCGCCCCACCTAAGGTATAGCCTGAGAGCACCTGAGCAATTTGCATCACCTGCTCTTGGTATAAAATCACCCCATACGTCGGTTTTAAAGATGCCTCTAAACTTGGATGAGGGTACTCAATTTCAGCACGGCCATGCTTACGGTTAATAAAGTCATCGACCATGCCAGAGCCTAATGGCCCAGGCCGATAGAGGGCAACTAAGGCGATGATATCTTCAAAACAATCAGGCTGTAAGCGGTGAATCAGCTCTTTCATACCCCGTGATTCTAACTGGAATACCGCTGTGGTCTGGCAGGCTTTAAGCACATCAAACGCCTTAACATCATCCAAGGCAATCCGAGCAATATCAATACATTCTTTATTTTCAGTTGCTAATCGTGCATTAATCGTTTTCAGCGCCCAATCAATAATCGTCAAGGTTCTAAGACCTAAAAAGTCAAACTTGACCAACCCTGCTGATTCAACATCGTCTTTATCAAATTGTGTAATTAAGCTATTAGAACCAGATTCACAGTAAATCGGCGTATAATCACTGACCACAGACGGTGCAATCACAACACCCGCGGCATGGCGTCCGACATTACGCGTCACCCCCTCTAGCTTTAAAGCCAAGTCAATTAAAGCTGCAATATCTTCTTCATTTTGATAGCGTTCAGAGAGTTCATCTGATTCAGCCAAGGCCTTGGTTAAGGTCATACCTAAATCATTTGGAATTAATTTAGCAACTTTATCAACCATGCCATACGGTTGACTTAACACGCGACCAACATCACGCACAACCGCTTTTGCTGCCATCGCACCGAAGGTAATAATTTGCGAGACCGAATAGCGCCCATAGGTATCAGCCACATAGCCAATCACTCGATCACGGCCTTCCATGCAGAAGTCAATATCAAAGTCAGGCATCGACACCCGTTCAGGGTTTAAAAAACGCTCAAACAGTAAATCATAGGCCAATGGATCTAAATCTGTAATCAATAATGAATACGCAACCAGTGATCCCGCGCCGGAGCCCCGCCCTGGCCCAACTGGAATTTGCTTTTCTTTCGCCCAAGAAATAAAGTCAGCAACGATTAAAAAGTAACCGGCAAAGCCCATTTGATTAATCACTTTAAGCTCAAAATCCAAGCGATCCCAATAGACTTGTTTACGCGACTGATATGCATCCTCTGACGAATATTGCTCTTGATCGAGTAAAACCTCCAAACGCTTTGCCAAACCATCACGCGCTTGCTCAATAAAATACTCTTCTGTGGTTTTACCTAGAGGAATCGGAAAGTTGGGTAAATACGGCTGACCTAGATTCAAGGTTAAATTACAGCGCTTTGCAATTTCTATAGAATTTTTCAGTGCTTCAGGAATATCAGCAAAAAGCTCAACCATCTCTGCTTCTGAGCGTAAATATTGCATTCTAGAATAATTTTTTTCACGTCTAGGATCAATCAGCACCACGCCATCATGAATACACACTCGTGCTTCATGTGCATCAAAATCATCTTTTTTTAAAAAGCAAACATCATTAGTGGCAACAACAGGCACCTGAGCTTCGCTCGCCAACACTACGGCACTATGAATATAGTCCTCATCTTGCTCACGCGAAGTACGTTGCAGTTCTAGATAAAAGCGCCCAGGAAATAGCTCACACCAAGCATGTAAGCGCGTGTTTGCCAAATCACGTTTTTCCTGTAATAAGGCTTGACCAATATCACCTTTTTTACCCCCGGATAAAGCAATTAAACCACCGCTACACTCTATGAGCCAACCACTTTGAATGATCGCCTCATCGCCAACCTGACCATATAGATAGGCCTTAGAAAGCAAGCTACACAAATTGTCATAGCCTTGTTTATTCTGACAAAGCAATAATAATGGGTAAAGTGTCTGATCGCCTTCATGCTGCACCCAGATCTCAGCACCTACCAACGGCTTAATGCCGGCATCACGCGCTGCACGATAAAATTTAATCAAGCCAAATAAATTAGCATGATCGGTCATCGCCACAGCAAGCATTCCTTGCGCTTGCACTGACTGAATTAAGGGTTTAATACGCACTATGCCTTTAATCAACGAATACTCGGTATGCACACGTAAATGGACAAATTGTGGTGGCACTCTCAATGCTTCAGCTTCAGACACATCTTAACCCTAAATTATAAACTTCAAGCCAGTTCTGCTAATACGCGCTGTACCGGCGCAAACGAACGCCGGTGCTCAGGCGTCGCCCCTAAGCGTAGCAAAGCATCCAAGTGAACTTTGGTCGGATAACCTTTGTGCTTGGCAAAGCCATAGCCTGGATATTGTCGCTCTAATTCAACCATTTCTCGATCTCGTGTTACCTTTGCTAAGATCGATGCGGCACTAATACAGGCTTCTTTCATATCCCCTTTAATAATCGCTTCACTTGCCATCGGTAAATCCGGTACACGTGAACCATCCACCAACACCTTATCTGGAACCATCGGCAAAGCCAATACCGCACGGCGCATCGCCAGCATCGTTGCATGTAAAATATTTAAATCATCAATCTCAGCAACTTCAGCGCGCCCTAAAGCATAACATAAAGCCTGCTCTTTAATTTGCCCATACAAGTACTCGCGCTTTTTCTCGGTAAGTTTTTTAGAGTCAGCTAACCCTTCTATCGGCCGCTGAGGGTCTAATATCACCGCTGCGGTGACAACAGCACCGACCAAGGGCCCCCGACCGACTTCATCTACTCCAGCAATTAACATTGTTATTTATTCTCTATACATCATCTTTTATTTAATTTTTCATTCTAAACTGAATCGGTTTAATTTAATAACTTAAAGCAATATCAATATAAAAAAACTGCTCGAACTTATTCTTGCATTTACTCTTTCACCTAACTTAATATTTTTTAAATCACCGGACCAACAAGTTAGGCCTAACAAGGTTTTCTATAATATTATAGTGATATGATCAGCGCTCTTTTTTAGACTTAGGGTCAAGTAAATCCAATGCAATCGTTGCTGCATTTTCACTGGCATTTTTTCTAAGTGATTGATGAAGCTGATTAAAGCGATCTTTTAAGCGGATTACTTTCTCAGGGTGGTCTAACCAATAAACTAACTCGTTATATAAAAGCTCAGCTTGCACTTGATCTTGAATCATCTCAGGCACCAGCATTTGATTCGCAATAATATTTGGCATTGCAATAAACGGTGTTTTTACTAAATACTTTGCTAAAAAATAATTAAACGTTGACATTTTATAAGCCACAACCATCGGCCGCTTTAATAGCATAGTCTCTAAAGTCGCCGTCCCTGAAGTGACTAATACCGCTTCACTGGCGGTAACCACCTCACGTGTTTGCCCTAAAAAACGATGAATTACCAATTCAGGTGCCACTTCTTGACATAATTTTTTAAACTCTATGAAACGTTTTTCATTCGCCATCGGCGCAATAAATTCTACATTTGCATAATTTTTCGCCAACAGTGTTGCTGTTTTTAAAAACTCAGGACCTAATAGCTCAAGTTCACTGCGTCGGCTACCAGGTAATAAAGCAACGTAGCGCTTGGCTTTATCCAAACCTAAAACTCGGCAAGCATCATGACGATTGAGTTCTAAGGGAATCTGATCGGCCAAGGGATGACCAATAAAATACGCTGGATGGTTGATTTTTTGGTAATAATCTGGCTCAAAAGGGAAAATAGTAAGCAATACATCACAAGCTGCTTGGACCTTATAAATACGCTTTTCTTTCCATGCCCACACTGTCGGACTAACATAGTGAATCACTGGCATACCCAAACGTTTTAATTTTTTTTCCAAGCGTAAATTAAAATCAGGCGCATCAATGGCAATGATTAAATCTGGCTTATTTTTCTTAAAATATGCCAACAACTCATAATGAAACACTATAATACTCGGCAGTTTTGCAATCACCGCAGAAAACCCCATAACCGATAAACGATCAATCGAGGCAATGCTGGCACAACCGGCTTTTTCCATTAATGGACCGGTCACTCCAACCAATTCAAGCTTAGAATCTATTGCAAATAAAGCCTCACAAAGACCTGCGCCGAGCAAATCTCCTGAGGCTTCACCTGCAAGAATGGCAATTTGAGTCATGAATTGTAATACGCTTAATTAACGCACGATACCACGCTCAGATTGTTGTAAAAAGTCGATCAATGCTTTGACTTCTGGGCACTCATCTATCATATCAGCCAATTTTGTTAAGGCTTCAGGCACAGTTAACCCTTGACGATAAATCACTTTATAAGCACGGCGCAAACGCAATAAAGTATCTGCATTAAAGCCACGACGCTTTAGACCTTCAACGTTTAAGCCATAGACCGTCGCGTTATAACCACCAGCAGCTAACATATAGGGCGGTAAATCCTGCACAATATTAGTATGCCGAGCGACAAACGAGTGCTCACCGACCTTACAGAATTGATGTACCCCAGCAAATGCAGCAAGCGTCACATGGTCATTGATATAAACATGACCTGCCACACCAGAGTTATTCGAAAACACCGTATGATTCGCGATAATACAATCATGGGCAACATGAACATAGGCCATAAATAAATTATCATTACCAATACGTGTCGCACCGCCACCAACACCCGTGCCACGATTAATGGTACAACACTCACGAAAAATATTACGGTCACCGATCTCCAACCAAGTATCTTCACCTTGGTATTTCTTATCTTGAGGGTCTTCACCTATCGACGCAAATTGATAAAACTTATTATCTTTGCCTATGCGTGTTGGGCCATTGATCACCACATGAGAGGCAATCTCAGTACCTTCGCCAATTTCAACATTGGGGCCAATTAAGCTCCAAGGGCCAATACTGACGTTATCTGCAATTTTCGCTGTCGGGTGAACTATTGCACGTTCATCAATCACTATTGGACTTCCTTATATGCGCCCATCATTTCTGCAGAACAGACTAATTTACCGTCTACTTTCGCCTGAGCTTTGAACTTAAAAATATTACGCTTAGAAGAGACAATCTCGACTTCAAGATGCAGCTGATCACCTGGCAATACAGGCTGCTTAAAGCGTGTATTATCAACCCCTGCCAAGAGAAAAATACGCTTCTCACCCGGCAGCACTCCCATTGATTTAAACGCCAACACACCCGTGGCTTGAGCAAGCGCCTCAACGATCAAAACTCCTGGCATAACTGGGTATTTTGGGAAATGACCTTGAAAATAAGGCTCATTAATCGTCACATTCTTAATCGCCACAAGAGATTTTTCTGGCTCTAAAGAGAGTACACGATCGATCAATAAAAAAGGATAGCGATGCGGCAAATGCTCTAAAATCGCCTGGATATCCATCTTGTCCATATCAATCTCGTCTGCCATTAGGATGTTGCCTTTTGTTCAATTAACTCTTTAAGTTGTTTCTCTAACACACTCACGCGTTTTGTCAGCTCACTGCTGCGATTAAAGCGTGCGACATTTTTTTGCCATATCTTCTGTGGCTTCACAGGAATTCCCGAAGAATACACCCCCGGTCGTTGAATCGACTTAGTAACCATCGTCATGCCGGTCACAATACAACCATCATGAATACTGACATGCCCCGCAATTCCTGTACCGCCGCCAATCATACAATATTTACCTATGGTTGCGCTACCTGCAATACCAACACTACCTGCAATTGCCGTATGCGCGCCAACCGACACATTATGAGCGACTTGAATTAAATTATCTAGTCTTGCTCCTTCACCAATCACCGTATCACCTAAAACGCCACGATCGATTGCTGTTCCTGCGCCAATTTCAACATCATTTTCAATAATTACACGGCCAACATGATGAATTTTCACCCAGCGACCTTGATCATTGGCATTGCCAAAACCATCCGAGCCAATCACCGTCCCACTGTGAACCATCACTCGATCACCTAAGCTAACATCATGACAAAGGGTCACATTCGCCATTAACCGGCAGCTCTCACCCAATTGAGTGTTTTCACCAATAAAACAGCCCGCGCTGATTTTGCAATCTGCACCGATCACAACCCCAGCTTCAATCACCACATGGGGGCCAATTTCAGTCGATGCATGAATCTGTGCACTGTCATCAATCACCGCACTGGCATGACGACCAGGCTTCGCCTGTGGCAAGGGATAAAACAATGCCATCGCTTGAGCATGAGCGACGTATACATTAGCCACTTCAATTAAGCGCGTATTTAGCCCTACCTCCAGCCCATCGCGGCTTTTAACAAAAACACAAGCTGCCTCGCTATGCGGTAGCATCGCTGCATATTTAAGCTCAGTTAAAAACGTCAACGCTCCAGGACCTGCCGAAGTAATCCCATCAATATGAGTTAGCTCAATATCATCACCACAGAGCTTGCCACCGACATGTGCTGCAACTTCAGTGGCTAAAAAGCTCTTTGCCATCACCCGTTATCCTTATATTTTCACTTGATATCGATAAATATTTAGTGTTTATTATTTAGCTGTTTTTTCCATCTGCTCAATAATCGCCTGAGTAATATTCATCGTTTTAAGTGCATATAAAGTTGCCGCTTGACGCAAAACTAAATCTAGCTTCTGTTTCTCAGCCACCGTCATGACCGCCTCACCCACAGCCTTATTAAAACTAACTAAGACCTTTTGTTCGTCTTGCTGAGCCATTTGTTGCAGATTAATCGCTTTTTGTTGTAGTGCTTGATTTTCTTTCATGATTTCAGCTTGCTTTTTCTCTTTATCTGCTGCACTCATAATTTGTGAATTACGTTGAAAGTCAGCAACTTTATCTTGTAAAGTTTTGCGCTCACCTTGCAAGCTACCCAAGGCTTTTTTATTTTCTGCTTCTAACTTCATGCGCTCCGCACTTAAGGCTTTTTCTCCCTGAGGCACCGCTTTAAAGACTGCCTGTAAATTGACAACGCCTACCTTTAACTTTTCAGAAGCAGCGGATCCTACGGCAAATACAGGTGCAATCAACCCCAGGGAGACAATCGCTACAATTATTTTTTTCATTTTGTGTTCCTCATTACTATCAATTACAAATTCAATTATTACGTCTAATATTACGACTAAAAATAAGCACAAATAACACTAGAACGCCGTGCCAATCGAGAACTGAAAGGCCGCTCGCGACCCCTGAACTTTAGTATTCAAGGTACTTGCCAAACTAAAATCAATCGCACCCAGTGGTGAAAACCACTCTAAACCAACACCAAGGGTATAGGCTAAATTTGATAAGCTCGGACTTTTATCACCTAAGTAATTTGTATTGCTATTGGCTGTATTATATGTATCTCGATTAGTTGTTGTATCATAGACATTTCCCATATCAAAGAAAGTCTCTAAACGCATTTTCGAGCTATCTTTTACAAATGGCATTGGAAAATACACACTAGCCCCGGCATTAATCAATAAATTGCCACCAATCGCATTCCCCTCACATGTTTGAGTACCATCACTGCAAGCAATCGTATCGTTCGGCCCTAACGTATCATAACCACGAATCATGCCCCAAGTCGGTGAGCCAGACCAGCCACCAGCACCAAAGTTATTAAAGAAGGGTAAGCCGCCTTTGCCTGAACCATAAGAGTTCCCATAACCAAAGCGCCCACGCAAGGATAAAGTAAAGGTGTCATTAATCGGGTGATACCAACGCCCATCAACCGTTCCCGTATACCAGAGCAAATCACTCCCCGGACCGGTGATAGTTCCTGTAATACTTAACTTTTCACCGTTGGTTGGAAATGGCCACTTATCCAAATTAGTATATGACCAGCCTAAAATAAGACGATAGTCGTTATAGCTTTTCTTGCCATTTTGCTCATCAATAAAATTTTGCACCGTCACTGAGTTATTCGTGCCTTGGTTTAACGTTGTATGATTGACACTCATGCCCAAATTAATCTTCGAGCGCAATGTTGCTGGAATACCAAAAATCATTGACGCGCCATAGCTATTTGTCGAGTAATCGGCTAGGCCTTGCTCTTCCGCATTGGTTTTATTGCCATAGACACTTAAAGTCCGGCTGATACCACTCTCAGTCCAATACGGGTCGGTAAAGCTGACGTTAATGCTTTGCGATGGCCGTGACCAAGAAATATTTGCACTTAAGGTATTACCCGTCCCTAAGACATTCGGCGTTGAATAACCAAGACCGAGTAATAATTTATCCAGTTGAGAGTAGCCAATAGAAAACTGGACCGAGTTTAGGCGGGTGTTTTCTTTGACTTTATAATCAACATTGACATAGCCGGGTTTACCTGGGACCACTGGCGTAGTTGCTTTTACAGAATCAAAATAGCCTAAGGTATTTAAGTATTGATTCGAATTATTCAGGCCACGAGTGGTCATCAGACCACCTTCATACAAATTCGAGCCCCGACGCAAAACTTTATCATTGGTTGAATTATTACCAATAAATTTAATTTGATTGATATAGACCAGATTTTTTTTGATCAACAACAAAATTAACACTGACAGTATGATTTTCTTTATTTACCTCAGGCACAGGTGTAACCGTTGCAAAAAAATAGCCCTTATTGCCGAGGGCGGTTTTCACTGCATTAGTCACCGCAAGCAAATCTTCTCGTGAAAAAAACTGGTTTACTTTCAGGTGCTTTTTAGCGATTTTATCCAGTGCGCCTTGGCTTAACACCGAATGGCCAATGAACTGATACGCTGATAGGTGATATTTTTCACCTTCATGAATATTCACATTGATATAAACTTTTTTACGATCAGAGGACAGAGATACCGTCTCAGAGTTGACACGAAATTCAACAAACCCCTGGTTCATATAAAAACTAGTTAGGCTTTTAATATCCGTATCAAGTTTCGGCTTCGTATACTTGTCATTATCGGTAATAAAAGAAAATAGTGTCGGTGTAGAAAGCTTAAATTGATCCAGTAATTCACTGCGTGAAAACGCTTGATTACCGACGATGCTGATACCACCAATCACCGAGGGGATCCCTTCTGAAATATCAATGGCTACTTTAACACGGTTGCGTTCAAGCGCTGTCACTTTTGTCGTCACCCGTGCATTATAAAAACCACGGTTATACTCTTCATCTTGCAGCTGTTGCTTAATTTGTTTTAATAAATAGCCATTATAAATATGACCTTGCACAAGCCCAGTACTGGTTAAGGCTTGTTGTAGGGCCTCTTTTGGAATCGAATGGTGACCTTCAGTAACAATTTCACCAATCACCGGACGCTCTTGCACTGTAACAATCAGTGTCTGACCATCACGCTTTAGCTCAACATTATTAAAATAACCACTATTATATAAATTTTGAATCGCTTCAGAAGACAAACGGCTGGTTAATGTTTGTCCTTGTTTGACTGGTAAATTTGTTAGAACAAGATCTTTAGAAAGGCGCTGCAAGCCTTCAATGTCAATGTTCTGAATCACAAACCCAGCAGGCGCTGCCCACGCAGTGGCCCCCAGCACTCCCAGTAATGCACTTACAATTACCTTCTTCATTAGTATTTGGCTCGCTTTTATCATTTAACCTTTATTGGCTCTACAGCGCTTTGCTTTATTTATAGACTTCTTTTTTAAAACGCACCCATCATAGCAAATTACATCGTCAAGACAAAGTATCCCAAGACTTAGCTAAGTCGCTCATCATATTTTCAAAGGCCACAATAATAAAAAACCCTTTCTAAAAGGCCCACAAGCTCATTACAACAACCTAATACAACGATCTAAGAATATAAGACATTGATAAGCAATCTTTACGTCGATTGCATTTCAGTGTGCTTTCAAAGATAATACTTGTCTTGATGTACTCCAATTTTATACGATCATACGCAGGTAAGCCAAAGTGACCAAGCAGTTTGCAGCGGTGCCGATGAAATCTATCGGTCCAATATTAATAAAAAATTTAGAGCTAAATAGCAAAACCGAAGTTCGCGTCCCAATGGCAACCTTTGAAACTACACTTTGGCCATCCACTGCACGTGGCGCTAAATTATCACGCCTTTGTGGCGGCATCGACAGCATAATTTTAAGTGATAACATGGCGCGAGCCATCGCTGTTGAGGCTCCAAGCAGCCGCTATGGCTATCAGGTGATCGAACATCTTAAAGAGCGTCAAGAAGATATTGCCCTTATCATCCAAGGCTCCAGTCGCTTTGCCAAGTTCGATGCGCTGACAACACGCCTAATCGGCAATACTATATATCTGCGCCTTGCCATTCACCCAGGCGATGCATCCGGCCATAATATGGTGACGAAATCAGCCGATGCACTAATGCAATGGCTATTAAACGAATATCAAGAGTTGCGCTATCTTTCAGTCTCTAGTAACTGGTGTACTGATAAAAAAGTGTCTGCCGTTAATGGCCTGCTCGGTCGCGGTCTACACGTCGTCAACGAGCTCGTCATCCCCCGTGACATTTGTCAAAAGCACTTGCGCACCACACCTGAGAAAATACATGCGCTGCATATAAAAAAAAACTTGACCGGTAGTATCATTTCAGGCGGATTACTGTCTGCCAATGCCCATTTTGCCAATATGTTACTGGCAACTTATTTAGCGACAGGACAAGATGCTGCCAATATTGTCGAAGGCTCTCAAGGCATTACCCATGTTGACCTGCTTGCTGATGGCTCACTGCATTTTTCAGTTAATTTGCCTAATATTATTGTCGGCACCGTTGGGAATGGCAAACACCATGAGTTCGTAACAGAAAATCTCACACTACTTGGCTGCAATAACCCAGAGGCTCCAGCGGGAGCCAATCGTCGTCGTCTTGCTATGATTATCGGTGCAACCGTTCTGTGCGGTGAACTTTCATTAATGGCCGCCCTCACCAACCCGGGTGAGCTTATGCACAGCCATGTCGTCTTTGAGCGTGACCAACGCCATACCATCAGTGGAAACAATTAATATGCAACAGGTTGGAATCGATACGCTCGGCTTTTATACACCTAATTTTTACCTTGACATGCAAGAGCTCGCCAAAGCTCGCAACATAGATATTAAAAAACTTCACATCGGCCTTGGTCAACATAAAATGGGCGTTCCTGCCCCAGATGAGAGCATAGTCACCATGGCAGCCAATGCGGCGGAAAAAGCATTGCGTGATATTGATATCAATGACATTGATACGGTCCTGTTTGCAACAGAAAGCGGCATTGACCAATCAAAAGCAGCAGGAATTTATGTTCACCAATTACTAAAATTGCCTGAGTTTTGCCGCGTCATTGAATTAAAACAAGCCTGTTATAGCGCAACAGCGGGTCTACAAATGGCGATGGCCATGCTGCAACAGCAAGTAGATAAAAATAAAAAAATTCTATTAATTGCCGCAGATATCGCCCGTTATGGCCTCGGCAGCACGGGTGAATCTTCACAGGGCGCGGGTGCCATTGCCATGGTACTGTCCAGCCAGCCTCGCCTCATTCGTATTGAACCGGGCAGTGGTTACCACACCCAAGATGTCATGGACTTTTGGCGACCGAATTACCGTGATGAGGCATTGGTTGAAGGCAAACACTCCATCGAGCTTTATTTAGAAACTTTAAAAAAGTCCTGGCTACGCTACCAACAAGTCACCGGGCGTGAATATAGCGATCATGATCGCTTTTTATATCACATTCCAGTACCTAAATTAGCTGAAAAGGCCCATCAAAAGCTGGCCATGCTCAATCAACAGCCGCGACCAATAAAGCAGGCCTTAGACCATGAAATTGGTGACAGCCTACGCTATAGCAAACAAGTCGGCAATTGCTATACCGCATCTTTATATATTGGCTTATTATCACTGTTAGATTTAAGCCAAGACGATTTAACCGGCAAACGCCTGGGCTTTTACAGCTATGGCTCTGGCTGTGTGGGTGAATTTTTCAGTGGCATCGTCCAAGCAAACTATCAAGGCGTCTTACAAACCTCTGAAAACCAACAGATGATCACAGCACGTACAGCGCTTAGCATGACGAAATATGAAGAGTTCTATAATTTCAACTACCCAAAAGATGGTTCCAGCTTAATTATTCCAGAACATACAACCGGACACTTCCGCCTTTCTGGCTTTAATAATCACAAACGTATTTATCAAGCCACAGCCGATAAAAGCCCAGATAAAACTCATGCCCGCGCACCTGGTAAACTTATTTTAAGTGGTGAACACGCTGTTGTGCATGGCGCGCCAGCCATTGCTATCGCTATCAATCGCTATACAACAACAACGGTCAGCAAACAACAGCAAGACCTCAGCTTTCACTTTGAAAGCTTAAAACACAAAAGCGAGTATAGCTATGATAAGCTGAGTGATTTAAAACAGCGCATTAAACGCGCTCACCAACGCTTTATGCAAGGTGAACTTGGTATTCGTGACGTTTTGCAAAAGCCCTTTGAACTGTTGCAATTTACCGCTAGTCACAGCATTGATATGATCAAGCCCTCAACACTGGCCCATGGCGTTAATATTCACACTGAATCCGATATTCCTATCGGCTGTGGCATGGGCTCCTCAGCCGCCGGCATCGTCAGCTTAAATTATGCAATGTCACTGTTCTTTAAACAGCGCATTTCAGATAAAGAACAGTTTGAACTCAGCTTAACCGCAGAAAATATGCAACATGGCCAATCTAGCGGCATCGATATCATGCTCAGCTTGCATGGCGGCTGTCGTCAATTCCAACAAGGCGAATCCAAAACACTGCCTGCACCGGCTTTCCCACTAAGAATCATCAATACCGGTACACCAGAAAGCACCACCGGTGAATGCGTCAAAGCAACACGAGATTATTTTAAAAAAAACCCGGCGCTCACTGAGCAATTTGCTCTTGTCACCGACCAACTTGAACACGCCATTATCAATCAAGATCAAGCAGCTTTTATAAAGGCAGTACGCGCGAATCATCGCCTACTGTGTGAGCTTGGTATCGTACCGAATAAAGTCCAAACCCTGATCAGCGCCTTAGAAGATGCTGGTGCAGCAGCAAAAATCTGTGGTGCCGGCACCGTCACCGGTCAACACGCCGGCATTGTCCTTGTCGTCAGCGACCACTATGACCAAGCAGACCAGATCGCCAAAACACAAGGTTATCAGCTGGAAACTATCGCTATCAGCAATCACGGCGTCGAATGTCTCGATTAGTTCATACCTCTGCACCCGGCAGTACGCTATTACTTGGTGAACATGCCGTCCTCGCAGGTGAGACCGCCCTGGTGTGTGCGCTTGATAAACGCATCTTTGTCACTCTACAACCACGAGATGACCAGTCAATTAGTATCAATTCAGAACTCGGCCATTATCAATGCCCACTGAGCGCGTTCACTCAGCCAAAAACCAAAGCACAATTACAAGATCAATTAAAAAATAGTCCAGCGAAATTTCGCTTTGTTTTGGCGGCTATTCAGCAAGCCAGCCAAGTTAACAATAATAAACTGCAACTCGGCTTTGATTTAACGATTCGGGCAGATTTTAAAGCCACCGTCGGTTTTGGCTCCTCTGCTGCTGTTAGCGTAGCTGTACTTGGTGCACTAATGCGCCATACACAACAAAAACAGCAGGAACAACAAGAAATAAATCGTAATTCACTGTTTAACCTCGCTTATCAGGCCATACATGCCGCACAAAACAATCAAGGCTCCGGCGCTGACGTTGCCGCCAGTGTCTATGGCGGCATTGTACATTATCAGCCTCAATTATCATCACGACACGCACAACGACAACTACGCATTCAAACATTAAACCCTAAGTTTCACTACCCGCATATTCACTTAATTTATTCAGGGTATAAAACGCCGACCCCAATCGTCATCGCTCATGTTGCCGAGCAGTTTAAAAATAAATCCAATGAATTAATGGCGATTTATCAAGCGATCGGCCAATGCACTCAACAAGGCCTAAAGGCGCTGACCAATAACACAGATGTTATTGAAGAGCTTACAACACTTGCAACCGCTATGACGACTCAACAAGCGCTAATGACAAAGTTAGGTGTCAATAATGACACGCTGCAAAGCATCATCGATCACTTAACTACCGATAGTAATATTGTCGCAGCAAAAATTTCCGGCTCCGGCCTTGGTGATTGCATCATTGCCTTAAGTCATACAGCCACTCCACCCCTATTAACCGCTGAACATGCTGCACAAGGCATCCAATATTTACCCGCTGCCATTTCTCCCACAGGTTTTTGTTATGACCACTAAACAAGATTATATTCGCTCCCTCTTACTCAATAACCATAATCAAATACAAGATACTGGCCAGGCCTTTGCGCCTAGCAATATTGCCTTAGTTAAATATTGGGGCAAGCGCCAAACCGAGCTTAACCTGCCATTTACAGACAGCTTATCGATCAGCCTCGCTCATTTAGGTGCCAAAACACTAATCAAAGAAAAAGCACAAGAAAAAACATGCAACAATAAAAATCAAGATACATTTATTTTAAACGATCAAGCTGTCGATTTAACTCATACTTTTTCTAAACGCTTAACAGCGATGTTAGATCTTTTTCGCCCAACACCTCACACAACGTATCATGTAAACACCACAAGTAATATTCCAATTGCTGCAGGACTCGCCTCTTCGGCCTGTGGTTTTGCCGCACTGGTACTCGCACTCAATAACCTATATAACTGGCAATTATCCAAGCAAACTCTTTCTATCCTCGCGCGTATTGGTAGTGGCAGTGCTGCGCGCTCAATTTTTCACGGCTTTGTCCACTGGCACGCCGGTATTTTAGATGATGGCCGTGATAGCTATGCTTATCGCTTAACTCAAACATGGCCAGAATTATGTATAGGCCTCGTAATTTTCGAACATGGTGAGAAAATTATGAGTTCTCGAGCCGGTATGCAGCACACCATAGCCACTTCACCTTTATATGCAAGCTGGCCTGAAACCGTCGAAAATGATCTAGAACACATACAAACAGCAATTACACAGCATGACTTTCCTGCCCTTGGTCAGATTGCCGAAGGCAATGCAATGGCCATGCATGCAACCATGCACAGTGCACGACCGGCCTTAATGTACTCAACGGCTGAGACAATCAGTGCCATGCAAACAATCTGGCAATTGCGCCAAGACGGCCTCAAAGTTTATTTTACCCAAGATGCCGGCCCTAATTTAAAGTTATTATTTCAGCAAAAAGATAAAAAAATCATTCAAGATTACTTTCCCAATATAACAATAATTCAACCTTTCAAGGATATTACTGCGTGAGTACTATAGATACAGACTATGTCATCCTCGTTGATGAAAATGACAATGAAATCGGCAGTGATGAAAAACTCAGCGCTCATGAAAAAGCCTTATTACACCGTGCTTTCTCCGTATTTATTTTTCGCAAAAATAATGAGAGTCAACTTGAGCTATTAATTCAGCAGCGCCAAGCACAAAAATACCATTGTGGCGGCCTCTGGACTAATACCTGCTGTTCTCACCCGCGGCCAGGAGAAGCTACTAACGCCGCCGCAGAGCGTCGCCTGTTTGAAGAAATGGGAATTACACAAGCGCTAACGCCTGTCGGCCATTTTATTTATAAAGCCGAATTTACCAATGGCTTAACTGAGTTTGAATACGATCATGTCTTAATCGGTGAATTTCATCCCCAAGAATTTACTGTAAATCCGCTAGAAGTCGATGATTATCAATGGGTCACCATCCCTAAGCTCACTTTAGCCCTTGAAACTTCACCTGAACACTATACCCCCTGGTTTAAACCTGCCCTAGATATTGCGTTAGCCCAAGTAAGATAAAACCTCATAAAGCTAAGCCTCTTAATCTAACCAAAGAGGCTTATTGCCTAATATGATGACAGTAAATTAGAAGTTAAAGCATAATATTAAATTAGGCTAAGATACACACTAAATATTCCTATATTCCTACACAAGCACAATTGTGAACACATCATGTTCTATCACAAGTGCATAACCGTAACACTATTCAGCTCATATTGCACAAATAACGCCCCTATAAAAGCCGCCGATAATTTACAAAAAACAAACAATAAGCTTAACAGATTCTTTTGTTATTTTCATATTAACCATTAACAAATCAATCCAAAATAAGGCACAATTTTGCAGAGTATTTCAAGGATAAATCAAAGCAAAGGAAGGCTGCCACTATTAACACTAAATATATAGCTTATTCATTTATACAACAAGATGTACAGTTATACCTCTTTTTTAAGTTATTTAAAATTTAGTTTTGGCGCATTTCTTTACCTTTAAATCAATATCCTCTAAATACGAGTCACAGCTGAATTTAAATAGTTTTAAAGTACAGTGATAAGGATCTAACTCTATGAGAATCACGGCTCGCAGAACCGGCCATCAAATCGACTTTCATTTTCCCGACAATGCAATGACTGACATTTTTTTAAGGCATTTTCCAATAGAGCACGGGCCTCAAGGCCGCATGCCTATTCGCAATGCCAATGTTCTTAGCTTTCCTTGCTATACAGCACGAAGTGGCGATTTTGTCATCAATTTTGGCTCACAGCATCGCCGTGATCACTTTATATACACTTTAAGAGAAGCTACAAATCTCAGGCATTACGATGCACTGAATTGGTTATTAACTTCGCCCCCCCACGGCTATGAAGGTGAAGTTTATTTACCCCGTCATTTTTTTGATAGAGAAAATGTTGATGTTCTAATATCAAATAACGAACCTCATTTTACACATCAATCTGCTTTTATGTCACAACAGAGAACACTTACTCCGGCACCACACAGAAATCCTATCCCACCCGTACATCACGGAGCATTTGCAACCTTTACCCCTCCGGTAAATTATGGAACACCTACAGCGTTCGCACCACAAAGAATGCCTCAGCCATCAACACAATATAGAACACAAAGAAGAGCTAACACATACAGATCACAGCGACAAACCACTCACTCAGCACCGAGATACCATAGACCACACACGACTCACAGGCCACAACCACAACCACAAGCCACTCATCCAACAGCAGACCATCACAGAACGGTCATGCCACCGCCAACACATCAGGCACCTGCACGTAGAACACATAGAGTACGTGTAGCTCGAGCAGCTATTGCGACAAACCAACACACACCTACAACCAGACCACAATTAATACAGCCACATCACCAAGCACGCACAGCCCCAGCGTTTCCCGATATGACACCGGTAACTTTCACAGCACCTGCTATAGCACCAGCTGATGCTATACCAGCAAGAAACGTCTTTATACTACCCCATAGAGCACCAATAGCCGCACACGAAGAGTCAGCAAGGTTCGCCGCATATAATCACCTCATGCGTGTGCTTAGCACTCTGAACTCAGACTCTAGAATAATGGAGTTCATACAAAGAGCAATGGGTTACCCCGATAAGGCTATCGCTCGTGCAACCGTAGATTATTGTATCAATCAATTAGCACACCCTAACCCTGTAATCAGGGGCGCCATCATCGCACAAATGACGATAGCGACAGGAGACTGCTCAACACCCATTTATGATCGATTACTAGAGCTCTATATCAAGATGAAAATCGACAAAGATGAACCAATTCCCGAGGATATCTTTGCAAGAGCAATGCTCGCACGAGCAATCGAGCGTGAAACTGAGGCATTAGGCATTGCAGGGAGCAAAGAAGAGGCAACAGAAATAAAGAACGCGCTACTGATGTCTACCTGCTCTGCATCTGCAGTAGAAGCAGTAGCAGCAACATCAACAGCAGTACGTGGCAATCCTTTAAAAATCAAGGCTCCTTATGACCTCATAGCAACAACCGCTAATCCTGAATATGCACTTTGGTTAATTAGTAAAGAACCACACATCTGTGCAGCCTTTAAAGCGTGGATTTGCGATGCAGATGGCAATTTTAGCCCGGAAAAGCTTGACCTCAAAGTTGAAGAAGAACGCAGGTTGCTCATAGGCGAGTTACCCTTTGCAAATGGCACCTATGATGAACTCATGACATATTGCCAAGAAAAAAACTTCTTAGATATTAATAGAATACCTATTTTTAATGGCACTAAAGATCAGATCATAGGCAATATCCGTCGAGGGGCAGGCATCACTGAAATGACCGATATTCAGCAAATAAACGTGCACTTAAGACAATTTAAGCAAGCTATCATAACTGAAATAGATCGCCTTATAGCAAGTGATACTGAGCAACATGCTGTAACTGAAACTGTAACAAACCCACAATTATTTTTTCAGCATGCCGCCAGTGCGACTCAGGCTGCTCAACCCCAAACAGATAGAGCACCAAACGAGCCATAATCTATATTAATCACAACCAAAAGCTCTCTATCTGGCCAGTATGTTTATTACTTAATAATTAATAATTGAGCGTGCTGGCTATTTGCTCTACTTCCCTTAATAAGCAGCAAGAACTATTTACCCTTTAAGATTACCAAGCACTACAAGTAAACCTCCCAATACTTTACATAAAACAAATAAAAATTTAACTGAACTTATCAATTATTTTCATATAAGTCATTAACAATATAACCCAAAATAAGCACAGTTTTTCAGGATAAAACAACTACAGGGAAAGCAATCACTCTTACGGTTAAAACTCTTAATTTATTAACAATTAACTATAAGAAATAAACTTAAAACATAAAGTTTTAATCTAATCTATTTAAGTGTACTCATATAGCATTAAGCTTTGGCTAATTTTCCATAAGTAAAAACCCTGATTAATTTCAATAAAAACTCTATTTTAACAATGGCTAGAAAAGGATAACAAGGAGCTCAATTTATGCCAAGAATGAATATCAAGGCCCTGATATGGGACCCCCTCCCCAACCGAATTCAACTTCATTTTGACAGTCAAGAGATGGCAGAAGCCTTTTTAAGCCGTCTCCAGAAAAACGAAGGTATAGGCGAAGTACCAGCAAAGCATAGAAGGGATTCTAAAACAGGACGATTATTGCCGCAATTTCAAAATAATCCATTTGGCTCTGTACCAGTACAAAGTCATGATAGAAAGTATATTCTGAATTTTCCGTTTTACAGACCGAATAAGGACATCTATGATCTCATGGGTGATGAAGATCAAGAATATGCCATCAATTTCGGCACAGAAGAAGCGCGTGATGGTTTTATAAAAACAATGGCATGGGCAACAGGCCACCAACCTGATGAGGTAGATTTTTCTTGGTTTGCAATCCATGGTGGAGGTCAAAATACAGCCGTTTATATAAAAAAAGATCTTTTTAGTAACCCTAAAAGAGGTTTTACGATCCCAACAAGCAAACGAGGTGAGTACGCCTTAAAAAGCCAATTAAGAAAAATAGAATATGAACACCTATTAGAAAGCGTAAGTAATCCAGACTATGCAAGGCAGAACATTGCCAAACATCCACATATAGAAGAATTCATTCAACTCGCACTATGCCATGCAGATAAGCTATTTCGCGATGTAGCCCTGCAATATTGCCTCACTCAGCTAGGTGATTACTCCTCAGAGGAAAGAGAACCAATGATAGCAAAAATGGCTGCTGCTACACAAAGAGGCCGTGAATCTGTTTGTCATTTCCTATTAAATATTTATGTTAAAGCCATGCTAGAAAAAAATGCAGCAATGATGCCTGGTCTGTTAGAAAAAGTTCTACTCGCCAGGCATATTGAAAAACTCGGAGTAACGGATAATCCTGAATTACTGGAGGCGGCACTAAATGCCGTATTTTTGCCAAATTATCAGATTCCTCCAGATATGCCGCTGAAGTTTAAAACCCCATACGAAACACCTTCAGCAGTCATTGACACAAGAGCATCATTTGGACAGCTTCGAGTCAGACTCGATATCATCCGTGCACTCTATAACCTACTATGGCAAGATGGCCACTTTAGCCCGGATAAACTAGCCAAAATTATTCAAGCAGAGAGGGGAGAGTTTTTTCGTGAAATTCCATTTGAAAAAACAGCTCTTAGAGCAATAGGACTCTGCGCTAGAAATAGACATTTCTCAGACTTTGGCCAGCTAGGATTATTTGGTGATACGAATCAAAAGCAACAATGTATCCGTAGACTTGCAGGAGTCGATACCCAAACCGATGACGCCCACGTAATTCACGCTAAATTGAAAAGCTTCACACAAAGAGTAATACGTGAAATACCGGATCTTTCAAAGCCAAAAAACGCTGCTGCTCATCAAGAACACCCTCAAGAAAGGCCAAGAGCTGGTAAAAGAAGCTATCCATCAGCATTGTTTCATGATCAGGTTGCAGCTGACGCACAAGCTCCTAAGTCCGAAGCCGCTGCGAGAGCTCAACCACAGCCACGATAAGCCCATTATATTCTCTCAAGAGCCTATTTCTTGAATTATAAAAAGAAGCAGGCTCTTTACTTATAAAAACCAAAATCACCCTATTACACTTAAAATTTCAACAATGACTCTAAAATGCTCACCCGCCACTTTATTTCCAAAAATTATGTGACCACATCATCCATTGTTCAGGATGGCAAGTAATTGCTGCCGCTAAGCGATCCATGACCATTTGCAAGGCATTTTGTACCTTACTGGCTTTATCAAGCGAGTCATTCTGATCTTGATTAATCTCTATTTTTTCCAAATGAATATGGGTTTTACCATCAATCACAGGGGTCGTGACAACAATAATGGGCACTTTTGCTTGTAGCGCCATTTTCACCGCCACCGGCGAAATCGATGCAGGACGGTTAAATAAATTAATTTTTAAGCCATGCTTTTTAGGGCGCTGATCAATGACCACAATCGTCATTAATCGTCTTGCGACCTTATATTCTTTGAGCAGTGCTTTTTTAACACCCTGACCCGCTGGATACAACCTGATCTTTCTCATTCGAATTAAAAAACGATCAATATAACGATTTGCGGGCTGATTATAAAACGCGCCGACGGTGAGCTCTGGCTTGGAGCGAAAAAATGCAGATAGCGCTTCCCAATTACCATAATGAGCGGTGACGATAATTGCACCTTTTTCATCATTTTTAACAATATTATCGATTAAGTGTTCATTTTTCACAACAAACTCAGAATAAAATTTTTTCTCGGCAATATTAATTAACATGACGGTTAGTGTGTGCCTTAAGCTATTTTTTAAAATAACTTTATACTCATCCTCTGACTTTCCAGGCAAGGACTGCATGATGTTATCCATCATAAAATTAAAACGCTTTTTAGCCACTAAAAAATAAAGCACAGGGAAAAGCAGCCTATTTGTCATACGCACCCCTAAAATGCGGGTGAGCCAAACAACAAAGAGCAAGGCACCATAAGCCAGTCGATCAGAAAATTTATTTTTCCCTACCATAATCACATTATGCCTTGATAAAATCTTGCTAAAACTACCGAAAAGTAATGGTATAGATAGTTAGCATAACTTAAATTTAATTAACAACTAACTCATAGATAAAGGCAAAGAGAGCCATTGCCATAATAATAGAAAAATCGGCAATCCAGCCACTACACCATCTAAACGATCCAATATCCCACCATGGCCAGGTAAGAAATGACCACTATCTTTTACACCGCGCTCACGCTTGGCCATGCTTTCTGTCAAATCACCAAGCACAGAAACTAAAGAAACACAAACTGCAATTATCAGGCTTGCTATCACACTGATTTTAAAAACACAGTGCAATAAAGCCACGCCAACAATCATCGAGCAAATCACACCACCGGCGAGGCCCTCCCAGCTTTTGCCAGGACTCACAGCAAGTGCCAATTTACGCCGACCAAATGCACGCCCGGTAAAATAAGCACCAATATCTGCCGCCCAGATCAAGGCCATCGCAGATAATAATAGCCCAGCGCCTAAATAATTATAAATCGTCAGTAGTGCGACAACGGCAGGAAGCAAAATAAACAGCCCAGCAACTAAGCGGACAGTCACGCCTTTTGCCCAGCACATCGCCGAACGTGGGTAACTAACAACAGCGAGTAAGGCTATACACCACCAAAACAAAGCCAATAATAAAGATAATTGACTCCACTTTAATGCAGGAAACACTAAAATTAAAACGCTAACACTATAAAGAAAGCGCGCTTTCTTTGATAATAATGCTGATAAATTGGCCCACTCCCAGGCTGACCAGAAAATAACTGCAAGCACAACCACAGCAAATACAGGTTTTGGCGCAACAAAGAACAGTAACAGTGCAAAGATAATCAGTCCAGCACCAGTGAAAACACGTTGTTTTAACATGAATAAGCTACTCGTTGATTTGTTCTGGCGTCTTACCAAAACGACGTTGGCGATTTGAAAAGTCAGCAATGGCTTTATCTAATTCAGTTTCATCAAAATCAGGCCAATGCACATCGGCAAAATAGAGCTCAGTATAAGCTAATTGCCACATTAAGAAATTACTAATACGTAATTCACCACTAGTACGAATAAATAAATCAGGATCAGGCAAATGCGATGTTGAAAGATACTCTGATAACATCTGCTCATTAATCTCTTCAGTCGATAAATCACCGCCTTTCACCGCAGCAGCTATTTTCTGAGCAGCATGGGCAATATCCCAACGTCCACCATAATTGACCGCAACCACCAGCTTCATGCCAGTGTTACTTGCTGTCTTTTTTGCAGCCGTTAGTAATTTTGTTCGTAACTTATCTGATAACGCCGATAAATCACCAATAAACTCTAAACGAATATTAGCATTTTGCAAACGTTTAAGCTCACGGTTTACCGTCCAAGAAAACAGCTCCATGATCAGTTTGACTTCACGCTCAGGGCGATTCCAGTTTTCACTACTAAAGGCAAACAGTGTTAAGGCTTCAATGCCACGCTCAGCACTGGCTTTAACAATACGACGTACTGCCTCAGCACCAGCACGATGGCCTGCAGCGCGAGGTAGTTTTCGTGCTGTTGCCCAACGACCATTGCCATCCATAATAATGGCAATATGTTTAGGCGCTAAAGCTGCCTCTGCCTCAACACTCATAGAGCTCATCTATCCTTTAAATCGCTATTAACTCTTTTTCTTTGACCTGAATAATAGAATCAACATCGGCAATACATTTATCAGTGACTTTTTGCACACGATCTTGAGCGCGACGCTCATCATCTTCGCTCATTTCTTTTTGTTTTAACAAATCTTTAAAACGGTTATTCGCATCACGGCGAATATTACGAATCGCCACACGTGCATTTTCAGCTTCACCTTTAACAATCTTCACCAGATCACGGCGACGCTCTTCTGTTAATGGCGGCAAAGGCACACGAATCACCTGGCCTGCTGACGATGGATTAAGGCCCAAATCAGACACCATAATCGCTTTTTCAACCGCAGCAATCATGGTTTTTTCCCAGGGTACCACCTGTAGTGTTCTAGCATCAGCAATACTAATATTGGCAATCTGGCTCAATGGCGTATCACTACCATAATAGTCAACAGAAATATGCTCCAATAAGCTTGGATGCGCACGGCCGGTACGAATCTTAACTAAGTTATCGCGCAAGGCCTCTAAACTTTTTTCCATACGTGCTTGCGTATCGGTAATTATTTGGTCTATCACTTTTTATTCCCCACCACTGACTAAGGTGCCTTCATCTTCACCCAAAATAACACGAAGAAGCGATTTTTCCTTAAAAATATTAAAGACACGAATCGGTAAATGATGGTCACGACACTGACAAAAAGCCGCCAAATCCATCACACCTAACTCTTTTTTCAGAGCCTCTTCATAACTTAAAAATGAATAACGTTCTGCCGTTGGATCTTTTTCAGGATCTGCAGTATACACACCATCAACACGCGTTGCTTTTAACAATAAGTCCACATCAACTTCTATACCACGTAAACTTGCAGCTGAATCTGTTGTCACTAAAGGGTTTCCGGTGCCCGCAGCAAAAATTACCGCACGCCCTTCAGACAAATGATGCATGGCCTTACGACGATCATAGTGATCTACCAAACCACTCATCGGAATCGCTGACATAATCCGTGCTGGTACATCAATACGTTCTAAAACATCACGCATTGCCAACGCATTGATCACTGTCGCCAACATGCCCATATGGTCACCCGTGACACGGCTTAGTCCAGCCTCAGAAAGGGCCACTCCGCGTAAGAAGTTGCCCCCACCGATAACAAGGCCGACCTGAACGCCTAAAGCCATCACTTGCTTAATTTCATGTGCAAATCGTTCGATTGTCTTGGGTGAAATTCCAGAGGCATTCGTCCCCATCAAGGATTCACCACTTAGCTTCAATAGAACACGCCGATATTTCAGCGCCTGTGATGTCTTGGCCGTCATGGATTAACCTCCCTGGACAGTTTTCATCACTTCTGCAGCAAAATCATCTTCTTTTTTCTCTATGCCTTCACCCACTTCAAAGCGAATAAAACCAAGTACTTTTGTGCCACGCTCTTGCAAGTATTGGCCTACTTTAACATTAGGATCAATCACAAACGGCTGACCGACTAATGCATTTTCAGCTAAAAATTTATTAATCCGTCCACCCATCATTTTTTCAATGATGTTGTCAGGTTTCCCGGCCATATCCGGCTGCGCTTTGATAATTTCTTTCTCTTTTTCTACAATCTCAGCAGGCATATCTTCAGGATTAACCACCATCGGGTTTGACGCTGCAACATGCATCGCCACTTGCTTGGCTAGCTCTGCATCACCATCTGCAAGTTCAACAGCAACACCAATACGCCCACCATGTGTATACGCACCAATCACGCCTTGTGACTCAATAATTTGAGCACGACGTACTGAAATATTTTCACCAATTTTAGCAATCAATGCGGTACGTTTTTCTTCAACTGCCTGGCCATCCGCACCCATCGCTTCAGCTACAGCCGCCACATCAGTTAAGCCATTTGCTAATACCAGCTCACCGACTTCATTGGCAAACGCTAAGAAACTTGCATCACGCGCAACGAAATCAGTTTCACAGTTAATTTCTGTTACTGCCACTGTTTTATTATCAGTCGATGCTTTAATAATAATCACACCTTCTGCGGCAACACGACCGGCCTTTTTCACCGCTTTTGCAGCACCTGATTTGCGCATCTCTTCAATTGCAACTTCAATATCACCACTCGCTTCAGACAGTGCTTTTTTGCACTCCATCATGCCTGCACCTGTACGCTCACGTAATTCTTTAACCATTGCAGCAGTAATTGCCATTGTAAATTCCTCTTTAAATTTAGATGTTAAGTTAAATTAAGTTAAATTAACTTTAGACTAGCCTTAGATTAAATTATCTCACTATTTGATAAGAAAAAAAGGGGTCCTCTAACAAGCCCCCTTTTTAAATAAAACTCAGCGAAATTGATTTACCCTAAGAGCCCCTAAGGTTTATGCATCTTTTTCCGCTTCTGTTCCTGATACTGATTCTGCAGTGATTTCAACAAATTCATCACCTTTCGTCGCTGCAATTTTTGCCACTTCACGAGCTTCAAGAATCGAATCTGCAATACCCTGTGCATAAAATTGAATAGAACGAATCGCATCGTCATTGCCAGGAATCACATAATCAACGTTATCCGGGCTGTTATTAGTATCAACAACACCAATGACTGGAATACCGAGCTTCTTAGCTTCAGCGATAGAAATTTTCTCATGACCAACATCAAGAACAAAAACCGCATCCGGAAGGCCTGCCATGTTCTGAATTCCGCCTAAACTGCGCTCCAGCTTATCCATCTCACGCTGTAAAGTTAAGGCTTCTTTCTTAGTAACACGCTCGAAGGTGCCATCAGCAGCTTGACCTTGTAACTCTTTTAAACGCTTAATCGACTGACGCACTGTTTTATAGTTCGTCAACATGCCGCCTAACCAACGGTGGTCAACATAAGGCATGCCACAACGCTGAGCTTCTTCACGAATGATATTCGACGCTGCACGCTTAGTACCAACGAAAAGGACCTTGCCTTTTTGAGAAGCGAGCTTGCTAACAAAGTTAATCGCATCTTTGTAAAGCGGTAAACTTTTTTCTAGATTAATAATATGAATATTATTGCGCTCACCGAAGATAAAGCGCTTCATTTTTGGGTTCCAAAAACGAGTTTTGTGTCCGAAGTGAACTCCGGCTTGTAACATTTCACGCATGGTCACAGCTGCCATGACTTTCTCCTAATTTTTAAGGGGTTAAACCTCCACAGTCCCTATCTTTCAACCCTTGGGCACCCGAAACATAGTTAGTAGCCTGTGTGTGTGTTTTATTAAATTGTGCAAGATCCAAGATACAAAAGTAAAACTCACTTGCAGCGCCATTTTATACCATAAATCAGTATTAAAGACAACGACCATGCTCAGGTTTTACTTTAGCCATTTTAGCTATGGTGCCATCATCAATGATCTATTACACTAATGGCACTTGGCACTCTAGCTGGCATTCTGGGTAACAAGGCTTATATTTACCCAGCCAGTACTAATAAATATCAAAATTATTAAAGGCTAGAATTAAAAACTTAAGATAATCAACTAAGAGCATAGAGCATAATGACCATTAAAATTAAGACAAGCGATGAAATCGAGAAAATGCGCAAAGCCGGGCGTTTAGCTGCTGAAGTTCTCACCATGATCACCCCACATGTTGCCCCTGGTGTGACTACAGAAGAACTCAACACCCTCTGCCATGACTACATTACGAATGAGCAACAAGCGATTCCCGCCCCCTTAAACTACCATGGTTTTCCAAAATCAATCTGCACCTCCGTGAACGATGTAATCTGCCATGGCATTCCAGCTGATCGCAAGCTGAAAAAAGGCGACATCGTCAATATCGATGTCACCGTTATTAAAGAGGGGTACCATGGCGACACCAGCATGATGTTTCATGTTGGTGAATTTAGTGCCAAGGAACGACAAACACCCCAGTATCAAGCCCGTGAGCGCCTCATCCAAATCACCCGTGAATGTTTATTTAAGGGCATTGCTGAAGTCAAGCCTGGCGCAAGTTTAAAAACCATCGGCAAAATTATTCAAACGCATGCTGAACAGGCTAATTATTCCGTCGTTCGTGAATACTGCGGTCATGGCATCGGCGCTGTCTTTCATGAGGAACCACAAGTGGTACATTATGATGACTCTCAGGTAAAAGACGTTATTTTACAAGAAGGCATGACCTTTACAATTGAACCGATGATTAATATGGGTAAATCCCAAATAAAAACCTTAAATGATGGCTGGACGGTAAAAACCAAAGATCGCTCACTCTCAGCACAATGGGAACATACCTTACTGGTCACAGCTGGTGGCGTTGAAATTCTCACCCAACGTGATCAAGAGCAGTTTCTTTATTTAAGTTAAAGCTAAAAAGCAAAGATAAAGAAAAGAAAGGCTAGGGCTAGACTAAGCGAAGAAACTATATTAATAAACTAAAATTAGGCGTAAACAATAATGGACACGATGGTATGGGCACAGCAAACACGTGAAAAATTAATTACCCTTAACGACAAACAAAAGGCGATATTGCAACAATTTCCCCAACGTGCCTACCAGTTATTGCGTCACCGTGCCAAAACAATCGACCGCATTCTAAACCAAGCGTGGCCAAAGCTTGAACTTGCCCCCTGCACGCTAATTGCCACAGGCGGCTATGGCCGCGGCACGCTGTATCCTTACTCTGATATCGATGTGCTGATCTTAACTCACAAACCCATTAAACGCACCAATCAAGACAATGGTAACTTATCTAGCCTTAACCTAGATCAGCATCATGAGCAGCAAAACTATCAAAATGCCATCAGTGTATTTTTAACACAATGCTGGGATGCCGGTCTAGAAATTCGTCATAGCGTCCGCACCCCAGCAGAGTGCCTCAAAGACAGTAGCCATGACCCCGTCTTTTTTACCAGCATCTTAGAAACACGCTATTTAAATGGCGATAAAGCCTTGTTTACCGAGCTCCAGCAGAAACTACGCTCACTTAAGGTCTGGTCTAAACAGCGCTTCTTTGAGGAAAAGCAAAGAGAAAGTTCAAAACGTTACCAGTTATTTCAAAATACTGTTTATAACCTAGAGCCTGATATTAAAAATAGCCCAGGGGGATTACGCGACCTTGACACCCTACGCTGGTTATTACTGCATCATTTTGGTGACATACACCTTATTCAGCTCTATAAGCGTAAACTGGTAACACGACTTGAATACCGCAAATTAGCGCAAGCACAACAATTCTTTGCACAAATTCGCCTTGGCCTACATTTATGCACTCAACACAAAGAAAACCGCCTACTCTTTGATCATCAGCCCAAGCTAGCTGAGTTTTTAGGCTATCACGGCGAATCTAGCAACGACACTGCAAGTATGATGATGCAAAACTACTTTCGCCATGCTGCTGAGCTACGCCTACTTTTTATCATTTTAATGCGCCAATTCGAACAATCCTTTGCTCAAGTAGCAAGCCAACCGATTGGCAAAACCCCTTTTATTAAAACAGGCCATTATATTGGCCTTGCTGAGCATTACAGTTTTAAGGAGCAGCCCAAACTCATCCTCGAGATATTTCTGTGCTTAGCCAAGCAAGATCAACTCCTTGACATTGACGCTAAAACCAGTAAAGCACTGATGGAAAGCCTCGCCCTCATAGATGAAGGTTATCGCGACCACCGAGAACATCAGCGCCTTTTTGCCACGTTATTACAACACCCAAGCCAATTGCGCATGATGAACCGCTTTGGCATTATTGGCGCTTATCTGCCAATCTTTGGCGCCATCATCGGCCAAATGCAATACAGTTTATTCCATAGCTATACTGTTGATACACACACTTTATTTGTCATGCAAAACATCGAAAAGTTTTGCAATTCACAAAAAAATCAAGACCAGAGTCACACTCAACATTTAAAGCATTATGAAAGCGTCAGTCACACTTTAGAAGACCCGGCAATTATCTATACAGCAGCATTTTTCCATGATATTGCCAAAGGTCGTGACGGCCAACACTCTGAAGAAGGCGCCATCGACGCCAATGTATTCTGCCAAGCCCATAGTTATACGCCTTATCAAACACGCCTGGTCAACTGGTTGGTATTGCATCATCTACTAATGTCACAAACCGCACAAACCAAAGATATTCAAGACCCCCATGTCATTAACGAATTTGCACACAAAATAAGGGATTTGACCCATTTAAACTATTTATATGTCTTAACAGTCGCCGATATTCAAGGCACCAATCCAAAGCTTTGGAATAGCTGGCGAGAAGCCTTACTGAAAAACCTTTACCTTGCCACTAAAGATGCCTTAAAGCGCGGCAGCGATACAGACCATCTGGTTATCGAACACATGCAAGAAAATCAAGCCGATGCACTTGCGCTCCTTAATATGAATATCTTCTCATCTGGGCAAGTGCTAGATCTCTGGCAATATTGGCATAATGACTATTTTATTAAAAACTCCGCCCAAACGATCGCTTACCAGACAACCTTAGTGCTAGCCTTAACCCCAGCTAAACTACCCATCATTGACTTTCAGCACAGTGAACAGCCAAAAATTACCCAGGTGTTTATTTACTGTCAAGACAGTGCGCATTTGTTTACACGCATCGTCAATGCGCTTGACCGGCTCAATATCAGCGTGAATGAAGCGGCCCTTAGCACCACACTCAATGGCTACAGCCTGCATCATTACGTTATTTTTGAGCAAGACAATACCCCTCCCGAAGGCATAATACGTCTCAATGAAATAAAGCAACAACTTAGTACCGCCATCGCCAACCAACACCTCCCCTCTTTTGTTAAACGCCTCCCTAACGCCAGGCTCAGTCACTTTCATGTCCCAACCCAGGTGAGCTTTCAAACCACTCCTTCTAAAATGACAGCACTAAAACTGATTACCCGTAACCAGCCATCATTATTAGCTTATATTGGCTTAACACTATCCCAACACAACCTGATTATTCACAATGCCAAGATCAGCACTTTTGGTGAGCGTGTTGAAGATACGCTGTATATCACCGATCAAGAACGCCAACCCATAGACGATAAATCCCTCTTAAATAAAATAGCTCAAAGTCTGTGCTACCATTTTGATAAAATTCAGGAGTCACCTTAAATGACAAAAGCTGTGGCTAAAAAAACAATCTATATCGCCTACACTGGTGGCACCATCGGTATGCAACCGACAACGCAAGGCTTCAACCCTTTCCCTGGATTTCTTGCCAAACAGATGGCTGAGCTCCCTGCCATTAACCATGAAAAAATGCCGAATTATGTTCTCAATGAATATAACCCACTGATTGATTCAGCAAATGCCACTCCCCAAGATTGGGTCAATATCGCTAAAGATATCTTAGAAAATTATGACCAATACGATGGTTTTGTTATTTTACATGGCACTGATACCATGGCCTATACGGCCTCAGCACTGTCATTTTTATTACCTAGCTTAAATAAACCAGTCATCATTACCGGTTCACAGATTCCAATTGGTCAAATTCGCAATGATGCCGCTTGTAATATTATCGATGCCTTATTGATTGCCAATCATCACCCAATTCCAGAAGTTTGCTTATATTTTAATAATTATTTACTGCGCGGCAACCGCAGCCAGAAAACCTATGCTGATCGGCTCAACGCCTTTCGCTCACCCAATTTCCCACCCCTTGCTGAAATCGGCATTGAGATTAAAATTAGAGAACACCTCATCCTTCCTCCCTCAACACCCGCGATCAAACTGCCAGCCTGGCAAGATGCAAAAATTGCCGCCTTTCGATTATTTCCAGGCTTTTCCATGACGATTTTAGAACATGTCTTGGCCCAGGATATCAATGGTATTATTCTTGAAAGCTATGGCACCGGCAATGCACCCAATCAAAATTTATCCTTCTTAAAGGCATTGCAGCAGGCCAATAATCGCGGTGTTGTCATTGTTAATTGCACACAATGCTTACAGGGCGCAGTGAAAATGCAAAATTATAGCACCGGCCATGCTTTACTGGATGCGGGCGTTATCAATGGCCACGACATGACACCGGAGGCCGCACTCACTAAGCTTTCTTGGTTATTTAGCTGCCATCAAGATATTACACTCATTAAAAACAAAATGACCGAAAATCTTCGAGGCGAATTAACAGCAGAAAAGGCGATATAATATGACCGAACTAGAACCTATCATTCATGACCTCTTCGAAAGACGCGCTCACTTAAATAGCAACACCTTACAGGCCCATGAACGCACCGCAATTGCAGAAGCGATAAAGCAACTCGATCAAGGCAAGTTGCGTGTTGCTGAAAAAATTAACGGCCACTGGCACACCCACGAGTGGTTGAAAAAAGCAGTTTTGCTCTCTTTTGTAACCAGTAATAACCAAATCATCAATCACTCCAACCAGCAATTTTATGATAAAGTGCCACTTAAATACCAAGGGTATGCTCAGCACGACTATGAGCAACAGGGAGTGCGCATTGTACCACCAGCAACAGCACGTCGCGGCGCTTATATCGCACCAAATACAGTGCTCATGCCAAGTTATGTCAATATCGGCGCTTATGTTGATTCAGGGACGATGGTCGATACTTGGGCAACTGTCGGCTCATGCGCGCAAATTGGTAAAAATGTCCACCTTTCTGGTGGTGTTGGTATTGGTGGTGTTCTAGAGCCCTTGCAAGCGACACCGACCATTATTGAAGACAACTGCTTCATTGGTGCGCGCTCTGAAATTGTCGAAGGCGTGATCATCGAAGAGAACTCTGTCATAGGCATGGGGGTCTTTATCAGCCAAAGTACTAAAATCTATGACCGTGAAAAAAATGAAATTTCCTATGGTCGGATTCCAAGTGGTTCTGTTGTCGTTGCCGGTAGCTTACCCTCACAGCAAGGCCAATGTCACTTAAATTGCGCGGTAATCGTTAAACAAGTTGATGCAAAAACCCGAGCCAAAACCAGCATTAATGATTTACTGCGTAACAACTAACTCTCACACACCTAAGTTAAGATTTAGCTGTTACCTTGCAGCTTTTTCTTTTCTTAGTGCAATCACGAATCACGTCAAATTAAATCTTAGCAACTAATAAACAAGACTAATAACAATTAGGTATAATTACTATGCACACTCGTTTTTTAGCCCTCGTATTGACATTGGGCCTTATCACATTAACCTCTCCTTTTTGCCTAGCCTCACAACAAATCACCGTTCATACATTTAAGCAATTTTACCAACAAGCTGAACAAGCAGCAGAGCAATATTCTCCAAAAGATATTCTTGTCGTCTTTGATATTGATGATACCTTGCTTAAATTAAAACAACCCTTCGGTGGGGCGTCTTGGTGGGACTGGCAAAGCAACTTACTTAAAAATAACCCCAAAAGCCCGCTCCTAGAAGCACATAGCGTTCAAAATTTATTAAAAATTCAAGGCATGTTATTTACTTTAAGCAAAAGCCAGCCTGTAGAAACTGATCAGCCTAAACTTGTAAGCAAACTGCAACAGCAAGGCTTTAATCTGTTAATTTTAACCGCTCGCAGCCCTGAGTTTCGTAATAGTACTGAGGCCTCTCTAACAGCCAGCGGCTATCGCTTTAATAAAACAGGCACCATCCATGAATACCTGCCATACCACCTTAATCATCTTGAAAAAACAGGCTTAACCCCCGCTGAGATTAAACAATTTCACCGGCAAACACCGCGCCTCATCAGCTATGGCAATAGCATTCTCTTTAGTGCCGGGCAAAATAAAGGGCTTATGCTCAAGCTGATATTAAAACGCTTAGGCTTACACTTTAAAAGCATTCTTTTTGTAGATGATAGCAAGGCTAATATCAATGCAATGCTCAATGCCTACCCTGATAAAAATCAAAATGTCACTGCATTTTACTACACACACATGTTACAAGAAAAAAACAATTTTAAAGATAACATTCCAAAAATTCATCAAGCATGGCAAATCTTTAAAACAAGCTATGAAAAAAACTTTGGTGTATTGCCTCAATAAAAAACAAAAAATAAATCAGTTCAGAAAACGTATAAATATACAGGAAACATTGTTAAAATTTATTAAATTTACATTTAATTAACTTATAATAAACACATTATTGATATATGAATAATTTTCAGAAGAAACATTTCAATTTATAAACATACTTAAGAGATAAATATAATGGCTGACGAAAAAAATAGTATTCCAAAAGAGTGTTCTGACAGACAAAACGACATAACAAGATTAGCAGAAGAAAAACAAGTTTCCTTTTTACAAAAAAAACCCAAAACAATTCAAGAAGCCGTGTTCCTGATTAGGCTACGTGCAGACATAGTTCAAGCTGAAAAAGAAGCCGTAGAAAGATTAGCAAACGCTGAAAAAAACTTACTAACACAAGAAACACAGCAGCCATTACCATTAGAAATAGACGAGCAATCCTGCCCCCCTCCAAAACAACAGGAAATAGCTGTATCCCAAAGCCACTACGGAGAAAATACTGTGAAACCTATAACAGTCTCCCAAAACCCAAAATCAGCGGCCCAAGAAGCCAGCCTATTCCAACAACAAGCAGAGTCAACACGAGATGAAGCGCATCAAATACAGGATAAAGCAACCAAAAAATGCTGCACAATCATGTAACACTCTTACCTCCACGGCATGGCTTAATTAAGTACCCTAAAAGGCTCTTCAACTATTTCTAATTAGTTTAACCATGCCTATTTTTCTCCATAAGACGCAAACGACACTACAGCTATTTAAAATAATAAATATTTGAGCCTGTTTTCAATGTAATATCTACTCGATAAACGTAAGCACTGTGCAAAGTAATTTATTTTAAATAAAAAAATTTATTCTCGCGCAAATTTACTAAAACCTCCTTCTCTCACTCTACTTAAAAAGTAAAAAACCATATTTAGTTATAATACTGGTCAGAAAATCTTCTACAGTTAATCTAATCCATCCTTCACGCTCTAAATCAGCCCATAGTTAAGGTTGAGCAAATTTACATAACCTTGAAAGTACAACCTCATGTTCTTGATATATAAATGCTTTACAGAAAGAAAAAACTATAACGTGCAAAAATTTAAGGAGTAAGCATTATGCCTACACTAAACAATGATAATAACCAATCAGAAGTTGATCTTGATAAAAAAAGCAAAGCAAACGATGAGATTGACGGCTACATGGCAAAAAATGATGTCGGTGAAGAAGTCAAAGATAGGGAAGAAGGAGTAGATAAATTAGAAAAGAAAGGCTTCGCCTCTTCTGTAAATAAATCAGATTCTATTCAAGGAGCTATGGCTAAAATTAAACAGCATGAAGACATAACTGGAGCTGAAGAAGAAGCTACAGAAAGGCTCATGGCGACAAGAAAACAACTGTCAACAAAAGGTCATCTAAGCGCTCTAGAACGCCAGGAGTTAGTCTCTTCTGCAAGGGAAAAGTATTCAAAAAGTCCACTATTCCATGGACAAGATACAGTTGATGGCCCTCCTGGCCCTAGTTCTGCACCACAGCAGCAACAGCAAGCTGCGCTCTTATTCCAGCAACAACAGCAACAAACTGCACCTACGCAACCAGAACAACAGCAACAAATGGGTTTATAATTGATTTAGGTCAACAAGGCAAGTCCAACCCGCGGGACTATGCCTTATTGGCCCTACCAAGCAGCTTACTTATCCTTGTTATTCTTAAGTACAGACTATTAAATACTAGAGCTAAATCGCTAAACTTTTCTCAACTTTTTCATAGCCATCACAGTATCTACTTATTAAGACCCCGTGTTTGAATAAAGACAGCTACCGCAAGCAGTAATAAAATAACTAAACCAATTAAATGAATGCCATCACTAACCCAAGGTGTTGCTCCTTGCATAATGGTAACCTCACCTGTAATTACCTCAGAGCGATCCGGTTTTGCTTGGTTAAGCACTTTACCCATAGGGCTAATGACAGCAGTAACACCACTATTATCAACATTTAAAAAATATCGACCCGTTTCAAGTGCCCGCATTTGCGCCATTTCCAACATTTGGTATTTAGCAATACTATGGCCAAACCAGCTGGAATCACTTATTGCAACGATAAAACCTCCCCACGGTAAGCCTTCTCGCACGAGCTCAGGAAAACCAACTTCATAACAAATTAAAGAAATAAAGGACATTTTACCTAAGCGCATTAGCTTTTGATTCTCTTTACCCGCAGTAAAATCTGACATCGGTAAATTTAACCAACGACCAAAAAATTCGGACCAGCTCGGCCAATACTCACCAAAAGGGACGAGATGACGCTTCATATACGCACCATGTGCATTTCCCACCCCAAGCATGCCATTAAAAAACTGCCCACGAAATTGCAGGGGAATACCAAAAACAAGACCAATATTCCTAGCCTTTGCTTGCTCATTAAGCTCAGCCAATGGGCCCGGAATTTGGTGGGCTAAAATAGGGACAGCTGTTTCCGGCCAAATAATTAAGCGCGTTTTGTTATTCAAAAAAAGCGGCTGAGATAACTCTTGATAATGTTCAATATTATCAGTCCATTGTTCAGGGTCCCATTTCATCGACATGGTGACATTACCCTGCACAAGGCCCACTTGAAACGGCTGACTATCTGGCTGTGTCCATGGTACTTTTTTCAAAACCATACCAAAGGCAAATAAAACAGCTAATCCAATGATTGATAAATAACGCCAATTATGGCTTGGGCCACGTAAAATAATTAAAATAAACGCTGCCGATAAAACAACAGCTAACGTGACACCATATACACTAAAAATAGGAGCAAAACCTGCTAAAGGTGTAGTCAGCTGGCTATAACCTAAATAAAGCCAAGGAAACCCTGTAAATAACCAGCTTTGTAACCAATCAATCAACACCCAAATTGCCGGCACTGCAGTTAACAATACCAAAGGCGAATGCAAGTTAAAAAAACGTCGAATCAACATACTTTTAGTCATTGAAATAAGTGCAAGAATACTTGCAAATAACAAGGCTAATGCCGCAGCACCAATAACACCCGCCTCACTATAAGTCGCTATGCTCACATAAACCCAGCTACTGCCGGTTAAAAACAACCCAAGGCCATACAGCCAACCACGCCACAGTGCACGGCGCACACTGGCATCCCTTAAGGTAAAAATTAATAACAACGCGGATACGATTGCTAGGTAACTAAAGTTAAAAGGCGCCATGCTTAAGGTGCCTAAAATACCACTCAGCAAGGCGACTCCATCGCCCCACCAGCGTTTAAAACTCAGTAATTGCACTGATGATGACATATTGATCTGCGCTACCTGCATTAAGCGTACAATCTCTCAATTGTACACTGATTTTAATTTTTTACAGGCTCTGCTTGTAAAAGTTGAATACGCCGTCCCGAAGTACTAAGGACTGTAAACTGATACTGAGCAATCACTACGGACTCACCTTTTTGTGGTAAGTAACCAAATTGGTGCGTTACCAAGCCACCGATAGTATCAAACTCTTCATCATCCAGCTCTGCTTTAAAAAATTCATTAAAATCATCAATAGGAGTTAAAGCCCGCACTATATAACAATCTTCAGTTTGTTTCTTGATAAACTCATCAACCACCGCATCATGTTCATCTTCAATCTCACCGACGATTTCCTCTAAGATGTCTTCAATGGTCGCAATTCCCGCAACACCGCCATATTCATCAATAACAACAGCAATATGATTGCGCGTGCTACGAAATTTATTCAGTAACGCATCCAAACGAATACTTTCAGGCACAAACAGCACCGGCCGTAATAATGCAGCAAGCTCAATGTCCTCTTCCTTACAAAAACAATAAGGGAGTAAATCCTTTGCTAATAATAAACCAATGACTTCATCTTTATTTTCCCCAATAACCGGAAAACGTGAATGTGAGGATTTAATAATCGTCGGTAAAAAGTCATCAGGCTTTGCATCATGATCAACAACAACAACCTGCCCTCGTGGCACCATGATATCGCGCACTTGCATTTCAGAAACCTGCAAAACGCCTTCCATCATGGTCATTGTTTCTATATCAATCAGTTTACGGTCGACGGAATCTTTTAATAACTCGAACAGATCTTCTTTATCCTTAGGTTCACCTAAGAATCCTAAACCAAGACGGTCTAACCAAGAACGGCTCGAGGTGCTACTGCCGGGGTCATCGTTCATACAGGGGATACTTCCTTCTGTTGGTAGGGATTTGCATAGCCAAGTTGGCTTAAAATATCAATTTCTAGCGTTTCCATCGCATCAGCGTCTTTATCGTCAATGTGGTCAAAGCCTAATAAATGCAACACACCATGAACCAGCATATGTGCCCAATGGGCTTCTAATAGTTTTTCTTGTTCAATCGCTTCTTGCTCAACAATCGCCTTACAAATAACAATATCGCCTAATAACGGTGATTTTAGCTCTTTAGGCAATTCAGCTGGAAAAGACAACACATTGGTCGGCTGATCTTTATGGCGATAGGTTGCATTAAGTGCATGAATTTCATCTTTTTCAACAATACGCACACAAAGTTCAGCGGCTTGACGGCGCCCACGTATAGCATATTCAATCCAGCGACTCATCGCTTCCTCACTCGGTAACCCCATGGATGGAGTATCAGAGCTATGAGCATTCAGGCCATTTTGAAACTCAATATCAAGCGCTAGTGCTTTATTAGCGTTCATAACTTAATCATCTCGCTCCGCACCATGACTATCATAGGCTTCAACAACACGTTGCACTAAGGGATGGCGTACCACATCACGCGCACGCAAAAAGGTAAAGCTAATTCCGGCAACATCCGATAACACTTCAATCGCATGCTTTAAACCTGACATTTTTCCCCGTGGTAAATCCACTTGGGTAATATCGCCAGTAATCACCGCTTGTGTGCCAAAGCCGATACGGGTGAGAAACATTTTCATCTGCTCTGCTGTCGTATTTTGACTTTCATCCAAAATCACAAACGCATCATTCAGTGTCCGTCCACGCATATACGCCAATGGTGCCACTTCAATGATATTGCGGCTGATGAGCTTATCGACTTGCTCTATACCCAGCATCTCATACAATGCATCGTAGAGTGGCCGTAAATAAGGATCAACTTTTTGTGCTAAATCTCCAGGCAAAAAACCAAGGTTCTCACCCGCCTCTACTGCTGGGCGCGTCAATAAAATACGCTTCACTTTACCCATTTCAAGTGCACGTGCTGCACAAGCGACCGCCAAATAAGTTTTACCGGTGCCTGCAGGTCCCACACCAAAGTTAATATCATGATTATTAATATTTTGAATATAATAACTTTGATTTTTACCCCGTGGTTTAATCTGCAATTTGCGCGTATGAATCACTAGACCATCATCATATTCACAAGCCTCAGCCGATTCTTTCTTTTCAGCTAAATCATTACTTTGTTCTTGCAAATATAAATGCACCTGGTTAGGGTCTAAATTGCCCAATGTTTCTGCGTCTGCATATAACGATTGAATAATACGCTCAGCCACCCGTACCGGTTTTTTATAACCAATAATCTGGAAGACATTGCCTCGACTGCTGATTTCAACGCCTAAGCGTTGCTCGATTTGACGCAAGTGCTCATCACACTGGCCACAAACTTCTGCTAAACGACGATTGTCTTCAGGGAGAAGCTCTAGCCGGCTGCTTTCTAACTGTGTATCCAATAATTTCCGCTTTATGTTAACGTTGTAATTCACATTCAACCTTAAGAATAACGACTTTTTTATTAAATAATCAAGCCTTTGTTAGTTTCCTAATTAGAGTGCGCCCTTACCTCTTTAGTTTAGTTTATTTTCTAAAGAAACAAGTTCACCTCGTAATGAAAAGCCCAAGACCTTCGTCACCTTTACTTTGGCAAAGCCACCAATCGCCGCTTTGGGCGCAATAAAGTTCACCACCCGATTATTCTCAGTACGCCCTTGTAATTCATCAGGGTTTTTCTTAGATACCCCAGTCACTAACACGTTTTCTACATTACCGAGCATACGACGACTAATCGCCATGGTCTGCTGCTTGATACGCTCTTGTAAGCGCTCCAAACGTGCTTGCTTTACTTCCATCGCTATATCATCAGGAAGATCCGACGCTGGCGTGCCAGGACGCCGACTATAAATAAAGCTAAATGAATTATCAAAACCGATATCCGCAATTAAACTCATCGTGTCTTCAAAATCTTTATCCGTCTCACCGGGAAAGCCGATAATAAAATCAGACGATAAACATAAATCAGGACGTGCTTTGCGCAACTTACGAATTTTGCTTTTATATTCCAACGCAGTATGCCCACGCTTCATCGCCGCTAAAATGCGATCAGAGCCCGCTTGAACAGGCAGGTGCAAAAAGCTCGCAAGTTCTGGCACCGTCGCATAAGCCGCAATTAAACTATCAGTAAATTCAACAGGGTGTGATGTAGTAAAGCGAATTCGATCGATACCGTCAATGGCCGCGGTATAACTGATCAACATCGCCAGGTCAGCCTTTTCTGCCGTATCATGCATCACCCCACGATAAGCATTGACATTTTGGCCTAAAAAGTTAATTTCACGCACGCCTTGCTCAGCTAAACTCACGACTTCGGCTAAAACATCATCCAAGGGTCGTGAAATTTCATCACCACGGGTATAAGGCACCACACAAAACGTACAGTATTTACTACAGCCTTCCATAATGGAAACAAAGGCGGTTGGGCCATCGGCTTTAGGTTCTGGCAAATTATCAAATTTTTCAACTTCAGGAAACGAAATATCAACCACAGAGCGCTTATCGTTTTTCGACTCTTGCATCATCTCAGGTAAGCGATGCAAGGTCTGTGGACCAAAAACCAGATCAACAAAGGGTGCGCGTTTAACAATATTTTCACCCTCTTGGCTAGCCACACAGCCACCAACGCCGATTATAACATTGGGGTTTTTCTCCTTGAATTTACGCCAACGCCCTAACTGGTGAAAGACCTTTTCTTGAGCTTTTTCACGAATAGAACAGGTATTAACCAGTAATACATCCGCATCATCAGGGGTATCTGTTTTAATAAAGCCTTCACTCTCACCTAACAATTCAGCCATTTTTGCTGAATCATACTCATTCATCTGACAGCCATAAGTTTGAATATATAGCTTTTTGCTCATTATCCGCTCCAACACACCCTGAAAATTCGCTAAACAATCTACCTCTAAAAGACGCTACAGAATAGCAGAATCTACAAAAAAATACCATGCACAGGCGCCCATATCTAAACCGATATCCAAGCAGATATTGTCTATCGCTTTTAGGTATAATTAATAAAGCAGTCATAGTAAAATCAAATTTGAGAACAATAACTAATCAGGTAATCTTGTGAAAATATTTCTAGTTGGTGGTGCCGTCCGCGATGAATTACTCAATTATCCCACAGGAGATAAAGACTGGGTCGTCGTCGGTAGTACGCCTGAGCAAATGATAAAACAAGGTTATCATCCTGTAGGCAAAGATTTTCCTGTCTTTTTACACCCTCAGACTAAAGAAGAATATGCTCTGGCCCGTACCGAGCGCAAAACCGCTCAAGGCTACCATGGCTTTACCATCCATACTGATCCAACTGTCACCCTCGAAGAAGACCTGATGCGGCGGGATTTAACCATTAATGCGATGGCCAAAGATCACCATGGCAAGATCATTGATCCTTATCATGGCCAACAAGATATAAAAAATAAGTTGTTACGCCATGTCAGCCCCGCTTTTAGCGAAGACCCAGTGCGCATTTTACGCATCGCGCGCTTTCTCGCCCGCTACCATCATCTGGGCTTTACGATCGCAGCAGAAACACTCACACTGATGACCCAGATGGTTCAAACCGGTGAAGTCAATGCCTTAGTCGCTGAACGCGTCTGGCAAGAATTATCAAAAGCCTTACATGAAAAATCACCCAGCGCCTTTTTTTCTACACTAGAACAATGTGGTGCGTTAAAAATATTGTTCCCTGAGATGGATGCCTTAATCAATCAAGTAAAAGATACCGCCTGGGAGCTGCAATGCAATCTTTGGCCACACTTTTTAAGCTGTTTAGATCAACAGGAAAAACCACAAATTCGCTTTGCCAGTGCACTAAAGACTACTTATTACTCAAAGCAGTCAAACCTTAAGCCACTCATTCAGCGCTTGCGCATTCCTAAATCATTTAGCTCAGTTATGTTAACCACAGCCCAATTACACCCTGTTTATTATAGCCTGTCCAAACAAAGTGCAGAGCAAATTCTAGATTTACTCAATCAATTAAGTGCATTTAAAAATACTCAGAAGTTAAATAACTTCGCTGATTCTTGTAATCTAAATCAAAATAAATTACCCAATTATAAAGAAAAATTACAGTACTACGTTAAAATAATGGAAAATATTAATCCAAGCGAATTTATCCAGCAAGGTTTACAAGGTGCTCAAATTGGTGAAGCGATTCAAAGCAAGCGATTAGCGCTTATTCGAGAGTATAAAAATAATCTTTAAGTACAATATGCTTCTTGCAAATAGCGCTAAAACTAGCACTAACTAAGCAGAAATATCCTAATATTAATGACAGTGCTAAAAACTCTAAATACCGATAGCATGACTCTAATAATAACAACCAATAACAATGATCAAGTAGATCATAGCTATAGTTAAGAGCATTTTAGCCGATCGTAAGCG